>PAJL01000001.1 GCA_002706045.1 Flavobacteriaceae bacterium
TTTACTGTTGCCAATAAATTATTTGGACTTCAATTTGAAGAAATCGATGATATAGACAAATACCATGACGATGTTTTAACTTATAAAGTTACCGATAGCGAAGGTGAATTGGTTTCCATATTTTATGCTGACTTTTTCCCAAGATCTGGAAAACGCAATGGTGCCTGGATGACCTCTTACAAACCGCAAATGATTAAAAACGGTATTAATGAAAGACCGCATGTATCTATCGTTTGTAATTTTACCAAACCAACAAAAAGCAAACCTTCTTTACTTACGTTTAATGAAGTTACCACGTTGTTTCACGAGTTTGGGCATGCACTTCATGGCATGTTAGCCAATACCACTTATCCTAGCCTTTCTGGCACAAGTGTGTATTGGGATTTTGTAGAATTACCTAGTCAGGTTTTAGAAAACTGGTGTTACGAAGAAGAGTCATTAAAACTCTTTGCCACGCATTACGAAACAGGTGAAGTTATTCCGATGGAACTAGTTGAAAAGATAAAAGCCTCTTCTACCTTCCATGAAGGTATGCAAACTTTACGTCAGTTGAGTTTTGGACTTTTAGATATGAGCTGGCATGGTGTAGACCCAACAAAAATTACAGACGTAAAAGCACATGAAGTTGAAGCTTTTGGCGAAACAAAACTTTATCCTGAAGTAGAAGAAAACTGTATGAGTACAGCATTTTCTCATATTTTTCAAGGAGGCTATTCGTCTGGGTACTACAGTTACAAATGGGCCGAAGTTTTAGATGCAGATGCATTTGAATACTTTAAACAAGAAGGTATATTTAACAAAACTGTCGCTGATAAATTTAAAACGTTTGTCCTTTCTCAAGGAGGTACTGAAAACCCAATGGACTTGTACAAAAAGTTTAGAGGTCAAGAACCTCAACCTGAAGCTTTATTGAGACGTGCTGGGTTGTTGAAATAAGCTTAAAAAAAAGCCTCATAAAATAAAACCTCTAACATATATTTCTGTTGAGGTTTTATTTAAATGTAGATTTGTTAAAGTAAGTTTATTCTTCGTATACAAAATTGAATGTACCTTCTGTAACATTGATGGTAGTATCTCCTGGACTGTATAAATCTTGGGTCGTGAATTCAAATGTACCAGTTACTATTTTATTGGTTGTATCAACAGTTAAGATAGAAACCTCACCAGATGTAGTAGACTCAAAGAAATTATTCCTGTTATCTATTAAGTTGATATGAGTTGCGCTTTCATCACTCTCTTCACCTACCTGAAATACAGCATCCTCCATAATTAAATCCCTTTCTAACCATAAATCAATCTCAACCAACCCAAAAAGTCCATTTCTAGCTTGCAAAAGAACATAATCCTCTATTGGATAAGCACTAAACACATTAGTTGGAGAAAACTCATTTGTTCCATAGGGATTATTTATTTCAAATAATTCACCATTTAGTTTAAAGGTCATTGCATATTCGGGTGTCTGATTTTCTGGTTCGTCATTATCACTATCACTACTACACGAACTAAAAAAGAAAATTCCCAATAATAATAAAGTGATTTTTTTTAAGATAATTTTTTTCATGTTAATTGTTTTATTAAGATTTTTACTACGAGATAATATTATTATTTATTTTTAATTAAAAAAAGCATAATCAATATTTAATTCAAAACAAACTTTCAATAACTATTGAAAGTTTAAAATATTTTATATATTTGTGTTATGGAATATTTAGAAGCAAAAGAAAAATTTATTAGTACTTGGGGAAGCTTAGGTACGCTTTGGGGCATTAATAAGGCCATGGCTCAAATACAAGCTTTGCTTTTTATATCCACTAAACCGCTTTCTATGGAAGATATTATGGGGGATCTTAAAATTTCACGCGGGAACACCAGCATGAATTTGAGACAGCTTATGGATTGGGGTATTGTAACAAAAGTTTTAGTTTCTGGTGAGCGTAAAGAGTTTTTTACTACCGAAAAAGACGTACAAGAACTCGCGAGAATTGTAGCTAAAGAGCGTAGCCGAAGAGAAATAAAACCCGTTATAAAAGTTTTAGAAGAGGTCTCTTCTATTGAAGATAACGGATCAGCCGAAACTAAAGAATTAATAAAACAAACTAAAGCTCTAAAGGAACTTACAGATGATTTAGATATTCTAATGAACAAACTTGTAGACCAAAAACAAAACTGGTTGACCAAGTCTGTTTTTAAACTTATCAAATAGACAATATTTTTTTAAATCAAACTTTCAATATTTTTTGAAAGTTTTAAAATAATAGAATTATGAAAACAACAAGAGTTATTTATCTGCTTAATATAACATTAATTATCTTTAACTTAATACTTATTCTTACACCTTTCTATGCACTACTTTTCTTAATGATTTTAGGTGCATTTCAGATTTTATTTACGATAATAATTGGATTTCATTTTAAAGAAATGTCACCTGCTATTAAGACAAACTACCTTATTTACATATTTTTAGTTGCATCTGTACTTTATACATTCTTCCTTGTTAATAAAGGTTTTTTAGATTCTGGACAACAACTTATAACCTTGTGTTTTGTTACATCAATTTGTCTTGCGCTTCATAATTTATTCATAACCTATAAAGTCCAGAAATAATGAATAAAAACCTTAAAACACCCTTTGGAAAAATTCAGTTTTCATGGATAAAAACGCTTTGGTTATACACAATGCTATTTCCAATCTTGTTTATTGATTTCTCATCATTAAATACACAAGATATTTTTTTAAATATTTTACTCTTATTCTTAACAGTAGGTATATTCTTAACAGTAGGTATAGGTCACTCTGTTGGCTTGCACAGAGGCGTCATACATAAATCCTACAAAACAAGTAAAGCATTTAGAAAAATCAGTCTCTATCTTTTTGTATTAACAGGATTGGGAAGTCCATTGAATTGGTTAAAACAGCATTACTTTAGAGACTATTGGCAAAACAGAAATGACTGTCCTAGGTATTTTCAATATAAACATTCATTAATAACAGATTATTATTGGAATCTTCATCTCACCTTTATTCCAAAAGATTTATCACGCTATCAAATTCCTAAAGAGGATTTAAATGATTCAGCCATACTCTGGCTTCACAAAACATGGCAATTACAATACATAATTTTCATGATTGCTCTTTATCTACTTGTTGGCTTTAACAGTATGCTAATTGCAACATGCCTTCGTACATCTACTATCATTCTTGGTCATTGGTATATTGGTTACGCATCTCATAAATATGGATACTCAAGACACAAAATTAAAGGTGCTGACGAAAGTGGATTTAATGATGTTTTACTAGGACTCATTTCGTTTGGAGAAGGTTTTCATAACAATCATCATTCTTATCCTACTTCAGCAAAATTTTCTTCAAAGTGGTATGAAATAGATTTTGGATGGATGATTACATGGTTATTAAGAAAATTTAAAATAATTACCTCTGTAAAAACACAAAAGGGGAATTTAAAGCCAACAGCCATTGCCTATGATTTTACAAACTGGAAATTACCTAAATTATAACACCATGAAAACACAATCCATACCCTACACAAATTACGCAGAACAAAACCGAATAGGAATGATAGATTTCTACAACGAAGCTTCTGAAGATTATGAATTTTGGAGTAACGATTACAATATGCACTTTGGTTATTTCATTCCTTTTAAAACCAATCCTTTTAAAAGAGACAGTATGCTTAATCAAATGAATGCACAGGTTGTTAAGCGACTTAAAATTGGNACCGNAAAAAACAGATTGGTAGATTTAGGTTGTGGTATGGGTGGCACCATGCGATACGCTTTAAGTGAACATAAAAACCTTATTGCCTATGGTGTTACACTCTCTGATTTTCAGGTTAAACAAGGTAATGCACTTTTGAGAGGCAAAAATGGAATTATCCTCAAAGAAAACTANAANTCNACNTCTTTTAGAGCTAATAGCTTTGATTCTGCNGTTGCGATAGAAAGTTTTTGTCATTCNGGTCACAACAAAAANTCTATAATTGAAGCCTACAGAATACTAAAACCTGGTGGTAGATTGGTGATTGCAGATGCTTTTCTTAAAAAGAATACGTCTAAACTATGTAGAGGAGCAAAACATTCTTACAATAGATTATGTGACCATTGGAGTTTAGAAAAATTAGAAACCTNCACCGAAATTGAGCAGCAATTAAAAACCGCTGGTTTTAAAAACATAGCANTTGAAGACATCTCCTACANAGTTGCTCCCTCTGTTTTGCATGTACCTTTTGCTATTACTGGATTCATTTTAAAAAAACTTCTCAGTTTTAAAACCTTAAAGAGAGAAAGTTTTCATAATCTTAAAGGCTCATTTTATGCTTTACTCACAGGACTTCACATGAAAAGTTTCGGGTATTATATCATCAGCGCCACTAAGTAATTTTTTTACGTAAATAATCAATCTACAACTATTTAACCACTAGTATGATTTCATTTTTTTAAGCTATTTTTGTGAAGCAATTGAAATTAAAAAATGCCTAACCACCAAATAAACCCTAACAACTGGATAAAACTGTATTCAGATTATCTTTTTAATTACACCATTACNCGTGTCAATGACAGAGAGNTTGCTCAAGATTTGGTGTCCGAAACTTTTTTGGCAGGTTTAAAATCCATGAAAAATTTTAAAGGTGAAGCAAGCGAACGTACTTGGCTCGTTTCCATATTAAAAAGAAAAATCATAGATTACTACCGTAAAATAAATTCTAACAAAGGTAAAGCTGAAGTTAGAATGACTTACAATNACGATAATGCCGAAGGTGATTGGCTTGAAGAACGCGTAGAAGACACATCCTATAAAACAGCTGACGAAAGACTTGAAAACACTGAGCTTGGAGACGCTATACATGCCTGTTTGGAAAAATTACCAGAAAAACAGGCCGAGGTTTTTAAGATGAAAACTATTTTGGGTTACGACACTGAAACTATTTGTAATGAATTGAATATTACTGCGTCTAACCTTTGGGTAATCATTCATAGAGCACGTACAGCATTGGCCGATTGTATGGAAGAAAATTGGTTTTAAGATTAACAAATGAAGAAACATTTTTTATTTATTAGTTGTGAAGAAGCACAGCACATCTGCGACAAGGCGCAATATGGAGAAGCTACTTTTTGGGAACGCTTCAAACTTTCAATTCGCCTAACGTATTGCAATATGACCAAGTCCTACTCAAAACGAAACAGTACGTTAACCAAAACTATTGATGAATCTAATGTAAAATGCTTGAAAGCTGAAGAACGCCAAAAACTTCAAGACAAATTCAACCAAGAGTTAACCAAGCATCAATAAAATTGCCAACCAAACTATTGGCAGACTTTCTACCCAAAACGCACTGTAATATTTAGATTGCTTTTTATTTGAAAATAGAATAAACGCAAGTGTTATAATTGATATTACCATTACTGAAATTAGTACAGAATTGGAAACGTCATCCTTAAAAAATTCTAACAATACGAATACAAGTAAAAGTATAACTCCGTACCATTTTGTCTTTTTTACTCCAATAGTTTGAGGTATCGTACCCAATTTTAAACTATCGTAATTTAAATCGCGTATTTCAAAAGGCAACATAAGTGCTATAACAAACAAAAAGCGTTGCAAGCAAACTATTGCTGTATCAAAATTTAAATCAATATTATTATTAATAAGTGGAAGAATAACCGTTGTAAAACTCCATACTAAGGCAATGATATACACTTTAAGTCCACTAATCTGCCTGAGGTTCTTTTTATCATCTACAAAGTATTTTTTTGGTACAATAGGTATGGCATAAAGAAAAGTTATCAAACCCAAAATTGATAAAACTACTATTGTTTTCACCTCTAGCTGAATGGCATAATAGCACATTGCTAAAAAAGCTAAAAATGAAAAAACTTGAATAGCTTTTAACCAACCTGCTAAACTCCTGTGATGAAATTTTGCCAAACCAAAATATTTCACAAAGTTATACCCAGTAATAGATGCGTAGAAAACAAAATACAGTGTATTTTCATCGTATTCTATACCATATTCAATTAAGGTTATCCAAGTCATAGCATAAACACTTAATGCCACATGAACACTACTATTGATATAAAAATTAAGGATACGTTTTAGCACAGCCATAAAACAAAAATACGCATTGTGTTAATAACCCTTGGTTTCGGTTAAAAACTTTAGTTTTCATTAACGAAATAAAATACCTAAAACCGTATTTTTGCAAAATATAACAACCTATATCTTTTTTTAATGGATACGACTTCTTTTGCACTCAGACATATTGGACCAAGTTCACAAGAACAACAAGCAATGTTAGACACCATTGGTGCAGATAGCATTGAGCAATTAATTTCTGAAACTATTCCGGCAGACATTCGCCTAAAGAATGATTTAAATCTTGATGCTGCAATGAGCGAGCAAGAATATTTAAATCATATATACGAATTATCACAATTCAACAAGGTGTTTAAATCTTACATAGGTTTAGGATATCATCCGTGTAATTTACCTGCGGTAATTCAAAGGAATATTTTAGAAAACCCAAGCTGGTATACTGCTTATACACCTTATCAGGCTGAGATTGCTCAAGGTCGACTAGAAGCACTTTTAAATTTCCAAACTATGGTTATTGACTTAACAGGTATGGAAATAGCAAATGCTTCACTTTTAGATGAGAGTACTGCAGCTGCTGAAGCAATGAGTCTATTATTTGCAGTAAGAGATCGTGCACAGAAAAAAGCAGAAGTTAATAAGTTCTTTGTTTCAGATTTAGTATTGCCACAAACTATTTCTTTATTAGAAACAAGAGCAAATCCTATTGGTATAGAATTAGTCATAGGAAATGAAGCTGAGTTCAACCTGTCTGATGAATTCTTTGGCGCATTATTACAATATCCTGGTAAAAATGGTCAAATCACAGATATTAAAAGCTTCATTGAAAAAGCAAATGCAAAAAATATAAAAGTAGCAGTTGCTGCTGATATATTAAGCTTAGTGATGCTTGAAGCTCCAGGAAAATTTGGTGCAGACGTTGTAGTTGGTACGACGCAACGTTTTGGAATTCCTATGGGTTATGGTGGACCTCATGCAGCCTACTTCGCTACTAAAGAAGCATATAAACGTGATGTTCCTGGTCGTATTATAGGTGTTACTAAAGATGCTGATGGTAATAGAGCGCTTCGTATGGCACTTCAAACCCGCGAACAACACATTAAGAGAGATAAAGCGACTTCAAATATTTGTACCGCTCAGGTTTTATTAGCTGTTATGGCTAGTATGTATGCGGTATATCATGGTTCTGAAGGGCTTTCGTTCATTGCTCGAAAAGTTAAAAATTCGGCTTCTACTTTGGCAAAGGCTTTGGAAAAATTAGGTTTAGAGCAAACTAACTCACACTACTTTGATACCATCAGTATTAAAGCAGATGCTGTAAAAGTGAAGTTTGAAGCTGAGCAAAATGAAATCAACTTCCATTACCCAGATACACACCGAGTAACTATTGCTATCAACGAAACCACAACCATTTCTGATCTTAATAATATCATTTCAGTTTTTGAAACTGTAACAGGAAAAACNACTGATAAAATNACTTCNATTTCAGACTCTGAAACCATTCCGAACGANCTAAAACGTCAATCAGAATTTTTAACATACGATGTATTTAACACCTATCATTCAGAAACTGAATTGATGCGTTACATCAAACGTTTAGAGCGTAAAGATTTAGCTTTAAATCATTCTATGATTTCTCTAGGATCTTGCACAATGAAGTTAAATGCTGCTGCTGAAATGTTACCATTAAGCTGGAGTAGCTGGGGAAATATGCATCCTTTTGTTCCAACAGAACAAGCTAAAGGTTACACTTTAATGTTGAATGCTCTAGAAAATCAACTTACTGAAATTACAGGTTTTTCAGCAACATCATTACAACCAAACTCTGGTGCTCAAGGAGAATTTGCTGGACTAATGGTTATCAAAGCTTATCACGAATCTAGAGGTGATGACCACAGAAATATTTGTTTAATTCCATCTTCCGCTCATGGTACAAATCCAGCGAGTGCAGTGATGGCAGGAATGAAAGTAGTTGTTACCAAAGCTTCTGAAAATGGTAATATTGATGTTGATGATTTAAGAGAAAAAGCAGAATTACACAAAGACAATCTTGCTGCTTTAATGGTAACGTATCCTTCAACTCATGGAGTTTACGAATCTGCAATTAAAGAAATAACCCAAATCATTCATGATAATGGTGGTCAAGTTTATATGGATGGTGCCAATATGAATGCTCAAGTAGGACTAACAAACCCAGGAAATATTGGTGCGGATGTTTGTCACTTAAATCTTCATAAAACNTTTGCCATTCCTCATGGTGGTGGTGGACCTGGAGTTGGGCCAATCTGTGTTGCAGAACAATTAGTGCCATTTCTACCAGGAAACCCAATTATAAAAACAGGAGGTCANCAAGCTATTTCTGCTATTTCNGCAGCNCCTTTTGGNTCTTCTTTAGTATGTATGATTTCTTATGGCTACATAAAAATGTTAGGNTANAGAGGNTTAAAGAAAGCNACAGAGNTTGCTATACTTAACGCTAACTATATCAAAGAAAGACTAAANGATTTCTACCCTACACTTTATTCAGGTGAAAATGGTAGAGCTGCNCATGAAATGATTATAGATTGTAGAGCTTTTAAAGACAATGGTATTGAAGTTGTTGANATCGCCAANCGTCTTATGGACTACGGNTTCCACTCTCCTACAGTNTCATTCCCAGTAGCNGGAACAATGATGATTGAACCNACAGAAAGTGAAAGTAAAGCTGAAATTGATCGTTTTTGTGATGCGATGATTTCTATTCGTCAAGAAATTGATAACTCTACCAAAGAAGACACAGAAAACATTCTTAAAAATGCTCCGCATACTTTAAATATGTTAACTGCTGACGACTGGAGTTTACCTTACACTAGAGAAGTTGCTGCTTATCCTTTGGAGTATGTAAAAGACAATAAGTTTTGGCCAAGTGTAAGACGTGTAGACGAGGCTTACGGCGACAGAAACTTAATGTGTAGTTGTGCGCCAATTGAAGAGTATATGGAGGCATAATCACCTCGTTGAACATCGTAAAATAATGGCACTTTAGCTTTATATTAAAATTAAATATAGTTACATTGTCGCCTCAGACAGAATAATAAATTCGGAAACTATATATGAACATTAAGATCACAGGTATTGGCAGCTATATTCCAGAAAGTATTGAAAAGAATGAAGACTTTCATCAGCATGAATTTTTAAATACTGACGGTTCTTCAATAGAGCATCCTAATGAAATTATTGTAGATAAATTTAAAGCTATTACTGGTATTGTTGAGCGTCGTTATGCTGATGACCAATTAGTAGCTTCAGACATCGGTTTTTTAGCTGCTCAAAAAGCAATAGACGATGCTAATGTTAATCCTGAAGAGATAGACGACATTAGTTGTGCTCATAATTTTGGAGAGGTAAAAGCTAACACTATTCAAAGTGATATTTTACCTTGTTTAGCCTCTCGTATAAAACACAGCTTACGAATTAAGAATCAGAAGTGTGTTGCTTACGATATTCTTTTTGGTTGTCCAGGATGGATTGAAGGAGTTATACAAGCTCAAGCATTTATTAAAGCTGGTTTAGCAAAACGATGTCTCGTTATTGGATCTGAAACCTTATCCCGTGTGGTAGATAAGCATGATAGAGATTCTATGATTTATTCTGATGGAGCTGGCGCAAGTATTATTGAAGCTACTGAAGAAGAGGGTGGTATTATTGCACACGAATCTGCTTCTTTCACATATGACGAAGCTTATTATTTATTCTTTGGAAATTCAAACAATAAAGATTTATGTCCAGATACTCGTTACATAAAAATGCATGGTCGTAAAATCTACGAGTTCGCCTTAACCAATGTTGCTCATGCAATGAAAGATTGTTTGGATAAAAGTGGTATTGATATTTCTGAAGTCAAAAAAATCCTTATCCATCAAGCCAATGAGAAAATGGATGAAGCTATCGTAAATCGTTTTTATAGACTATATAAAACTAAAGCACCTGAAGGTATCATGCCAATGAGTATTCATAAACTAGGTAATAGCTCTGTAGCAACAGTACCTACGCTTTATGATCTTATTACAAGTCATAAACTTGAAGGGCACGAAATCAATAAAGGTGATGTTATTATTTTAGCAAGTGTCGGAGCAGGTATGCACATTAATGCTATTGTTTACAAATATTAATTTGTAAATCATTTTTCGGATACGATGTACGAAAAAACATTTCCTAATAAGCGATTTAAACTCACACTTCAGTTTTTAAAAAAGCATATTGATCCTTCTGAAACTATTTTAGATTTAGGAGTCAAAAATCCTTTTTCAGAAATTATGATTTCTGAAGGATATGTGGTTGAAAATACCAAAGGTGAAGACTTAGATGAAGATCGTTCTACGATTGAAAATTCTTCAGCAGAAGTTGTTACTGCTTTTGAAATTTTTGAACACCTACTCTCACCTTACGAGGTTTTAAAATCTATTAAATCTCAAAAACTTGTTATTAGCGTTCCTATGAGATTATGGTTTGCTTCCGCCTACAGAAGTAAAACTGATAAATGGGATAGACATTACCATGAGTTTGAAGACTGGCAGCTCGATTGGCTTTTAGAAAAAACAGGCTGGAAAATTATTGATCGTCAACAATGGACAAATCCTGTAAAAAAGTTTGGAATCAGACCTTTTTTGAGACGGTTTACAAATCGCTATTATATTGTCTACGCTGAAAGAATTTCCGGATAGAATTCTTTAGATTTGAAATTTAGAATTTAGATATTGAATTTCTACATCGTCATACCTGCTCATAACGAAGAGGCTTTTATTAGCAAAACACTAGAATCACTAGCCAAACAAAAGCTTTTACCTAAAAAATTGGTTGTGGTTAATGATAATTCTACTGACGAAACCGAAGCTATAGTTGATGATTTTTCAAAAAGACATTCTTGGATTTCTCAGGTCATTTCAAAATCTTCTGATCAGCATTTACCAGGCTCTAAAATTATAAATGCGTTTTACAAAGGTTTTGAAACTCTAGATGACTCGTATGACATTATCTGTAAGTTTGATGCCGACCTTATTTTTCCAGAAAATTACCTCGAAAAACTTGCTGAACACTTTAGAAACGATTCTAAACTTGGTATGGCTTCAGGCTTTTGTTATATAGAAAAAGATAATGAATGGGTACTTGAAAATCTGACCAACAAAGATCATATACGAGGAGCTTTAAAAGCATACAGAAAAGATTGCTTTGAACAAATTGGGCAACTAAAACCTTCAATGGGTTGGGATACTGTGGATGAGCTACTAGCAAAATACCATGGTTGGAAAATTAAAACCGACGAATCGCTACACATTAAACATCTAAAACCTACTGGACAATCCTATAATAAGGCTTCAAAATATTTACAAGGAGAAGCGATGTATAAAATGCGTTATGGCTTTGGGATCACCTTAATTTCTGCTCTAAAATTAGCTTCGAAAAAAAGAAGTTTCCGATTATTCAAAGATTATATGGCTGGCTATTTTAAAGCCAAATCCTCAAACACTGAATTTTTGGTTTCTAAAGATGAAGGTAAATTTATTAGAAATTTACGTTGGGAGGGGATAAAGTCAAAGTTAAAACAATAGCTAAACCTTAAAACTGTCTTCGACAAGCTCAGACTACATTTCATTAAACAAGATTTATTAAAAACTCCAGTTTTTATAACTGCTTGATGCTTCAATTCTGTTTTCAATAGTATCATCTAGTTCTGGAAAGAAATCTATTCCTGTTAATTTTTCAATTTCATCTACAGATACCACAAACTTATACAATGGTAAGTCTGAGTCTTCATGATTCAACAGAAACGCTAACACTTTAGGGTCGCCATCTCTATTATCTAATACAATTTTATAAAACTGATTAGGCACAGCAACCTGCTCTTCACCTATTGTTTTTAACCCCTCTTTTAAAATTCCACCAGTGACAACAAAAACTCCATCATACTTTTTAGCCCAATACCTTACTTTTTGTTCTAGTCTGTTCCACACACCTGAATTAAATTGATGTTCTTGCGGACTAATATTACTAGTTAAAAAGGTTTCATCATGTGCTGCTTTGCTAAACCTACGATCTCCCGCAGGACACAGATGCCCACGATCATAACCCGATTGCTTGTAATTTCCCCAATGTGCAGCGCCGCTTTTTACAGCATTATCAATTTCAAAATATGGTCGTTTGTGATTTGCAGAACTCAAGTGAGATACTTTTAGCTCGTAAGCCACCCATTCTGCCTGTTCATAAGGTTCGTTATACGATAATGAATAATTTTGATGATGTACGATTTGACCTGTAGTACTAGTTGGCAAAAAGTATTCGTTAGTTTCGACTTTAAGTTGTTTACCTTCTTCAACTATAGCTGATTTTTCTTCTAAATTAAGGTAATCCTCAAAAACATAAATAGCCACCAAAATTATGATGGCTATTACAGAGTATAGTCGCTTTTTATTCAAAATAAAGCTTAATCTATTACAAACCCTAAAGGCTGTCCTGTAGCTCCGTTAGGAAAACTTATACCTAATAAAGCTGAAATTGTTGGTGCAATATCTGGTATTACCGTTTTATCTACCGTTTCACCGTGGTTAATACCTTTTCCAAAAAACAATAATGGTACATGTGTGTCGTAGTTAAGTCCACTACCATGCGTAGACCCTTTTTTACTATAAGCTATATGTGCTATATCATCGACAATTATCACATCACCTGAACGCTTTTGGTTGTAACCATTTTGCAATAACGCTTCTATTCCAGTAGTAAAATCTGTACTATTCATTGCTGTTGCAGTATACACCTTTGCGATGTTTGAATAACTTATTTGCTCATCTACCAGAGCTTGTTCTACTTCATGTAGATCTAAATTCAACTCTTTAAGTTTTGCTTTGTTCAAAAAGACTTGATTGTTACTAATATTTTCAACAATGTCTGTAGTTCCATAGGTATCAGTCAAAAACTTATTGAATTTTTCTTTTCTAGAATTATAATCTAAATAACCTGCTGGAATTTTTACCGACTCTAAATATGCAGGAACATCAACAGCACCATGATCTGCTGTAAGAAAAACTGTATATTCTCCTCTACCAACATTTTTATCTAAATAATTAAATAAACGCTCTAAGTCCTTATCTAGTCTTATATAAGTATCTTCTACTTCTTTAGAGTTAACACCAAAATTATGACCTACATAATCTGTGCTAGAAAAACTAACTGTTAACACATCTGTATCATTATCTTTCCCTAATGATTCTCCTTTTATGGCTGCTATTGCAAAGTCTGTAGTTAAACTATTGCCGTAAGCTGTTGCTTTTAAAACATCAAAACCACCATTTTCATCTTTTAAAGCTGCCAAATCGTAAGGAAATGTTGCTGTTTCTTTACCATTAAAACCACGTTCAAAATCATTAAGATCACTTCCACTTTCAATATATGTCTCAATTGGTCTGTAGGTATCCCAAATTTTTAAATAAGACTCAACTGTATCAGAATCATTAAAATCTTTCACCCATTGCGGTAAATCATTTCTGTAAAATGTGCTTGTTACCCAAACTCCTTCATCTTTTCCATGAAACCAATAAGCTGCATTAGCTGTATGGCCTGCTGGTAAAATAGCACCTCTATCCTTTATAGCTATACCTATAGTTTTTCCTCGCATTTGCGTAAATAATCTGTTCTCGTCTGCGACACTTGTTGTTAACATTCTATGTGGAGACATTTTTCCTGCAGAATGCTCTGTTCCTACAGACGCAACAGAATCGTCTTGAGCGCAATAAACCGATTCTTTAATTTCTTTATCATACCAATTATTAGAAATAAT
>PAJL01000002.1 GCA_002706045.1 Flavobacteriaceae bacterium
AGACAAAATCTTTATCTCTTGTTCTTCGGTAAGGTCATCTCCACCATCTGAAGCTGTTTTAGCTAATAATATTTCAGATTTTACAGCCCTTAATGCCGCTAAAGCTGTTTGATTTTTTTCTTTCATGGCTACTTTCATAGCGCTCATAACATCATCTTGTAAACTCATAATTTGTTATTTTAATAGAAGTGCGAAGATACTAAAAGTTTCCCTGTTTTAAGTTAGAAATCCGGCTAGGTAAACTCAAAATACCACAAACAAAAAGCCCAAAAAGTTGGAGGGACTTTTTGGGCTTTGACTGGTGTTTTAACACTTAACTTAAACTTGCTATTAATCTACGTTGTCGTGTAAAAATGAATTGTTACTTCTTAATTGAATATCGTCATTTTCATCAGTATTGACAGACATTCTAGAAGAGTTAGTTTCTGAGGAATGTTGAGCATCCTCCAAGTTTACACCTTGTCTTTTGTAAGCAGGTTCCTTTTCGATTTCATCTATTTTAGCGTTGTTAAACTTATAGTTGAAATCTTTCATTTTTCTTCTGCGCTCATCTGCACGAGCTATTAATAATTCTGAAATTGGAGAGTTTAAAGGATCTATCTCACTTTCCTTCATCTCTTCAGTATCGTCTTTTGGTAATACTTTCTTTTCAAAAACAACTTCTTCCTTAACCTCTGCTTTTTCAGCTTTGGTGTTTAAAGAAGATTCAAAAGTTTCAAATTCATCTAACGTATAGCGTTTTTCGCCTTGCTCATTCACTTGCGTTACAGAAATAATCTCTACAGGCTCATTAACATCTATATCATTTATATCTTCGTCTAAGCTAAAGAACATCTTTTCTTCTTTAGATTCTGGCGCTTCAACTTCCTCAATAGTCTGATTGGTTAAAGGCAAATCGAAAGTCAATGTGATTTGCTCTTCCGGCTCTATTTCTATCTCTTCAGCCTTATTTACGATTGGTGTAATAATAAAATCTTCTGAATCGTCTACAAGTGGCTTAGCATCTATAACTTCATCATACACCACACTCATATTTTTAATGAAATCTGTTGTAGGAATGATGTCTGAATCATTATCATTTTTACTTGAAGCTGTTGTCTCATTAGTATCTTCTTCATCTAATAAGGTATGACGCACTACTGGATTTTTATTCTCATCTTCTAAAACAATATCTGGAGTGATAATCGCAGGCTCTTTATCTTTTGTGCTGATGTCCTCATCCGAAGATTCACCTAAAGCGTGGATTACTTTTTTTGCTTCAGTATTTGAAATTTCATTTTGCTGATCTAGATTAAAACCTGTTGCTATGATGGTAACAGAAATAGATTCTTGTAAAGATTCGTCTTCACCAACACCCATAATAATGTTAGCACCATGACCAGCTTCATTTTGAATATGATCGTTGATTTCACCTATCTCATCAATAGTGATTTCTTGAGAACCAGAAACGATTAATAACAATACGTTTTTAGCACCTGTAATCTTATTATCGTTTAATAATGGTGAATCTAAAGCTTTCATAATAGCTTCTTGCGCTCTAGTTTGACCAGAAGCAACTGCCGATCCCATAATGGCAGTTCCACTATTACTTAAAACAGTTTTAGCATCACGTAAATCGATGTTTTGTGTGTAGTGATGTGTAATAACTTCGGCTATACCTCTAGAAGCTGTAGCTAAAACTTCGTCTGCTTTTGAGAAACCAGCTTTAAAACCAAGGTTACCATAAACTTCACGAAGTTTATTGTTATTAATAACGATTAAAGAATCTACATGCTGACGTAAGTTTTCTATACCACGTTGCGCTTGTTCGTTTCGCATTTTACCTTCAAACTGAAAAGGCATTGTGACGATACCAACGGTAAGAACATCTAATTCTTTAGACATCTTTGCAATNACTGGNGCAGCACCTGTACCNGTACCACCACCCATTCCGGCAGTAATAAATACCATTTTGGTATTNGTATCTAACATTCTGCGAATATCTTCTAAACTCTCAACAGCTGCTTGCTCACCAACATCTGGGTTAGCACCTGCACCTAATCCTTCGGTTAAGTTGACTCCTAGTTGAATTTTGTTTGGAACACCACTNTTTTGAAGTGCTTGCGCATCTGTATTACAGATTACAAAATCCACTCCTTTGATACCTTGCAAAAACATGTGATTGATGGCATTACTACCACCACCACCGACACCAATAACTTTGATGACGTTAGATTGGTTTTTTGGCAAGTCAAATGAAATATTTCCAAATTCGTTACTACTACTCATACTATCTGTGATTATGGGATTTTATTTGTCTTAATTAATTTCTATTTTATTATTCTGCGTTGTCTAAAAATTCTTTGACACGCTCTGTNAATTTNTCTAAAAACGAACGTCGTTCTTTTTTAGGNTCTTCAATTATTTGTTCNGCTTCTGGCTCTGTTGTTTCCTCNGCAGCATTTTCAATTTCTATNTCTTCAATTTCTTCGGCTTTCTTACGGTCTTGGCGCTTAAGGCCATCCATAACTAAACCTACTGCTGTAGCAAAAAGCGGACTTGCAATATCCTCATCGCTATCACCAGCCAAATGCTCGTTAGGATACCCTATTCTGGTATCCATTCCTGTGATATATTCTACTAATTGCTTAAGGTGTTTTAATTGGCTTCCACCACCTGTTAGAACAATACCTGCAATCAATTTTTTCTTTTGCTCTTCGTGTCCGTAGTTTTTAATCTCTACATAAACTTGCTCTATAATTTCCACGACTCTAGCATGAATAATTTTAGATAAGTTTTTCAATGTTATTTCTTTTGGCTCTCTTCCGCGTAATCCTGGAATTGAAACAATCTCATTGTCTTTATTTTCACCTGGCCAAGCAGAGCCAAATTTTATCTTCAGTAATTCAGCTTGCTTTTCAATGATAGAACAACCTTCTTTAATATCTTCAGTGATAACATTACCACCAAAAGGAATTACCGCTGTATGACGAATAATACCATCTTTGAACACTGCTAAATCTGTTGTACCACCACCTATATCAATTAATGCGACACCAGCCTCTTTCTCTTCCTGACTCAACACTGCATTTGCCGATGCTAAAGGCTCTAAAGTGATGCCTTCTAACTCTAAACCAGAACTTTTGACACAACGTCCGATATTTCGAATTGAAGACACCTGACCTACAACCACATGGAAATTAGCTTCTAAACGTCCACCATACATTCCGATTGGCTCTTTTATTTCTGCTTGTCCATCAACCTTAAATTCTTGTGGCAACACATGGATGATTTCTTCACCTGGAAGCATCACCAATTTGTGAACTTGATTGATTAAACGATCAATATCAGTTTCATCAATAACCAACTCAGAATTTGCGCGCGTGATATAGTCGCTATGTTGCAAACTGCGAATATGCTGACCTGCAATACCAACTGTGACATCTTCAATTTTTTCTGAAGCTGCCGCTTCAGCCTCTTGTACTGCTTGCTGAATAGATTGAATAGTTTGGGTAATATTATTTACCACACCACGATGCACACCCAAACTTTTGGATTTACCTACACCCAAAATCTCAACCTTACCATACTCGTTTTTGCGACCGATCATGGCCACAATTTTTGTAGTTCCTATATCTAAACCAACCGAAATATTATGCTTTTCCATAGCTTACTTTTTGGTGCAAATAACTTGTTTATCAAACTTTAGATTAATCACTTTGTAATTGTCCAAAATTTTATCTTTCAGCGCTTTTTGATAAAAGGCTTTAAAATTGTTTATCTTTTTTTGTAGATTTTTTAGAGTTCCTACATGAACCAAAAAATCACTTTTACGTATTTTAAAATCAATGGTTTTATCGTCGTTTTGACGAATCTCAATGATATATTTTTTTAAAAACTCATCTTCATCTACAGCTTTAGCAAATTGAAAAACCGTTTCGAGATTATTTTTCATAACACTACCAGTTACAAGTGGTACTCTTGCTGTATAATTAGAGGACAAAGGCATGTAAGAACCTTCATCGTCTATGTAATATGAAGCATTAGTATTGACCCTTGCGATAGGTCTCTTTTGTTCTATTTCGGCTGAAAGCTCACCGTTTACTGACATAAACACCTCAGCTTTCTTTATCATTGGATTAGAATTTAGGGCAGTTTCTAATTCGTTCAAATCTATAATTTCTTTAGGTTGCTCCGTAACTGGTCGTTGATTTTGTATTAACAATTTACTAACAGTAGCATCCGTGATAAAGAGTTTATTATCGCCTAAAAACTTAATATTTGATTTAACAACTTTCCGTGCATCGTTTCTTTTATTAGAAAACGCGAACAATCCACCAACCAAAATCAGCAACACAATGATTTTTATGTAGTTATAATTAATTCGCAACACTAAAAGCTTCTTTTATATGTTTTACTTCTTCCCCAATATCTCCAGCACCAATAGTCATTACAATATTGGCATCAGATTTTTTTATTTCATTAATTAATTCTGATTTTTGAATTAACTTTTTGTTATTGTTTGTGATTTTATTCAACAACCATTCTGACGTCACGCCTTCAATAGGCAGTTCTCTAGCTGGATAAATATCTAACAGGATAATTTCATCGAATTTTGAAAGACTTTCTGCAAAACCATCTACAAAATCTCGTGTTCTACTGAACAAATGTGGTTGAAAAACTGCCAATACTTTTTTACCTGGATACATTTCTCTAACTGCTTGATACACGGCATTAATTTCTTCAGGATGATGTGCATAATCATCAATAAAAACAAATTCATCCATTTTTATTTGATAACTGAATCGACGCTTTACACCTTTGTAAGATGCCAAGCCTTTAGCCAACTGCTCATGAGAACAGCCATATTCTAAAGCCATCGTCAAGGCAATTATGGCGTTAGATAAATTATGTCTACCTGGTAGATTAAACTCTAGATTTTTATAAGTACCATTCGGTGTTTTAATATCAAAATGGTATGATCCATTTTCAATCCTTACATTTTTAGCGCAATAATCGGAATCATCTTCTATACCATAGGTGATTCCTTTTAGCGGTAAACCATTTTTTACAAATAATTTGCCATTAGGTTTTATTCTCTCAGTAAAATCTTTAAATGATTTTATAAGTTCAGAAGCATCACCATAAATATCCAAATGGTCCGCATCCATTGATGTGACACAAGCTAAATTTGGAGAAAGAGTTAAAAAAGAGCGATCGAATTCGTCCGCTTCTACCACAGTAACCTCTGTACCGTTTATAATTAGGTTTGAATTATAATTTTCACTTATGCCACCTAAAAATGCCGTAACTGGCGCGTCACAACTATTCAATAAATGTCCTAAAATGCTTGTTGTCGTGGTTTTTCCATGTGTACCAGCCACAGCCAAACAAGTGGTTTGTCTTGTTATTTCACCTAAAATAGCCGAGCGTTTTAAAATCCTAAAATCATTGTCGATGAAATAGTTTAATTCGGTATGTGATTTTGGTATTGCTGGTGTGTAAACAACTAGAGTTTCATCCTTATTCAAAAATCTCGAGTCTACATGTTTTACATCATCTTCAAAATGAATGGTTACACCCAAATCCTCAAGTGCTCTTGTAATATCTGTCGGTACTTTATCATATCCTGAAACATGCTTACCATTAGCCACAAAATAACGTGCCAAGGCAGACATACCAATGCCACCAATTCCAATAAAATAAATATTAGTAGCCCATCCCAAACCCTTCCCATTAGGAAGGGCTTCCTGACTATTTCCTATTTGACAATTACCACTCATCAACTACTCCCACTTACTGTTATTATAATCAAATTCAAAATTATCCACATTCTGGAACCCATAATCTTTTAGCCTTTTAAAGTAGGGATCAAAGTTAAAACCCTCCTTATAACTATCTTCCAAATTCCAAATTAAATCAGATACCCAACCCATCCATCTCGGAGGCGGATTATGTCGCAAAGCATAGCTAATTTTATCGCTTTCAGAAAAATCTTGCTCTTCCATCCATCTCCAAAAAACCGACAAATAAGCTTCCCCTTCACCCATTCTCCATCTCATACTTACAGGGTGAGATTTAGGCGCATAAATCCATGGAGGACGCATTTCACCAAAGTTTTTTAATTCTTCATCTCTAAGACTTTTATACCAGTTATCAGTTTCTTCCCTTTGGGAAGACGGAAGATGGGCTTTCAATAGTTTTTCAACTTCATCAACAATATCATTTGTAGCATTTACCAATGCTAACTTTTCTATATTGTGGCTTAAAGATTTTCTCTTTTCTTCATTAGAAATCAATTCAACAAATTCAGATTCAAAATCCGTATCCAAATCTTTTTCTCTTATCAATACCGCTGCATTTTTATCAGCTACAGCCTTTGCATTTTTGGTTTGATGATCTTCTGCTACATTTGGAGATGGAATGAAAATNGTTGGCTTTCCAACAATGCACAATTCCGANACAGAAATAGCTCCTGCTCTTGAAATGATAACATCTGCTGCAGCATAAGCCATATCCATATTATTCAAAAATGCATGCACCTGAACATTCTCTAACTCATTATATTTTTTGTATTGATCAAAATACAATTTCCCACATTGCCACACCACCTGAACATTATTGGCTTCAAACATTTCAATATTTGCTTCGATAAGTTGATTAATTCTTCTAGCTCCCAAGCTTCCGCCCAAAACCAATAAAGTATGTTTACTATGAACTAATTTGAAAGTATCTTTTCCTTCAATTTGCTTTCCTTTTACTTCCAACAAATCCTTACGAATTGGATTTCCTGTTAGTTTAATTTTTTCTTTTGGGAAGAATTTCTCCAATCCTTCATATGCGACACAAATAGAGTTTACCTTTTTCCCCAACAGTTTATTAGTAATACCTGGATAGGAATTCTGCTCCTGTATTAAACTCGGAATTCTTTTTGAAGTCGCCACATGAAGCAATGGTCCACTCGCAAATCCACCAGTACCAATTACCACATCTGGCTTAAAGGATTTTATTATTTTTTTAGAACGTAAAATGCTACTCATCAACTTAAAAGGAAATGCTAGATTCTTTAACGTCAATTTTCGTTGAATTCCAGAAATCCAAAGCCCTTCAATTTTATAGCCAGCTTGTGGTACTTTATCCATTTCCATTCGATCTGAAGCACCAACAAATAGAAATTCGGCATCTGGATAACGAGATTTCAATTCATCTGCAATAGCTACTGCAGGATAAATATGACCTCCTGTTCCTCCACCTGATAATATGAATTTATAACGACTCATTAAATTGCTTCACTTAAAATATCTAACGGATTTTCTTCCGATTCTTGTTCTTTTATTTCTTCGCGTTTAGCACTAACACTTAATATGATTCNGATGGCCATGCAGGTCATCCAAATTGAGGTTCCACCACTACTAATAAGGGGTAAAGTTTGCCCTGTAACCGGAAACAATTCAACTGCAACCGCCATATTAATCAATGCCTGAAATACAATTGGCAAACCAACACCAAGCACTAATAATTTACCAAAAATGGTATCTGATTTTTGAGACACAATAACAATTCTAAACAATAACCACGAATACATGATTAACAAAAAGATGCCACCAAATAAACCGTACTCCTCAATAATAATGGCGAAAATAAAATCTGATGACGACTGTGGTAAAAAGTTTTTTTGTACGCTTTTTCCCGGACCTAAAGGTGTTATTCCTGTAGCTATTGCGATTTTAGCTTTTTCAATTTGATAATCTTCTTCGGTATCTTCTCCATTCGCAAAATTTTCTATTCGGNTAATCCATGTATCCACACGGTTTGGCATGGCTTCAGGAAAAGCTTTAGCTGTCAAAATAAACATGGTCAGCGCTAACAATCCTGTTCCTATAATAATCAGAAGATATTTTACCGGGTAACCACCAATAAAAGCTAACATCATCACCATTGTAAATATGATTGCTGTTGTAGANAAGTTAGCTGGAAGAATCAGTATCAAAATCAAAAATACTGGTCCCCAAAGCGGTAACAACGTTTCTTTAAAACTAACTTCTTTATCTTTTATCTTCGATAAATATCTAGCCACATAAACCATCAAAACTACAGCAGCTAATGTCGATGTCTGAAAAGACATATTCACAATAGGAATTTGAATCCAACGGCTCGCGTTGGCACCATCAACCGTAGTACCTTGAAGCATGGTAATGATCAACAGCACAAACACTATCGGAATCATAATCATCGATAGTCCTCTAAAATATTTATAAGGTACTTTGTGCACTCCAAACATAATAGCAAAACCAAGTGCTAAATGCATAAAATGCTTTAAGAAAAAAGAAAATGTATTACCCATACCACCAACATAAGCCAAATTACTCGCCGCACTGTACACAGGTAAAAACGAAAATATAGCCAACAGTGTCACTATTGCCCAAATCGCCTTATCTCCTTTTATTTGCTTAAAAATATTTTGCATTCCTTCAATTTGTCATTCAATTTTTTAAGAATGACGGTTATTATAAATTTCTTACAGCATTTTTAAATTGACGACCACGATCTTCATAGTTTTCAAATAAATCAAAACTTGCACATGCTGGAGATAACAATACATTATCGCCTGCCTCTGCCACTTTGTACGCTATTTTTACAGCTTCGCTCATGTATTGCGTTTCAACAATAACATCAACCATATTTCCGAAGGCTTCAATTAGTTTTGCATTATCTACACCCAAACAGATAATCGCCTTTACTTTTTCATTTACAAATGGAAATAATTCCTTGTATTCATTCCCTTTATCGACACCTCCAACAATCCAAACTGTTGGCGCATCCATACTTTCCAAAGCGAAATACGTTGCATTAACATTAGTTGCTTTAGAATCATTGATATACTGGACTTTATTAATCTTAAGCACATGTTCCAAACGATGCTCAACACCCTGAAAATTCTCTAAACTTTCTCTTATGGTTTGTTTTCTTATTTTAAGTAAATGCGCCACAGTTGATGCTGCCATTGCATTTTTTACGTTGTGCTTTCCTTCCAAAGCTAAATTTTCTGTCGGCATAATTATTTGGTTATTATCTATTGTTATTATTATTTTATTGTTGTCTAAATATGCGCCTTCATCAATGACTTTAGTCAGTGAAAAAGGCAGTTTTCGAGATTGAATTGGGTTGTTTTGCAACCACTCATTGATAACTTCATCATCAGCATCATAAATGAAAAAATCTTCTTCAGTTTGATTTTCTACAATTCTAAATTTTGAAGCGATATAATTTTCAAACTTGTAATTGTAACGATCTAGATGATCTGGCGTAATATTGGTTAAAACCGCAATTTTTGGTTTGAAATCCACAATATCATCGAGCTGAAAACTACTAATCTCTAACACATAGTTATTGTGATTTTTCTCTAAAATCTGTTTTGCAAAACTGTCACCAATGTTACCAGCCAAACCCACATCCAATTCTTGCTTCAGCAAATGATGNGTAAGTGTTGCNGTAGTAGTTTTACCGTTACTCCCTGTTATTCCGATTAAAGTTGCTTCTGTGAATTTTGATGCAAATTCAATTTCTGAAACAATAGGAATNCCTGCTTCACGAATCTGTTTCACCAAAGCCACTTTATCTGGTATCCCAGGACTTTTCATTACGATGTCTGCATTCAGAATTTTTGATTCTGTATGCTGTTCATCTTCAAATTCAATCTCATTATTTAAAAGAACGTCTTTATACTTCTCTTTAATTTTTCCTTTATCAGAAACAAAAACTTCATAGCCTTTTGCCTTTCCCAAAAGCGCTGTTCCTACTCCGCTTTCACCTCCACCAAGAATTACCAACCGTTTCATTATCTAATTTTCAATGTGACGATAGAAATGATTGCGAGCAAGATTCCGATAATCCAAAATCGAGTTACAATTTTACTTTCATGATATCCTGATTTCTGATAATGGTGGTGCAGTGGAGACATCTTAAAAATGCGCCTCCCTTCACCATATTTTTTTCTCGTGTATTTGAAATAACTCACCTGCATTACCACAGATAAATTTTCCGCTAAGAAAATGCCACACAACACTGGAATTAACCACTCTTTTCTTACTGCAATAGCAATTACAGCTATAATTCCACCAATTGTCAAGCTTCCTGTATCACCCATAAACACTTGCGCTGGATATGTATTGTACCACAAGAAGCCTATTAGAGCACCTACGAATGCCGCAATGTAAATAGTGATTTCCTCAACTCTTGGTATATACATAATGTTGAGATATTCCGAAAAAATGATATTACCAGAAACCCATGNAAAAATCCCTAAAGTCAGTACAATTATAGCAGATGTTCCTGCCGCTAATCCATCGATACCATCGGTAAGATTTGCACCATTNGAAACAGCCGTAATAATGAAAATACTCACCAGAATAAAAATGACCCATGCATATTTTTCTAAATCAGGACTGATCCATGTGATTAAGTTTGAGTAATCAAACTCATTTCCTTTCACAAACGGAATTGTGGTTTTTGTAGACTTTTCCTCAGCATCAAATAATTTTGCTGGCGCAATATCTGGATCTTGTGCTAACAAAACCTGTTGCTGCTCTACTGGTAATTTTTCCTTTATAGTAACATCATCACTAAAAAATAGTGTAGCACCTACAATAATTCCCAATCCTACTTGGCCTAAAACTTTGAATTTACCTTTTAGACCTTCTTTATCATTTTTGAATTTCTTGATGTAATCATCAATGAATCCAATAGTGCCCATCCAAACTGTGGTTACCAGCAAAAGAATGATATAGATATTTTCAAGTTTTGCCAATAACAACACAGGAATCATGGTTGCTAGAATTATGATGATTCCACCCATAGTTGGTGTACCNGCCTTCTCGACTTGTCCTTCTAAACCTAAATCACGAATAGTTTCACCAACCTGTTGTTTTTGCAAAAACTTTATGATGCGTTTCCCATAAATTGTCGAAATCAAAAGCGACAATATTATAGCCATAGCTGCTCTAAAGGTTATAAACCCAAAAAGCGAAGCTCCAGGTATCTGAAATTGTTGTTCTAAATATTCAAATAGGTAATACAGCATCTTACTTTTGTAATTGTTTTAAAAATTCTTGCACTATTTTAAAATCATCAAAATCGAATCGTTCTCCTTTAATTTCTTGATAGGTTTCATGTCCTTTTCCCGCGATAAGAATAATATCATTTGCTTCCGCCATTTGACATGCTGTTTTTATCGCTTGCCTTCTATCTGTTATTGATAATGTTTTCTTGAAATTTTGAGGCTCAACCCCTTTTTCCATCTCTTCAATAATAGTTTCAGGAACTTCGCTGCGTGGATTATCACTAGTAAAAATCACTTTTGTACTTAAAGCCGAAGCGATGTGCGCCATTTTAGGTCGCTTGGTCTTATCTCTATCTCCACCACAGCCAACAACCGTAATTAATTCTTCATTTTTAGTACGAATACTATTTATGGTTTCCAGTACATTTTTCAATGCATCTGGTGTATGCGCATAGTCTACAATCGCTGTGATTTTCTCATCTGAAATGAAATACTGAAAACGACCCGAAACATTTTCTAGCTCACTTATCAATCTCAAAATCTCATCTTTACCCAAACCTAAAAGTTCAGCAGCACCATAAATTGCTAGAATATTATAAGCATTAAAATCACCTATTAATCGTGTCCACAATTCACTCTCATTTACCTTCAGCAATAAGCCACTAAATTCATTTTCTAAAATTTGCGCTCTGTAATCAGCGTAATTCTTTAAAGCGTAAGTGTATTTTTTAGCTTTTGTATTTTGAAGCATTATCAAACCATTTTTGTCATCCATGTTAGATAATGCAAAGGCTTCTTTAGGCAGCTGATCGAAAAATCGTTTTTTAACATCTCTATACTCAGCAAAAGTTTTATGATAATCGAGATGATCATGAGATAGATTTGTAAAAATTCCTCCAGCAAACTGCAATCCTTCAGTTCTACTTTGATGTATTCCATGAGAACTCACCTCCATAAAGCAATATTCTACACCTGCTTCATTCATCAACTTTAAATATTTATTTATCGTTAATGAATCTGGAGTAGTATGTGTCGCTTTATAAGTTTCATCAGCTACCATGATTTTAACCGTTGACAATAAACCAACCTTGTAACCCGCTTTTTTAAAGAGTTGATACAACAAACTAGATACCGTAGTTTTTCCATTAGTACCAGTTACACCAACAAGTTTTAAGTTTTCGGATGGATGCTCAAAATAATTGGCAGCCATAAAAGCCAAAGCCTGATTTGAATTTTCAACTTCGATATAGGTAATTCCGTTTTGAAGATTTTCTGGCAAAACCTCACACACGATCGCTGTCGCACCATCCGCTATAGCTTTTTCAATGTATTTATGACCATCCGTTAAGGTTCCAGAAATTGCCACAAAAACATCATTAGTTTGAATTTGACGTGAATCAAACTCAATCTTTTGCACAGTAATACCTGTGCTACCAACAACAGCATTAATATTAACCTTATACAATATGTCTTTTAATACCATCATGATGCTTCTAAAACTATTGTTTGGTTAGCTTGTAATTTTTGATGCTTGTCTACAGATTGCTTTCTCACCACTCCACTTCCGGTAATTTTCACCTTAACACCTACAGGCAGATTTTCCAACAAAGCCAATGCATCCATAGCTGGCATGCCAACTACGTTTGGCATTAATTCTCTATATTTTNTGGAATTTTCATAATAACCTTCAAAATCATTTTTTACTAGATTACTCTTATAATCAAGGTTTTTGATTTCATCTACAATAGGAGTATCTGTATAAATCTTTTGAGCAATTCTTTTAAACACAGGACCAGAAACGTCCGCACCATAATAACCAACACTTTTATCAGGTTCATGAATCACCACGATACATGAATATTTAGGGTTATCCGCAGGAAAAAAACCAGCAAAAGATGAGATATAGTTTAATTTATCTCTATTTCTATAATCTTTTTGACATGTTCCTGTTTTACCTGCCATAGAGAAATTTTCAGAATACAATCTATGCCCTGTCCCATGTTCCTTTTCTACCACATTCTCTAACAACTGCTTTACTTTCTTCACAGTTTCTTCTGAACAAATTCTAGGATTGATTACTTTTTTCTCAAAAGGCTCAACCACCCTATCATACTCCTTAACCTCTCTTAAAAACCTAGGCTTTACCATTTCGCCATTGTTTGCAATGGCATTATAAAATGTTAGTGTTTGAAGCGGAGTAAAAGACACACCATAACCGTAGGCCATCCACTGTAGCGCAATACCACTCCATCTACCGTTTTTTACTCTTGGATCTGGAATTATAGGACTTGGCTCACCAATTATAGGAAGATCAAGACTATCGTTAAGATTCATAGCATACAATCTATCCACAAATTTGCTTGGCTTATTTCTGTATGCATTATCAATAGCTTTTACTATTCCTGTATTTGAAGAAACCTCAAAAGCTTCAGAAACTGAAATCTTGCCATAACCACCATGTTTGGAATCTCTAACTTTTTTACCATAAAAAGTCAGAATCCCCTTTTCCGTATCAACAACATCACTAGTATCTATAACCTTATCCTCTAAAGCCGCAGTTACAGCCATTAACTTAAACGTAGAACCAGGCTCATGACTTTCTCCTACAGCATAATTCAATCGTTCGTAATAATGTCCGTTAGTATTTCTTCCTAAATTAGAAATGGCTTTTATTTCTCCTGTTTCAACTTCCATAACCACCACACAACCATGATCTGCTTTGTATTTTTCTAATTGTGCTAACAATGCGTGATGCGCTATATCTTGAATATTGACATCTAAAGTTGTATAAACATCATAACCATCCTTTGGCTCTACTTTATCAAAATCGTAAATCGGCTTCCAATTGCCATTACCTATCTTTTGTTTAGTTCGTTTGCCATTTACACCTCTTAAATATTTTTCACCAAAAGCACCGTCTAACCCAACTCTTGTCGCATAATTATTTTCATCTATACGCTCATAACCAATGGAACGCGCAGCAATTTCACCCATCGGATGTTCACGTCGTGTAGTTTGCTCCACAATTAAACCACCCTGAATTGCACCAAGCTCTAAAAGTGGAAAGTTTCGCATTCTTATATAATCCGAATAGCTAATATTTCTTGCCAATAAGAAATATCTATTTTTGTTATTTCTCGCTCTTCTAATAATGTTTTTGTAATACGAAGCCGGCTTTCCTTTATACACACTAAGCGAATCTGCAAGCGCGTTTATATATTTTTCAAAAACTACGTCTTTAGGCTGAATCGCATCAATACGTATATCATATTTAGGAATAGACGTTGCCAACAAGCTACCATCAGCAGAATACACATTACCTCTATTGGCAGGTATTTCAAAATCTCGCAACGTACGCTTTTCTGCAAGCGCTCTATATTCATCACCTTGAATAAACTGAATACTAATTAGCTTGAATACCACAGCAAGCGCAAATACAAACATGCAGCCCGCCACGAAGTACAATCTGTTTAATATGTTGGTTTCTGTTGTTGCCAAAGTTTATTCTTGGTTTGATTTTACTATTATTTTTGTTGGTGGATTTAATGAAATTTCAATTCCTCTTTTTTTCATTTTAGTCTCCACGTAAGACTCCTTTTTGAGACGCATTAATTTGCCTCGCTTATCCACAAAGGCCGAACGAAGCTCTTTCACTTCATTTGTAAGCCTCGCTATTTCATATACTTTTTTATCTGCACTATGAGAACTCGCAATCATAACTATAGCCAGTACTGAAATAAAAATGATGATACGCCAATTTTTAAACGAATCATCACTAATCAGAAACCTACCTCTTAATATGCTATAGATGTTTTTCTTCATAGTTTCTCAGCAATTCTCAGCTTTGCACTCCTTGCTCTATTATTCTCTTTAATTTCTGTTTGCGAAGGCACAATTAAACCTCCCACTTTTTTTAACGGTACTTCAAAATTCCCAAACACATCTCGCACTGGCTCACCTTCAAACAACCCGTTTCTTATAAATCGTTTCACCAATCGATCCTCTAAAGAATGGTAAGAGATAAAACTCAACCTCCCTCCTTTTTTTAAAACCTCTGGCATCTGCAACAACAACTCCTTCAACACTTCGATTTCTTGGTTCACCTCAATTCTTATCGCCTGATATATTTGCGCCAATACTTTATTCTCTTTCTTATGGTTTAAAAACCGCTTCAAAACAGTTTTTAATTGCTCACTCGTTTTGATTTCCCCATTATTTCTTTCCGAAACAATCACCCTTGCCATTGCTGGCGCTTGTCTTAATTCACCATATTGCAAAAGCACATCTCTAATTTGCTCTTCGGAATACTCATTTATCACTTCAAAAGCAGATAGTTTATTAGATTGATTCATTCGCATATCTAAATCTGCTTCAAAACGTGTTGAAAACCCTCTTTCAGCAACATCAAATTGATGCGACGATACACCAAAATCCGCAAGCACACCATCAACCTCCTTTACACCATAAAATCTTAAGAACCTTTTTATATATCTGAAGTTTTCATTTATCAACACAAAACGATCATCTTCAATTACATTCTCCAAAGCATCTTTATCCTGATCAAAGGCAAACAACTTTCCCTCTTCACCAAGTCTCGACAATATCTCTCGACTATGACCACCACCACCAAATGTTACATCTACATAAACTCCATCAGGGCGAATATTCAAGCCATCCACCGTTTCTTTTAACAACACTGCGTTATGATATTCCATCGACCTCATCATCTTGTCCCATTACCTCTTCAGCCAAATCCGCAAAATCTAATGCAGCATCATCAATAGCTTGCTCGTACTTATCCTTATCCCAAATCTCAATGATATTCACAGCAGAAGCCAAAACAACCTCTTTTGTAATTCCCGAAAAACCCATCAAGTCCTTCGGTATCAATAATCTTCCCGCATTATCAACCTCTACCACTTTTACACCAGCAGTGAATCGTCTTATAAAATCATTGTTTTTTTTCTTAAAACGATTAAGCTTGTTGATCTTTGCCATAAGCACATTCCACTCAGCCATTGGATACAATTCCAAACACGGCTGAAACACCGCTCGCTTTAAAACAAAACCATCTTGCAAAGCCGACGACAACTGCTTTTTTAGCACAGCAGGCACCATCAGCCTTCCTTTTGCATCAGCTTTACATTCGTATGTTCCTATAAATGAATTCACAAGGTTTCGCTTACAACTTCAACGATTTAAATTCAAATATATTGAAAAATTATCCACTTTTTACCACATTATCCCACTTTGTTGATAAGTTTTGAATTTTAGAAGTCTGATTTACATCTAAATTCTAGAAATACAGACACATCACAGTTAGTTAAAATTGTGGGAGATATTAACAAGCAAAAAATATTTAGACGTTAAATGAAATGACCGATATTTTCAGCATTATATTTATATTCTAAAGGATTTAGTTATATTTGTTTTTAACATTTAACCGCTAATATGTAAATGGCACACCTTTTAAAAAAAGAAAAGGATTATAGATATATTGAAGTAGGAGAAGGCACACCAATTATAGTACTTCATGGATTAATGGGAGGGCTAAGTAATTTTGATGCCGTTACCAAATTCTTCAGCTCTAATGGGTATAAGGTTATTATACCTGAACTACCTATATACACCATGTCTTTACTTAAAACCAACGTAAAGAGCTTTGCTAATTACCTAAAGGATTTTATTGAATTCAAAGGTTTAGATAATGTTATTTTGCTAGGTAATTCACTTGGTGGTCATATCGGTTTATACCACACAAAACTTTACCCAAACAAAGTAAAAGCTCTTATTATAACAGGAAGTTCTGGTCTTTATGAAAGCGCTATGGGTAGTGGCTACACAAAACGAAGTGACTACGAAGTAATTAAGAAGAAAGCACAAGATGTTTTTTACGATCCTGAGGTTGCCACAAAAGAGATAGTAGATGAAGTTTACGAAACCGTAAATGACAGAAATAAACTCATTAAAACTTTAGCCATTGCAAAAAGTGCTATAAGACATAATATGGCTAAAGATTTACCAAAAATGGATACACCAACTTGTATTATTTGGGGTAAAAATGACAACGTAACTCCACCTGAAGTTGCTGAAGAGTTTCATGATCTTTTACCAGATTCTGACTTATATTGGATTGACAAATGTGGCCATGCTGCAATGATGGAACACCCTGAAGAATTTAATAAAATACTTAATAGCTGGTTAGAAAAAAGAGGCTTTTAAAAGATTACATCTTCTTAGAAACTTAAAATCTTACACACCATTTATAAGAAATTATGAAAATAAAATCTGCCGAATTTGTTGTTAGCAATTCTGATGTTGCCAAATGTCCTAAAAACCATTTGCCAGAATATGCATTTATAGGCAGAAGTAACGTAGGTAAGTCTTCTTTAATCAACATGCTTACCGACAGAAAAAGCTTAGCAAAAACTTCAGGTAAACCAGGAAAAACACAACTGATTAATCACTTCGTCATCAATAACAATTGGTATTTAGTTGATTTACCAGGTTATGGTTATGCTAGAGTTTCTAAAACCTCTAAAAAGAAATTTCAGAAATTCATAACTAATTATTTTGAACAACGTCAACAATTGGTTTCTGCTTTTGTTTTAGTAGATATTCGTCATGAACCTCAAACTATTGATTTAGAATTTATGCAGTATTTAGGTGAAAATGCAATTCCTTTTGGCATTATTTTTACCAAAGCTGATAAACTAAAACAAAAAGCTATTGAGCGACACGTAGATGATTATTGCCAAGAACTATTAAAGACTTGGGAAGAACTTCCACCTCATTTTATAACCTCATCTAGCAAGAAGATTGGACAAAACGAGGTTTTAGGATTTATTGAAGCTACTAACGAAGAGATCGAAGCTTTAAAAAATGAATAACTATATGGTTCCAATGAAGACAAATTACTTAATTATTATAATATTTTTTTCACTTTTCTTCAATACCATTATAGGACAAGAGCGCATACATCTCGATATAGATGGGGACACTATTAGTAAACCAAGTTTTCAAGAAAAGTGGAGAAATAAAAACAATGCATTTATAAGATGGGACTCTTTAGGGACGAAACAACAACGTTTTTGTAAACTAAAAAAAGGACTACACCAAATTGGCAATCTAGATTTTAATCTTATAAAGAAAAAATTAGAATCAATCTCAAAATCCCAAATTATTGATTCTTCAATAATTTTAATTGAATACTATTACAAAGATGATTTGTGCTCTTCAACAAGAGACAACACATGGACAAGAACTGAAATTAATCAAAGAAAATCATTTCTTAATCCAATAAAAAAGGAATTAAATAACAAGAATATTACTCTAGTATGTTTATTTGAAAAAGGAATGCTTCTTAAAAATAAGTCTAATTCAGAAAAAGAATATTTTTTTATTGATGAGGATAATTACTTCAGATCCAACCTTTTTACTAATAGAACACTTTGTGGATCCTATGCCTTAATCAAACCCAATGGAGAAACATTAATTAGAAATGGCGAATATCGTCCAGATACATTTGCACAATACACAAAAGAGGAAAATTGGTCTTTGTTCTTCAAGCCATCAAATAAAACTAACTCAGAAGAAAACTAAGATTTTACATCTAAAGCATCCCTAAGTGCATTACCAACCAGCATAAAGGCCATTACTAAAACCATAATACAAACTCCAGGAATCATAGCTAAGTATGGCTTTCCTAAAATAATGTAGTTGTAATGGTCTTTAATCATCGCTCCCCAACTAGCCATTGGAGGTTGAGCACCTATACCCAAAAAGCTTAAGCCACTCTCTATAAGAATTGCAGCTGCAAAATTAGCTGCAGAAATCACAATTAATGGCCCGAATATATTAGGTAGAATATGTTTTGTAATAATTCTGTAATCATTATAACCTAAAGCTTTCGCAGCAGTTACATATTGCATTTCCTTAGCACTAATAATTTGACCACGCACCACTCTAGCCACTTCTACCCACATAGTTAAACCCACAGCTATAAAAACTTGCCAAAAACCCTTACCCAAAGCCAATGTTATTGCAATAACCAACAGTAATGTCGGAATGGACCAAGTCACATTAATAACCCACATAATTACAGCATCAACTTTACCTCCATAGTAACCAGCCACACTACCCATAAGCAAGCCAACAACTAAAGAAATAAAGACAGCGATAAAACCTATAAAGAAAGAAATTCTAGAACCTATTAAAATACGACTAAGATAATCCCTACCATATTTATCTGTCCCAAAAAGAAAGGTTCGGTTTTCAATAAAATTTTTATAATCTGAATTGGGAAATTTAGTGAGTTCCACTTCTTTTTCTACCCCTTTTAATCCATCCGAAGCATATTCAACATAGCTTAAAACACCATTATTAACACTGTAAGACTGAATAGGAATTTCAGTATCTGTATTCTGTTTTCCAAAAAATAATTGTGAAAGAAAATTTTGATTTACCTCTATTCCAGATGGTATGGTTAACATTTCAACATTAAAACCAGGCGATTTAGAATGTATAGCCAAATGCATCTGATTTGCATTTTTTGTAGCATCTGGAGCAAAGAGATAAGCAAAAACTGAGATAAGTCCTATGCAGGAAATTATACCCAAACTAAAAACGCCCCAAAAGTTTTTTTTAAACTTTTGAAGCGCTAATGTTGTTAGTGAATTATTTGGTTTTCCCATAGGAAGTTTTTAATTCTTCACAGAGCCTGCTAATTTATTTTTAATAGCATGTGTCATTTTTAAATCATGTAACACATTGATTGCCTCTTCTATGTACACATCTTTTGCTAAAGCTTGATGCCAACGATCACGCTTTTCTTCAAGTACAGAATCCTTTTCCATCAATTTTATTTCATATGGAAGTGAATTAAATGTAAGGTTAGTTTTGTATTCAGAAAGTTTTTCAAATCGTTTTGCTTCTTGCTCATTTAACTCCATTTCTTTCTTATACTCACTATACTTTAACGAATACACCTCACGGTCTCTTATTTTTTTAACCCATTTAGCATTAGCATCAATCAACTTTAATTGCTCATTGGCAGCCATGCGTTGCTTACTCTTGCTTATTGTGGTATCATAATCAAAATAGTTTTCCCAAACATCATATTCTGCAGCATCAATTTTATCCCAAGGTAATGGGTTTTCCTGATCTTTCTCACCAATATTAATGTAACTGTAACGGTCTGGCACAACAACATCACTCTTAACACCTTCTAACTGGGTAGAACCACCATTAATTCTATAGAACTTTTGCGTAGTAAATTTTAGCGCTCCCATATCTCCATTAGTGTTGTTTCTAACCATACGGTTTAAATCGAAAACAGTCTGCACAGTTCCTTTTCCATAAGTTTGCTTACTTCCAATCACTATACCTCTTTTATAATCTTGCATTGCCGCAGCTAAAATTTCGGAAGCTGAAGCCGAAAGCTCATTTACCAGAATTACCAAAGGACCATCCCATACTATCGACTTATCTTTATCGCTTAAAACCTCTTTAGCTTCACCTGTTGTTTTAACCTGAACTACTGGACCTTGCTCAATAAACAATCCTGCAATATCAACAACTGTTTGTAAAGAACCACCTCCATTATTTCTTAAATCAAGCACAAGACCTTCAACATTTTGTTCTTTTAAACGAAGGATTTCTTGTTTAATATCTGAAGCTGCATTTCGCTTATCATAATCTTCAAAATCGATATAAAATTTTGGGAGATTGATAACACCAAATGTTTTACCTTCCTTTTCAACCGTAGAAGACTTTGCATAAGTTTCTTCCAACTCAACAATATCTCTGGTAATTGAAATATCCTCAATAGTACCATCTACTTTCTTAAGAGTCAAGGTTACTACAGTACCTTTAGGGCCTTTAATAAACTTGATAGCGTCATCTAAACGCATACCTACCACATTAACCGCCTCGTCCTCATCTTCTTGTTTAACCTTAAGGATTTGATCACCTACTTCAAGTTCGTTCGCTCTCCAAGCTGGACCTCCGCTAATGATTTCATTAACAACGATACCGTCCATTTTCTTTTGTAAACGTGCGCCAATACCTTCGAAGTTTCCAGACATATCTCTATCAAATCGCTCTTTATCTTCTGGAGCAAAGTAGAATGTATGAGGGTCAAATTCTTCTACAATAGCATTTACATAAACCGAAAACCAATCTGTTCTTCTTCTGTCATCAATGTAATCGTAAAGCTCATCTAGAGAACGCTTTGTAGCATTTCTAGCCTCTGATTCAATTTCACTTAAAGTCTTTTTATCTTCTTTAGAATGCGATTTCTCACTAGTTGCAGAAAACAAACTTTCTGGTAGTTCATTAGCACCTAGTTCTATATTTCTTTGCGTGATAGCATCATCATAATTTGCAATGGTAGAAAACTTAAGTTGCTTTCTCCAACGTTCTTTCATTTCTTTTTTCGACTTTACATAAGTCAACTTTTCATAATCCGCAGAATACTCTTCGTCTTTTGTAAAATCAAACGGTTTCTCTAAAATCTCAGTGTAGATTTTTTTAGATTCCGCTATACGTTGAAGTAAACGTTGGTGTGTTAAATTGAAAAATGACACATCATATGCTTTAATCTGATCGTCTAATTGTTTTCTGTAAGCATCAAACTCTTCAATATCCGAAGCATAAAAATAACGCTTAAACGGATCAAGGTTATTTAAGTAATCTTCATAAACACTTTCAGAAAAATCGTCATTTATATCTTGTGGATTGAAATGTCCCTGTTCTAAAAGATAAGTGATTAATTGAATCAATAATTTATCTTTATCAGGATCATCGAACTTTTTACTTGTAAAGCTACATGACGCAAAAGCTATCATTAATGCCAGTAGCAAGAACTTATAATTCCCTTTCATAGTCTTATTTTTAAATTTATAGGATTAAGTAGGCTTTCAATATTTCACTAAAATAGCAGAAAAAACCGTGCCATAAAAAATAGCGGCACTAATTTTTTGTTAAAGCCAATATAACCGACAAAAGGTATAGTTTTTTAGTATTTTTACAACACAATAACAATTTTTCTTACACAATGGCCAAACGCCCTTTAATTTTAGTAACTAACGACGATGGTATTACAGCTCCTGGCATACGGACTTTGATTTCGGTAATGAACACCATTGGTGATGTTGTAGTTGTTGCTCCAGACAGTCCACAAAGTGGCATGGGGCATGCTATTACCGTTAACGCAACATTGTATTTAGAAAAGGTAGCCATAGACGGCAAGCAACCCGAGTACAGCTGTTCTGGCACGCCTGCAGATTGCGTAAAATTAGCCGTAAGAGAAATTTTAGATAGAAAACCAGACATCTGTGTTTCTGGTATAAATCATGGCTCTAATTCTTCAATAAATGTGATTTATTCAGGAACAATGAGTGCTGCTTTAGAAGCTGGAATTGAAGGCATTCCTGCAATAGGTTTTTCGTTATTAGATTATAATTGGAATGCCGATTTTGAACACTGCAAACCCTTTATTGAAACAATTACCAGACAGGTTTTAGAACATGGCTTACCTGATGGCGTTGTGTTAAATGTTAACCTTCCCAAACTAAAGAAAGAAGATATAAAAGGGATTAAAGTTTGTAGACAAGCTAGAGCTAATTGGGTTGAAGAATTTGATAAACGTACCAACCCAATGGGAAGAGAATATTACTGGTTAGCCGGAAAATTTGTAAATCTAGACAATGGTGAAGATACCGACGAATGGGCTTTAGAAAACGGCTACGTTTCTGTTGTTCCTGTTCAATTCGATCTTACAGCTCACCATCTCATACAGAACCTAAACATCTGGAACCTGAACAACTAAAAAGCTATGAAATACTATATCATTGCAGGAGAAGCTTCAGGAGATTTACATGGTTCTAACCTAATGAAAGCTTTGTTTAAACAAGATGAAAATGCGGAGATTAGATTTTGGGGAGGAGATTTAATGCAAGCTGTTGGTGGCACTTTGGTTAAGCACTACAAAGAGCGTCAATTTATGGGTTTTGCTGAAGTTATTCTTAATCTTAGGAAAATCTTAGGACTTATTAAGTTTTGTAAAAATGATATTGAAAATTTTAATCCGGACGTTATTATTTTCATTGACAACTCTGGCTTTAACCTAAGAATTGCCAAATGGGCCAAAGAACAAAATTACAGAACACATTACTATATTTCCCCTCAGGTTTGGGCATCAAGAGCAAGTAGAGTTGAAAAGATAAAACGCGACATCGACGCCATGTACTGCATCTTACCTTTTGAAAAAGCCTTTTACAATAAGTACAATTATGATGTCAACTTTGTTGGCCATCCTCTAATTGATGCTATAGCAGATAGAACTCAGATTGAAGAAGCGACCTTTAAATCTCAGAATAATCTTAATGACAAACCTATAATTGCTTTGTTACCTGGTAGCCGAAAACAAGAAATCACAAAAATGCTAGGTGTTATGCTAAGTCTTGTTAACGATTTTAAAAACTATCAGTTTGTAATCGCTGGAGCACCGAGTCAAGATTATGAGTTTTACAAGCAATTTATAAAACAAGACAATGTTAGCTTCATTTCTAACAAAACCTACGATTTACTAAGCGTTTCTTATGCTGCTCTTGTGACTTCAGGAACTGCAACATTAGAAACTGCACTTTTTAAAGTACCGCAAGTGGTTTGCTACAAGGCCAATGCTATATCTTATCATATAGCGAAACGCATTATTACACTTAAGTTTATATCTTTAGTTAACTTGATTATGGATCGGGAGGTAGTTACTGAATTAATTCAAGGAGATTTAAACAAAAAGCGCCTCAAAAAAGAATTAAATTTAATTTTGAATGGAGAAAAGCGAGAGCAAATGTTCCTCAATTATTTTGAATTAGAGAAGAAACTAGGTGGTAAAGGCGCTAGTGAAAAAGCCGCTAAATTAATCTATGAAACCATAAAACAACCCAATATCTAAACTTACAAATGAAAAGACTATTACCTATCCTACTTTTAGTAGTAATCTCAACCAGTTGTAAATCAAAAAAAAGCTATAGCAGTAAAAAAAGGCAGGCCTATTCCGTAAAAGTAGAAAACAGTTCCAAGAAACCTTCTAAAGATGCAGAAAGCATTGTGAAATTTGCTAAAACATTTACAGGCACACGTTACAAATACGGAGGAACTACAAAAAAAGGCATGGACTGCTCTGGGTTAATATATACCTCATTTAAAGAACACAATATTAGCTTACCAAGGTCAACTTCTGGATTACGAAGTTATGGAGATTGGGTAGATTTGAAAGAAGTCAATGTAGGTGATTTGGTTTTTTTCGCGACTAATAAAAATAGTAGAAGTGTTAATCATGTTGGTATTGTTACCGACGTTAGACCTGGAAATGTTGAGTTTATTCACGCCTCAACTAGTAGAGGAGTTATGATCTCTTCTATAGCAGAAAAATATTGGTATTTTGCATTCGTTCAGGCTAGGCGTGTTTTATAAGATGACTTTTACTATATTAGTAACTCATTATCATGAAGTTACTGAATTTTCCTATCATAAAACTGACCGTTTTCCTGATTTTAGGAATTGTAATTTCCCATTACTTTAAGTTTAGTCTAAATTTTATTTTAGTCTTTATAATCCTTAGCATTACAGCACTTGGGTTCTTGTGGTTTGTATTACGCTCAAAAATTGTAAACCACCCGTTTTTTGACATCCTGAGTTTTGTTTGTTTTATTGGTATAGGAATGCTAAGTTACACTATTCAAGATGAAAAGTTATTAAGCAATCACTACCTCAACATTGATAAAATACATCAAACTTACGAGATAACTTTACAAATTGAAGAACGACTAAAACCAGATAATTACAATGACAAGTATATTGCCTCAGTAAAATCCATCAATAACAACAAATTTTTAGGTAGGCTACTCATTAATATAAAACCAGATAGTCTTTCTAAACCTTTTTCTGTTGATGACATCATAATAGCTTCAACTAGACTCACTGACATTCAAAAACCCTTGAATCCTTTTCAGTTTGATTACTCTGAATATTTAGAATTAAAGCAAGTTTATAAACAGTTGTATTTAAAAGAAGGCGAGGTTTTAATTATTTCAGACTCTAAGCAAAGTATATATGGTTATGCTGACAAACTTAGAGCAGTGATCAACCAAAAGCTAGTCAATGCTGGATTTAGAGGAGATGTCTTAAGCATAATGAATGCCTTACTACTTGGACAAAGACAGTCAATAGACAAAACAGTTTACAATAACTATGTTAATTCTGGTACTATACATATCCTTGCCGTCTCTGGCTTGCATGTTGGAATTTTATTATTGATCCTCAACTTTGTTTTTAGTCCACTACTCTATTTTAAACATGGTAATTTTATAAAAGGTTTAGTCATATTTGTTCTACTTTGGTCATTCGCTATTATTGCTGGCTTATCTCCTTCGGTAACTAGAGCCGTCATGATGTTTAGCATCATAAATGTTGCTATGCATTTAAAACGACCAACAAATATTTATAATACCCTAGCTATTTCAGCTTTCTTAATATTGCTTTTCAAGCCTACATTTTTGCTTGAAGTAGGTTTTCAAATGAGTTATTTAGCTGTTTTAGGGATTGTGAGTATTCAACCTATTATTTACAAAATCTGGCAACCAAAATATTGGATTACTGATAAATTATGGCAAATATTTACCGTAACTATAGCTGCTCAATTCGGAGTATTACCNATCAGTTTATTTTATTTCCATCAGNTTCCTGGTTTGTTTTTTATATCTAATATTGTGGTNATTCCGTTTTTAGGATTAATNCTAGGTTTAGGNTTATTGGTTATNNTNTTNGCATTANTAAANNTGCTTCCAANTTTATTAGTTGATGTATATAGNANGATAATAAATTCACTTAATNGATTTATAGCTTGGGTAGCTCAATTTGAAGATTTTTTGTTTAGAGANATNCCTTTTACCNTGNNTCAGGTGATTTGTNTCTATGTTTTTATAGTTTCATTAGTCCAAGTCTACAAACNCAAAACNTTNAAATGGNTTGGCNTAGCTTTAATTGCTGTGATATGTTTTCAAACCACTTTATTCTACAATAGGTATCAAAGTTCAACTTCCACATTTGTTGTATTTAATAAGAGTCGGTTTTCTATGATTGGCCTACAAGAAAACAGCAAACTTTTAGTTCATCATAATTTAGATACTTCCAAACGAAAAGTAGATAATATTATTAAGAACTATAAGGTTGGTAGAATATTAAAAACCGTTGAAGAAGATTCTTTACAACACTTTTACACCTATAAAGACTACAGAATTCTAATAATTGATAGTTTCGGCATTTATAAAAATATAGCTACTAAAATCGATTATGTTTTATTGAGAAACTCTCCAAAAGTAAATCTAAACAGAGTCTTGGACAGCTTGAAGCCTAAAACAATTATTGCAGACGCCAGTAATTATAAAACTTATGCGCAACGTTGGAAATTAACTTGCCAGCAAAAAGAAATCCCTTTCCATTACACCGATGAAAAGGGAGCTTTTATTCTTGAGTAATTTCTACAAACCTATTCTCGATACAATTTTCCTAAACAGGATTTAGGAAAACCACCCGTATTGACGGTTAATCTATTCCTTAAATGTAGGTTTAAAGTTTTTGTAATATTCATTAAACTTTTCTTGAGTCGTCATATCCTTGTGTTCATCAGCTTTAAACATTTTTAGATACAACTCTAATTGTTGCGGCTTTAAATAACCTGTAATTGGAGGCGCAATGACATTAGCGCTTTCATCAAAAAACACCATTGAAGGGTACGCCCTTACTTGTAAATACCTTGAGAATTCATGTGCACTATTTCGTCTGTTGGCATTCGCTGGATTATAATTAGGATTACTAAAAGTCTTATCCTTATAAGTCACTGAGGCATTGCCTTCTGCATTAAATTTTACGGCGTAATAATTCTTATTAACATAGTCAACCACATCTTCGTTATGGAAAGTATTTTTGTCTAGCATTTTGCATGGACCACACCAATTGGTGTATACATCCATTATAATTTTTCTAGGCTCTTCCTTTTGAAGTTCAATAGCCTCCTCTAACGTTATCCAATTAATTTCCTTCTCAGCCTTATCACTCACCTTGAAAGATGTAAGTAACACAATAGCAAATATGTAAAGTAGATTTTTCATAACCGATTTGTTGCAATTCTTGTTCCTAACTTACAAAAAATGCTCATTTTTAGGAGCATTTTATATTATTTTAACTGTTTTGATTAGCGCACACCGTGCATGAGTTTCTTAAGTACTGGGTTTAATAAAAATACCAAAACACCAGCTGCGACAGGGACAATTGTAAAAATCAGGAAGAATGTAGAGAGACTATACTCTTCAGTAATATTTTCAATCTGACCTCCTAAAACAGCCGCTAACTTATTACCTATAGCAATGGCCAAGTACCACATACCAAACATTAACGCAATCATTCTCGCTGGCACCAACTTACTAACGTAAGACAAACCAACTGGAGACAAACACAATTCTCCCAATGTATGGAAAAGGTAGGCTAAGATCAACCAAATCATACTTACTTTAACTCCATCAACCGCACCTGAAGAACCAAAGGCTAAAAGACCAAAACCAACACCCATAATTATCAGCCCTAAAGCATATTTAGTAGCTGCGCTAGGATTATATTTACTTTCCCACCATTTAGAGAACAATGACGCAAAAACAATTATAAAAAATGAGTTTAAGATACTAAACCATGATACAGTAATCTCCACTTCATTATCTCTAACTTTTGTCACCGTTGCAGACACAATTCCGTTATCTCTATTTAGTGCAATAGCATTTTCTTTAGCGAAAGCTAACCTTTCTTCATCCAAGAAACCAAATTCAGTTCCTTCGTTATTTTTTGTTATGATATTTAATTTATCACCTACATTAAATGATAATGGTTCAGCAATTGATGTTGTTCTAGTAACAACTTTTTGATTTGAATTTACTTGATTACCTTCAGTTATTGGAACGTAAATAAATTCTAAATTGCCATCTTTATCAACCTTTTGTTTTCCATCATCATCCATTGCTGGTTGTTCTATTGCAGAATATGTAACATCGTACGCAACAGTTTTAAAATCACGGTTTAGCATCCAACCAACAATTCCCCACATCAATAAGAAACAAAGTACCAGCACAATATTTGATCCTGGAATTTTCTTGAATGTTTTTTTCCACAACAGGTATAACACGTATGAGATGATGATTAAAGGAATTACCGTTAACAAGGTATTCACGATATTGAATGTCGTTGCAGCTCCACCACTTAAAAGCCTATCCACATTATCTCTAGCAAAAATAACAAGTGAAGATGCGCCTTGCTCAAAAGACAACCAAAAGAATACCGTAAAAAAAGCAAACACAATAAAGGCTATCATTCTATCTCTAACTACAGCCGTATATCTTAAAATCCTTCCGATTACCAAAACTAAAAATAGAGCAAGNGCAAATAGAACAGCTACATACTGACCTTCAAAATCNCCTATCTGTAAAGCAGANAACATATCGATNCCTGCAATTTTAGACATNGGATCATTAATAGCATATCCCAAACCTATAACTGATGAGATNATGATTAATATNTTATCAAAAAGTGTGAANGNATTTGGTTTTTCTTCNTTTTCAAAATTGTCATCTATTTCAACNGATTCTTCATTNATATTTTGAGGTNATTCAACTTCATGNNNTTTAGATGGCTTNGCACCTATTTTTCCAAATAANGNNCCTGANAACCAAAATTGCANCGTTCCTAAAAGCATAAAAACACCTGCTAACCCAAANCCATANGCCCANCCTATTTTCTCTGCTAAATAGCCACACAACATCATACCNAAAAAAGCTCCTGCATTAACACCCATATAATAAATNGTGTAAGCTCCATCTTTTTTCTCTGGNTTTTTCTTGTACATCTCGGAAATGATAGAGGTCATTGTTGGNTTAAAAAANCCTGTTCCGATTACTAACANTGCTAANCCTAAATACAGAGAAAACTCAGTTTCTANNGCCATAGAAGCATGNCCCAAAGTCATGATAAGNGANCCTATAATCACAGCCCAACGATAACCNGTAAATTTATCCGCAATGTAACCACCTANNATAGGTGTGATATAAAGTAGCATTGCATAAGTACCAAAAAGAGCTCCTGCATTTTCTACACTCCATTCCCATCCNGGATTATANCCTATAGCTGCCATGGTTAAAAAATTAACCAAAAGAACTCTCATTCCATAGAATGAGAAACGCTCCCACATTTCTGTAAAAAACAATACAAATAGTCCACCAGGATGACCAAGAACCTTATCCTTAAATAGATTTTCAATATCAGTACTCATAAAATAATAGTTAGTTTTAGTTAGTGTAGAAAACCCTTATGACACATAAGGGTTTAGTTATTTAAAATATTATTTTTTAATTATTTATTTCAGAATCAGCTAATTCATATTTTTCTGTCTCTAGCAACTCTCTTTCATTATCCTCAGCTCCATGAGTTAATCTTTTTAAAGGTTTTAATAATAAGATTACTAACAGTCCAAATAAAACTGTGAACACTGTAATTCCTGAGAAAATAGCATATTCACCAAATTCTGAAGCTGACTCGCCAATAACGCCTGCTACCTTATTTCCTAAGCCAGTAGCTGCAAAATAAACTCCCATCATTAATGAAGCATATTTTACAGGTGCTAATTTTGTAATAAAAGAAAGTGCCACAGGAGAAGAGCATAATTCTCCTATAGTATGGAATAAATAAGCTAAAACTAACCAATGCATCGCAGAACTACCTTTTTCATTAAATTCAGCTGCAGCGAAAATCATAAAGACAAAACCTAGTCCCATAATCATTGTTCCTATGGCCATTTTGAAAAGAGAAGAGGCCTCTTTTCCTTTCAATTTTCTTTTTGCCCAGAAACCTGCCACTAATGTTGCAAATATGATTATAAAACCTGCATTAAGTCCTTGAAACCATGTTGCAGGAATTTCCCAACCGAACAACATTCTATCCGTATTTGTTTTAGTATAAATACTCATTAAACCACCTGCTTGTTCAAAGGCTCCCCAAAACACAATTACAATTAAGAAAGATAATAGAAGTACCAGGTATCTATCTTTTGACACTTTTGTTTCTAGGTTTTTATAAATCATCATCATGATTCCTGCCACAAAAGCTATAAACACATAAAGCGCTGTGTAGCCCCAACTATCAACTCCTTCATAAGAAAAGCCTGCATAAATAGCATAAGCTATTATTAAGAATACTATCCCTAAATTTACTGGAGACTTAATCAGGTCGCCTAATAATTTCCCGATAGAAACATCACCTTTTTTATCTTCTTCTGTAGGTTTATTACCTACAGTTATTAAAAATTTCTGTCCATATAAATACACAAGCAAACCTAACAACATAGCAATACCTGCTAATCCAAAGCCATAATGCCATCCTATTTTTTCTCCAACATAACCTACTATAAACGTTGCTAAAAGTGACCCTAAGTTTATACCTATATAAAAGATACTAAAACCTTTATCTCTTCTAATATCTCCTTGTTTGTATAAACCACCAACCATAGTCGAAATATTTGGTTTAAGTAATCCAACACCTAATACAATTAAAATTAGACCTGTATAGAATGCCCACATTTCATCAAAAGCAAGTATACCGTGACCTGCAACTAAAGTTAAAGCACCATAAAGAACAGCCTTTTTCTGACCTAAAACTTTGTCTGCAATGATACCTCCTGGAATTGACATTACATATACTAACATAGTATACCAACCATAAAGCATTATTGATTCTGAATCTAACCATCCTAAACCAGGATTGTCTGCAGTTGTTTTTTCTACGAGATACAATGTTAGTAAAGCTCTCATCCCATAATAAGAAAAGCGCTCCCACATTTCCGTGAAGAACAAAACATAAAGTCCTACTGGGTGACCAAAAAGCTCTCTTTGATGCGGTTGTTTAACTGCTGTTGACATATATTTTAATTTAGTTAGTTACTGTTATTTATTAGCTATTATCCTTTAATTTTAGACGTTTGCTTTTCTTCTTCAGTCTTTTCTAGTTTATCACCTAAAGTTTTATTGATGAAATTGGTCATCTTTTTATATAAATGCAAACGGGTGTTACCACCATAAATACCATGATTTTTATCTGGATAAATCATCCATTCAAATTGCTTATCTGCCTGAATTAATGCTTCAACCATTCTCATCGTATTTTGCAAGTGCACGTTGTCATCACCAGAACCGTGAATTAGCAGAAAATCACCTTTTAGTTTATCAACATGATTTATTGGCGAGTTTTCATCATAACCACTTGGGTTTTCTTGTGGTGTTGTCATGTAACGTTCGGTGTAGATTGTATCGTAAAATCTCCAGCTTGTTACAGGTGCGACTGCGATTGCCATTTTAAAGACATCATTACCTTTAAACAGCGCATTACTACTCATAAATCCACCATAGCTCCAACCCCAAATACCAATTCTTGAAGCGTCAATGTATGGTCTTTCTCCTAATTGCTTTGCTGCAGCTATTTGGTCTTCAACCTCATATTTACCTAATTCATTTTGAGTAACTTTTTTAAAGTCCGCGCCTTTAAAACCTGTACCTCTACCATCTACACAAGCCACAATATAACCTTGCTGTGCTAACATTTGATACCAATAATCATTTGCTCCATTCCATCTGTTAGCGACTTGCTGAGATCCTGGTCCTGAATATTGATACATAAACAATGGGTATTGCTTTTTCGGATCAAAATCAGACGGTTTTATCATCCACATATTTAAATCATTACCATTGACATTTATGGTACTAAATTCTTTTTTTGAAGTCACATAGTCTCCAACTTTTTGAGATAACTTATCATTATCCTTAATACTTTTAACCAACTCTCCAGATTTAGCATCATTCAAAGTATATTCTGGTGGAGTTGTTGCGCTAGAATGTGTATTTATAAAATACGTAAAATCTGCACTGAAAGACGCACTATTGGTACCTTCAGCTTTAGTTAGTCTTTCCTTATTTTTACCGTTTAGCTTTATTGAATACACATCTCTGTTGATGGAACCATTTTCCGTAGACTGAAAGTAAATGGTATTGACCTTCTCATTAAAACCATAATAATCGGTTACTTCCCAATTACCTTTGGTGACTTGGTTTATCAACTTTCCATTTTTATCATAATGATAAATATGATTAAAACCATCCTTTTCGCTCGTCCAAATAAAGCTATTGTCTTTTAAAAATGTGAGATTGAAAGTTACATCGATGTAAGCTTTATCTTTTTCTGCCAAAACTAAATTTGCAGTATTGCTTTTTACATTTATAAACCAAAGNTCCAATTCATTTTGGTGACGNTTCATATATTGAGCACTAAGNACATCAGCATCTTTNGTCCANTTTATTCTTGGAATATANAAATCAGNATAAGACTTGTTCACTTTAATTTCGGATAGTTTTTCCGAATCTAAATCNTACAAGTGTAAAGACACNTTAGAGTTAGCTTCNCCAGCNTTNGGGTATTTAAAAACNTGTTGTGTTTGGTANAAATCCGAACCNTANACATCCATTGAAAATTCAGGNACTTCNGATTCATCAAAACGAATAAANGCTATTTTATTTCCATCNGCATTCCAATCAAAAGCTCTTACAAAACTAAACTCNTCTTCATAAACCCANTCCGTAATTCCATTNATNATTTTATTCTTTTCACCATCAAAAGTGATTTGCTTTACATCACCAGATTTTAAATCTTTTANGTATAAATTATTTTCAAAACCATAAGCAATTTTACTAGCATCTGGNGANAACGTNGGCTCTTGTACTAAATCATTAGANACNTTAGTGACTTTTTCATTTTCAATATCATAGATATAATATTCNCCTAAAGTAGANCGTCTAAAAACCGGAATGGAATTNGTCGTTAAAAGTACTTTAGACTCATCTTCACTAAAGCTNTAATCAAAAAAACCTCGGANTTCAGCNAAATCTGCTGAGGATACCAAGGTCTTTACCTTTTTCAANGTTTTATAATCATAAATATCTATTGTTGAAGTTCTGGTTTGCCTATCAAAATTTAAAACCGAATATTGCTTACCATTATTCATAGAATGCAGCGCTTGCATTCCTTCTGTTCTAAACTCACCACTCCAAATATCTTCTAGTGTAATCTGTTTTTCTTGACTGTAAATTAGGGAGGTAGCAATAAAGCCAATTACGGCTGCAAAAAGTTTAAATTTCATATTTTATTTTTTCGATAAGGCAATGCCAAGTTTACTAAAAATTATGGAAAAAACCGTCATTATTAACAGTAAATCCGCAATATTGATAGTTTGCGCACACATTTTATGCCAATGATAAGTATCTTTGTATTTTAAAACTAAATTTAACATGCCGAAACCAATTTCTGGCTTTTCTAAGCTTTCAAAATCTGAAAAGATCGATTGGCTTTTAGACACCTATTTTACAGANAAAAATCAATCTAAAACTCTTGTTGAACAATACTGGAATAGNGANNAAAAACTGCAAAAGNTACACGACGAGTTTATTGAAAATACCATAACCAATTTTTATTTACCGCTTGGAGTAGCTCCAAATTTTAAAATCAACGAAAAGTTGTACACCATACCAATGGCTATTGAAGAAAGTTCAGTGGTAGCCGCAGCAAGTAAGGCTGCTAAGTTTTGGTTAGAACGTGGTGGTTTTAAGGCTGAAGTTATATCCACCGAAAAAATTGGCCAAGTTCATTTTACCTATGATGGCAGTTTTGAAAAATTAGAAACATTCTTCAAAACTGTTAAGCCTAAATTGATTTCTGATGCTTCTGCAATTACAAAAAATATGGAGCGTCGTGGTGGTGGAATTCTAGATATTGAACTGATAAATAAAACCGAGGATTTAAAAAACTACTATCAGTTACACGCTACCTTTGAAACTCTAGATGCTATGGGAGCGAATTTCATTAATTCGTGTTTAGAGCAGTTTTCAACAACATTTAAAGATGAAGCTGAAAAAATTCTTGAAAGTCATCTAGAAATTGTAATGAGCATTTTATCTAATTACGTTCCTAACTGCCTAGTAAAAGCTGAAGTTTCATGTAAGATTGAGGACTTAAAAAGCAAGGATATTAACAATCCACAATTATTTGCTAAAAAATTCAAACAAGCTGTCAATATAGCTGAAGTTGAACCTTTCAGAGCAGTCACACACAACAAAGGCATTATGAATGGTATTGATGCTGTTGTACTTGCTACTGGTAACGATTTTAGAGCAGTTGAAGCTGGTGTTCATGCTTATGCTTCAAAAAGTGGTCAATACTCTAGTTTAACACACTGTGAAATTGATGATGACACGTTTAAATTCTGGATTGAAGTTCCATTAGCATTAGGAACCGTTGGCGGATTAACCAGTTTACATCCTTTGGTAAAATTTGCTTTAGAAATGCTCGAAAAACCAAATGCAAAAGAACTAATGCAAATTGTAGCTGTTGCTGGTTTGGCGCAAAACTTTGCTGCTGTAAAGTCATTAACTACAACCGGAATTCAAGAAGGACACATGAAAATGCACTTGATGAATATCCTTAATCAATTTGAGGCTTCGAATGAAGAAAAGGAAAAAGTTGTTGAGCATTTTAAGACCAATATTGTAACGCATAGCGCTGTGGTTGATATTCTCAAAAAACTAAGACAGTAATCTTGAAAACCTTTAGAAGCAACGGTAAATTATTACTAACATCAGAATATTTAGTTTTAGATGGAGCTAAAGCCTTGGCGATTCCTACAAAATATGGTCAGAGTTTAGTGGTTAAATCTAGTGATGATAATACTATCGACTGGAAAAGTTATGATGAAGATGAAAAGGTATGGTTTGAAGGTGATTTTACTTTTGAAAATGGTAAGATCCTGAAACAAGTTCAGGATGACAATCCAATTACCAATAGACTTGAAAGTATTCTAAACACTGCTCTTAAATTAAATCCTGAATATCTATCAAAGTATAAAGGATATAAAGTTTCTACATACTTAGACTTCAATAGAAAATGGGGATTAGGCACATCGTCTACTCTTATTAATAATTTAGCTCAATGGGCTAATGTAAATCCTTATGAGCTTTTAGAAAATACCTTTGGCGGAAGTGGTTATGATATAGCTTGTGCTCAAAATGATAAGCCAATTACTTATCAGATTATTGATGGTTTACCAATTGTAAAAGAGGTTGATTTTAACCCATCATTTAAAGAGCAACTGTTCTTTGTTTATCTTAATAAAAAGCAAAACAGTAGAGACGGTATTGCTAATTATAAAAAGAATGCTGTTATCAATAGTTCTTTAATTAACGAAGTAAACAACATAACAGAAAGCATGATTTCATGTAAGTCCTTACCCGATTTTGAAGACTTAATCAATGCTCATGAAACCATTATTTCTAATATTATTCAGCAAGATACAGTCAAATCAAAATTCTTTAGTTATTACGAAGGTTCTATAAAAAGTCTTGGTGCTTGGGGAGGAGATTTTATATTAGTTACTTCGGAAAATAATCCTTCAGATTATTTTAAGTCTAAAGGACTTGACACCATTATTCCTTATTCTGAAATGATAAAATAGAACTATAAAAACGCATCAATAAAAAAGGGCTTTACATTTCGTAAAGCCCTTTTTTATTTTATTAAAATTTATTAGAAGACTAGTAAACCGTCTTAGCTCTGTTATCTTCTATATCAGCAGCTTTTTCTAAAGCTTGATATACTTTTGTTTGAACTGTATTTCTACGCTCAGAGTTTAATCTATTCATTATTGGAGCATAGTTTTCTAATTCAGTTGCTTCGTTTACTTTAGTTACTTCAACAACATAAACACCTTTTTCTCCATCAATTGGCTTAGAAGTTGCACCTTCTTTTAATCCAAATGCTGCACCAACAACTTTTGGCTCAACACCTGCACCAGAAAGTGTCGTATTCTTAATAGTTACAGCCGCTGCTGTTCTTGGTGATTGACCATTATTTTTAGCTATATCATCAACAGAAGTTGCTGTAATTTTTTCACGAATCATTTTAGCTTTCTTCTCTTTTCTAATTTCTGGAAGTGCCGTAATTGAAGCATCTTCAACACTCATTAAACCTTCCTCATTTTTCTCTACAAGTTTTGCAACGATAAATCCGAAACCTGATATTGAGAAGTTTTTATAATCTCCTTCATCTGTATCTTCATCAAAAGCCCAACGCACTACTTCTCTTTGGCTTCCCAAACCTGGAATAGTTTCATCCAATTCATTAAATGTAATTGGCTTAACTGTTAAGTCACGTTCTTTAGCTAATTCACTAAAATCACCATCTTTTGCAGCAATTTCAAACTTTGACATTTTGTTGAATACTTCATCAAGAGTTTCTTGAGATGGTTCAATTTTATCAGCTAAAGTTGCTACTTTGATAGCTTTATTAAAACTATTTTGTTCTAAAATTTCAATCACATGGTAACCGAAAGATGTACCAACTACTTCTACATCACCAACTTCATTTTCAAAAGAAAATGCTTTGAACTCTGGTGCCATACCTGCGTTGTAATCAAACTCTATTTCACCATCTTTTTCGTTACTAACTTTATCAGAAGATAATTCTAATAAATCCATGAATTTAGTTCCTCCTTTAATTGCAGTTAAAATACTATCAGCAGTTTTTTCTGCTTCCGCTGGAGTTTTAGTTACCGTAGCATCAGCTCTAGTTCCACCAACATAAGGAATTAAGATATGACGAACTTTTACAGAATCTGGCATTTGCTTAGCCGCAACAACCTTAGATAANTTAAAGAATTCNCCATCTTTATAAGGACCATAATAATCACCAACGTTAAGTTTTAGTAATGTNTCTTTTGCCACAGCTGGCAACTGATTAGCTCTTAAGTAAGCATCGTTGTATTTAATATCAGAGTATGTATTTATAAACTCTTCAACATCTGAAGTCGTATCAAAACCAGAAATTGTATCTGTATTTTTACTACTCTCATTGTACTCTGTTCTATCAGATTTTAATGCTAATAAGTCTGCTTTAATTTTATCCTCATCAGCTTTAGAAGCTTCTTCCTTAAACTCTACATAAACCACTTCTCTATTAGCATCTACTTCAAATTTATCTTTATGGCTTTCCATATAAGATTTGATTTCACTTTTAGAAACTGGCACCAAGCTATCTGCTATTGTAGTGTAAGGTATTTGTACATATTTTACATCTACAGTTTTAGCATCACCAAGATATTCATCTTTTGCTTCTGCTATTGTAGCACTTATACCAGCTTTAATCATGTTATAGTATGATTGCTGAATAGCACTTGCAGCGATATTTTGCTCGTTATTTGTCCAGCTGTCATAAGTCACCATGAAGTTACTTAATGGAGCAGCTTCACCATTTAAATCTTTAAGGTTAGCTATAAAAGCGTTCAAACGGTTAACATCAAAGTTTCCATTTTGATCTTGAAATTCTGGGTAAGAAGAAAAGCTAGTTTTTAATAAATNACGCATCTCATCTTTTTCAACTGAAAGACCTAAAGCTTCTGTTTCAGAATTTAAAATAATTCTACGTAACTCTTGGTTATAAATAGTATTCATAGCTTGTGTAGAAGTCACTCTACCACCAACTCTATCTTGGTAACCTTTTACTTTTTGTTGAAACTCTAATCTTCCAATATCTGTTCCATTAACCGTTGCAACAACATCTTGCGAACCTCCCGTCAATGCATCTGAATTTTTAAACAAATCGCCAATAACGAAAGAGAATAATGCTAAAGCTATCACTAATATCAATATAAGCGAACGTTGTCTAATTTTATTTAAAACTGCCATAGTCTTGTTTTATTTAGTGTAAATAAGTGTGCGAAAATAGTATTTTCTAGTAAATTATAAAAGGAGAAGTTCAGTTTTTACAATCTCTTAAAATCCTTAGTCTATTTCAAGAATTTTGAGCACTACCACATCNATTTTTGTTGAGGAAACTTCTTGTATGGTAAACTTAAAATTATCGATAAGNACATCGTCNTTTTCTTGCGGAATTTCTTCCGTTGCATTAACAATTAGTCCTCCCAGAGTTTCGTAATTTTCTCCTTCTGGCAAGTCTAATTTATAGGTTTCGTTGATATAATCAACCTCTAAACGTGCCGAGAATCTATAGGTGTTTTCACTAAGTTGTTCTTCTATTAATTCTACAGTGTCATGTTCATCTTCAATTTCACCAAAGAGTTCTTCTATAATATCCTCGACAGTCATAATTCCTGAAGTTCCACCATATTCATCAATAACGACAGCCATACTTCGTCGTTTTTTTGTTAGAATATTCAAAACATCCTTAATAAGAATAGTTTCGGGAACAAAACCAACCGGAATTATTATTGATTTTATACTTTTTGGTTTCTTGAATAATTCAAAAGCATGAACATAACCTAAAATATCATCTATAGTATCTTTATAAACTACAATTTTGGTTTTACCTGTATCTATAAAAAGTTGTCTTAAGTTATCAATGCTTTCTGAAATATCTACAGCTGTAATTTCGGTACGAGGCACCATAACTTCTCGTGCTTTAACTTCTGAAAATTCTAAGGCATTTTGAAAAATTTGAATTTCACTATCGACATCTTCATGATCTTCGACAGACTCCATTTGTTCCGTGATATAATTTCCCAATTCCACCTTCGTCATCGCTAAAACTACATCTTCACCTTCAGCTCTAAAAACATATTTTAAAATGATATCTGAAATCCAAATTACAAAATCGGATATAAACCAAAACAGCATGTAAAATAAATACGTTGGAAATGCTAACAACTTCATTAAAGTGTTAGCATATATCTGAAAAAATACTTTTGGTAGAAATTCCGCCGTTATTAAAATTACCAAAGTAGATATTATGGTTTGGGTTAATAACTGAAAGTCTATAAATAAGTAAGACAACAATGCATTATCGATGGGTAGCATTGATTGAAACCACCTTACTAACACATCACCCATAATTAAACCATATATAACCAATGCTATATTATTCCCAATAAGCATCGTAGCAATATATTTGGAAGGCTTCGCTGTAAGTCTAGCTAAAATCTTTCCTAAAAAATCTCCTTGTTTTTTTTCTAGTTCTAAGTGAATTTTGTTTGAAGACACATAAGCAATCTCCATACCCGAAAAAAAGGCTGAAAGGATAAGTGTAGTTACAATAATGATTATATCTACAGTCATAGATTAATCCTTATTATTCTTATTTCGTTCTTCAATTTTTTTTCTGAAGCGTTTTCTAAAGAAATACATAAACACTGATAGTGCTGATAAAAAGAGAGAAGTATACGTTCTATTTCTATCTTCTGACCAATTTTGAATGGCNTCCCAAAGAAATATTACNGCAAAAATTAAATAAGCGTATTGAAAAAACTTTAATAGTTTCATTAAAATAAAATTGAATTACAATACAAATGTAATCAATTATCGAGTTCAAAGTCACCACCCATTTCTAACATTTCAATATTCTTGAAACTTTTATCAGAATCAAAACCATTACCTTTCGTATAACCTACGGTTTGTTTATAGTAAAAAGGCTCATTTGTAAAAACCCATTCAAGCTTTTCATTATAGTAAAGTTGATCTGTAAAAAGCGTGTCTTTATCATGTGTTGCGATTACAACATCTCCTCTTAAGTCTATAATTCCTGTTTCTTCATAGTGAACAGCATATTTAGAGGTTATATCTGTTCGTTTGTTATTATCATCATAAACTTTTAGCAAAATACCATCAGGAAATTCTTGAAAAACAAAACCTCTATTTGAGTAATCTAGCATTTTTGGACTAAGAAGATTTGCTACTAATCTTACAGTGTCGTTTTCGTATTCTGTGTATTTTAAATCTATATTTTCAGCTTCTCCAATGGGCTGATTTTGCAACACACCAACTTGTTGCACTTTATCAAAATCGTTTTCACATGAAAAAAACAAAGTCACAGCAATTGCTGTGACTAAGTTTTTTATGATATNTAAATTTTGTTTTATCATTAAATATTAGGAACTGTAATAGTTCTTCCAATCCAACATCCAATTTTTAAAGACTGNCCAGCATTACCTTCAGTAAAGATATCNGCTTTAGATGGTGCACTACCTCTGTAACTTGCCGCTGTTTTTGTAGCTGTAGATTTTAAACGTCCATCTACTCTACCTGCTTTCTCAGCTTCATCTGCAGCTAACCAAAATACTGCTCTCTTGTTAAAGTTAGTATCCCCACAGCTATTTGCGCTCTTTGCATACATTGCAGCTATTCTTAAGTGAGGCACACCACTAGATGGATTTAATTTTAAAGCCTCCATGTATTGTTGTCTAGCCTTAGCAAAACTACCTCTTTTGTAACTTTTCTCAGCAACTCTCATTACTAACTTCCATTTTTGTAGTGGATCTGTTTCTAGTTCTAAAGCCTGACTATAATATTTTTCTGCTTCTGCCATTTTACCTTGCTTTTCTTTCAAAACACCAAGATAATATGCTGTTTTAGCATCTGGTTCAAGAGAATTCTTCTGTTCAACTAGTTTTTCAAAAAGCGGATCATCAGTACACTCCTTTTCTCCCATTTTATTCATTGCACGTTGTAACCACTCAGCGTCATTTTTCTTTTCTTCAAAGTATTTTTCGTACAAAGGCACTAATACATCACAATTAGCTCTACCACCAAGCTTACTATCCATACTAGACTTTACTTTTTCGAAAGCCTCTAAGTTCGCTTCATAATTATTCTTATATTTTTGTTCTTTACTAGAGAGTGCAGTACCTGCCTCTTCCTTTTCAACTAACTTATTTAATTTTTGAATATAGTTTTCCTCTACATTTTCAATAAGCTCCATTACATCATCATACTTGTCGAACAATTTTTGAGCATCATCTGGGTTTTTTGCTCCTGCGTCGTAGATATCTACAGCTATAGAAAAATAAGTATAAAGCCCTATCGTACTATCAAAGTTTTTAGAATCTTTTCTATAAGCTTCATCAAACATATCATAAACTTGTTGATCTGTTTTATTCAACTCCTTTTTATACTTATAAGCTAATTGTGCTTTCTTAACTAGCATCTCACCCAAAGAATAATTAGAAGAAAAGTGTTCATGACTTTGATCAAATAACAACATTAAATCTTTTATAAATGCTACTTGCTCTGCACCAGTAGAATTTTCGATTTTATGCTCTAAAATATTATCACCATAAGCATAAATAGCTCTATTGAACTTAGGACATTTCTCTCTTACTGTTTTCCAAGGTCCATAAGCATCATCATACTTTTTACTTTTATAATAACTATCAAAAATTGAT
>PAJL01000003.1 GCA_002706045.1 Flavobacteriaceae bacterium
GCAAACGATAGGAATTTAGTTTTAGACATGTTGGTTGGTTTTAGTTTCTATTGTCAGTTCGAGCGCAGTCGAGAACTAATTTTAAAAATTTAACTCAATTGCATTTCGACAGTGCTCAATGTGACAGCAATTAAAGATTGCTGAATTTAACCATTAATCCATATATCCTCAAAATTTGATTATAAAGTTTAACAGATTATCACAACTTGCTTGGGCCTATACCACTTATCATTTGAAATTACAGTAATAAAACACCCTTTTTTCCTTTCTACATCATTATAAAATAGAAACCGTAGCTGATGCTATGCTTTATTTTTCTAATTCGTATAAAGAAAAAAATCTTCATTTTCTTCTACAGTAATTTCAAATAACAAATGGTATTGCGTTTTAGTTTGTTTATTTTTGAAAAAACGAAACTTTATCGTCAAGTTGAGGTGTTCGAAAGGATTAAAGTTTACTCTTAAAAATTTCGTCAATTCGAGTGAATTTTTGCCTTTTACAAAAATTTGTATCGAGAATAGAAATTTTTATGTCGCACTTGTTCTCGATACAATTTTCTTGGATTTCTTTGAAATCACAATCCAAGAAAACCACTCGAACTGACGTGAAAAGGCTTATCAAATTTTAAATTATTTTTCAAAATGAAATACCATCCAATAGATCGCAACCTATTCATAAAAAACCGCAAAAACTTTGCTTCTCAGATGAAGCCAAATAGTTTAGCCGTTTTCAATTCTAACGATATTTATCCTGTGAGTGCAGACAGCACCTTGCCTTTTGCACAGCATCGTGATATTTTTTACCTCAGTGGTGTAGATCAGGAAGAAAGTATTTTGGTTATTTTTCCAGATTGCCCAAAAGAAAAGCATCGTGAAATCTTATTCTTAAAAGAAACTAATGATCATATTGCCGTTTGGGAAGGCGAAAAACTTACCAAAGAAAAAGCCTTTGAAACCTCTGGTGTAAAAACCGTGTATTGGTTACAGGATATGGAAAAAATAATGTTTGAACTGATGACGCAATGCGACACAGTTTACATTAACACTAACGAGCATTATAGAGCCAATGTGGAAACCGAAACACGTGAAGATCGCTTCACGAAATGGTTAAAAAATCTGTATCCTGCGCATTCCGTAGCGAAAAGTAATCCAATTTTACAACGTTTACGCTCGGTTAAAGATCCTATAGAAATCGATTTGATGCAAAAGGCTTGTAACATTACCGAAAAAGCTTTCCGAAGAGTTTTAGGTTTTGTAAAACCTGGTGTTTGGGAGTTTGAAATTGAAGCCGAGATGATGCACGAGTTCCTAAGAAACCGTTCTAAAGGTTTTGCTTACACTCCAATTATTGCTTCAGGAAACAATGCCAATGTATTACATTATATTGAAAACAACCAACAGTGTAAAGATGGTGATTTAATCCTGTTTGATACAGCTGCCGAATATGCGAATTACTCTAGTGATTTAAGCCGAACAATTCCTGTAAACGGTAAATTTTCTGAACGCCAAAAAGCGGTTTACAATGCTGTGTTACGTGTAAAAAATGAAGCGACCAAAATGTTGGTTCCTGGTACACTTTGGGAACAATATCATATGGAGGTTGGTAAATTAATGACATCTGAATTATTAGGTCTTGGTTTATTGGATAAAGCTGATGTGCAAAACGAAAACCCAGATTGGCCTGCGTACAAAAAGTACTTTATGCATGGTACAAGTCACCATATTGGTTTAGATACGCACGATTATGGTTTACTACACGAACCAATGCAAGCCAACATGGTATTTACCGTAGAGCCTGGTATTTATATTCCTGATGAAGGTTTTGGTATCCGTTTAGAAGATGATGTTGTAATACAAGAACAAGGAGAACCATTTAATTTAATGGCGAATATTCCAATTGAAGCCGACGAGATTGAGGAGTTGATGAATTCGTAAGGTTAAACTGTATACACTTGAGCTTCATAGATTTTTATATTGATAAAATTTAGAATAAAAACAATTTATCAAAAAACATAATGATATTTTTAATATTATAAATTTCCATACAACCTAAAACATATCTTAACTATCTTAGCAACTTTATTTTTAATTTACTGAAAATTGATATCTGAATTTTTAAAACATACAGGCGAGTTACTTAGAAAGTACCCACAAGTAAGATTAACATTTAGCCAAGAACAAGCTATTAGAAATACTGTGTTAAGTGTGCTTGGTTTAAATAATATCAATCAATTAAGAGATAGATATGAAGGACAGGCGTTTTGGGATAAAACATTAAAGAACTATGGTGGTTTAGTTGCTTGTCAAAAGCATTTGGGCATTGAAGTAACTTCCATTGAAAATATTAACATTAGAGATTTCAAACCTCAAATAAAAGGTAAAGACTCTATTTACGACATAGAAGTTTTTGATTTTGGACAGCTACCAGACCTTGAGCTAAAGTCTATTAAAAATCCAACAATTTTTGTAATACAAAAGGATAAGTCAACCTTTAGTATATGTGGCTTTGGAAACAAACAATTAATTCTTGAAAATCTCGTAGATTCAAGTAATGAAACTGTAAAATCAGTTGAATTAAAAAAATTTATTGGATTTAAAGTACTTAGTCCTATTGATGATATACTATAGTTCAATTTATTATTAATTTTTTTATATTTTTAAATTTAAAACACACTAATACTTTTCTTTTGGTTGAAGATAAATTTGATATTAGCATTGAGGAATTTGAAGGTAAAAACTATCAAATCAAATTGGTTGAGCCAGAAGAAAAAGCAATTTTGACACATTATTTACATAATGTACACAACGGTGTTTCAAAACATTATAAAAAAGAAGCTTTAGTAGCACTAAAAAGCTTAGTGAAATACAAGTTTGATGAAACTTCTAACTTTGTAGAAGAAGAAGCTCTTCAACAACTATTATTCGAGGTAGAAAATGTACCTTTCCCAACCCCTGAAAAGTATAGTTTTAAATTTATAGACTTATTTGCTGGAATTGGCGGTTTTAGACTTGCTCTACAAAATGTAGGTGGTAAATGTGTATATACTAGTGAATGGAATGAAAGTGCAAAAAAAACCTATAGAAGCAACTTCGGTGAAGTACCTTTTGGAGATATAACAAAAGATAGAGTTAAAAATTTTATTCCAGAGCAATTTGATATTTTATGCGCTGGCTTCCCATGTCAAGCATTCTCAATTGCTGGATATAGAAAGGGGTTCTCAGATACAAGAGGTACTTTGTTTTTTGATGTTGAACAAATTGTTGAAAAACATAGACCAAAAGTTGTTTTCTTAGAAAATGTAAAAAATTTAGTCAGCCATGACAAAGGCAAAACTTTTAAAACAATTATTGAGATTTTAGAAGAAAAACTTGGGTATAAAACCTATACAAGGGTTCTAAATTCAATGACTCATGCAAATATTCCTCAAAATAGAGAAAGAATATTTATTATAGCCTTTGATCCTGAACAAGTAAAAAATCATGAAAACTTTGTTTTTCCCGCAGAAATTAAACTAACAAAAACTATACATGACATTGTTGAAAAAGGAAAACAAGATGATAAGTTTTACTATCCGAAAGATCATAAATATTATCCAGAACTTAAAAAAAATATGACTTCCAAAGACACTGTTTATCAGTGGCGCAGAGTATATGTTAGAGAAAATAAAAATAATGTTTGCCCAACATTAACTGCAAATATGGGAACAGGTGGACATAATGTACCACTTATAAAAGATGATTTTGGTATAAGAAAACTAACACCTAGAGAGTGTTTCTCGTTTCAAGGTTATCCTAAAAATTACATCTTACCAAATCTTGCAAACAGTAAGTTATATATGCAAGCTGGTAACTCAGTTACAACAACTCTTGTTGAACGAATTTCAGAAGAAATAATAAAAATTCTATGAAATCTTTTGTAGAAATTGATCAAGAAAATAATGGTGATTACATAAAATTACTTTCAGCGATTTCAAAATTATCTGGTCTCTTTAGTGAGAGTTCAATACCTTTAATAAATTATAGGGTTGCTGAAAACATATTCTGTAGAAGTTTTAGTGCTAATAATCTATCTAGATCAGATGTGGCTTTCGATGCAGATTATAATTCTATTGGCATAGGTTTAAAAACATTTACTTGTCCTTCAAACGCTAGTATGGAAAAAGTAGCCGAATTCAATAAGTATTCAAGGAAACTAAAAAAATTGCAGGGTAAAGATTTAGCTTTAAAACTTAGTGAGCATAGAAATGAACGAATTGATTTTGCTAATCGTATTTATGATATAGACTCATCTCTATATCACATAGTAGCTAGGAGAGAAAGAGAATTAATTCTTTTTGAAACTGATTATCAAAAAATCGACATTACAAATATTAATTCAATTAAAGAGAATAAAGCAAGTTTACAATTTGAAGATGGGAATAATCTTTATTCCTTTAATTATTCTAAGAGCACCTTGTTTAGAAGGTTTGTTATTCCTAATGATGCATTTCATATGCCTGTAGATATCATTGATGACCCTTATAGCTTATTACTTGACATATTTAACAATAATAAATTAAAACCTTCTGAAAATCAACTTATACCAGGTAAGAATTTCGTTATATTACCTTTATATGGCATTAAAAATGGACAAAAGTTTGTTTTTGAGAAAAGTGGTCTAAACCAATGGAATGCTGGAGGTCGTAAAAGAAATGAGAATGAGATTTATATACCTGTTCCTGCTGTAATTCATCATAAATTCCCTGATTTTTTTCCGCCAATAGAAAGTGATAAGAATCATTTTAATTTACACTTGCCTAACAGAAAAGTATTTAAAGCAAGTATGTGTCAGACTGCTCACATAACCATAGATGACTTAAAAATAAACAAAGGAAAAGGCTTGATGACAAAATCAAATAAAGGCTTAGGAGAATGGTTACTTCGTAATGCATTACAATTAAAAAAAGGGGAGCCTGCAACTATAGAAATGCTAGATAAAATTGGATATGATAGTGTAATTTTAATCAAGAAAGATGATGATAATTATAAAATTGATATTGCTAAATCTAATTCTTTCAATAATTTTATCAAAAAAATATCTGTACTGAAGAACTAATTCTTTATTATAAATATATCTAACAAGCAATCAGCAATTCCAATAACAACCACTATTTCAGAGCTAATTAAGAATCGTACACTTCTCTAAACTCCAACACCTTTCCCTTCAAAAACATAACGCTGTAACTTCTGCAAAGTTTCTAACTTATCACTAGTATTTACTAAAAGTGAAATATTGTTATTGCTACCACCATAGGCAATCATACGTACATTAACATCTTGTAACACCTGGAAGAGCTCTGGCGTATCAGGATGGTAAATAATATGGTTACCTACCAAACAGACAATACTCATATAATCGTCAATATCTACAGTAGCAAATTGCTCTAATTCTTCGGTTATGGCTTTTAAATGCGTGGTATTATCAATGGTTAAAGAGACCGCAATTTCAGACGTGGTAATCATATCTATGGACGTTTCGTAACGCTCAAAAACTTCAAATACTTTCTTTAAAAAACCATGCGCTAACAACATACGTACCGACTTAATTTTTATAGCTGTAATGCCATCTTTAGCTGCAATGGCTTTGATACCTTCACCGTGAACTTTATTAGTAATCAACGTGCCATGTGCTTGCGGTGCCATAGTGTTTTTTAGTCGTAACGGAATATCGAGTTGACGCACGGGCATTACAGTTTGCGGATGCAAAATCTTAGCACCAAAATAAGCCAACTCAGCAGCTTCATCGTACGACAAATGCGATAAGGCTTGTGTATCGTTAACGTAACGTGGATCGTTATTGTGGAANCCGTCAATNTCTGTCCAGATTTGCACCTCATCGGCTTCAATAGCTGCTCCAATGATGGTTGCTGTGTAATCGCTTCCACCACGTTGTAAGTTGGTTACTTTGCCTTCAGCATCTAAACAAATAAACCCTTGCGTGATATAAATATCAGCCGCATCCGAACTTTCTATTAAACGGTTTAAGTTTTGTTTGATATAGAAATTGTCAGGCTCGTTGTGACTGTCGATTCGCATAAAATCTAAAGCTGGTAAAAGTCTTGCTTTAAAACCTTCTTGTTGCAATAAGCGACTAAACATATAGGTAGACAATAGTTCACCATTAGCCACAATTTCGTTATGTAACAGTTGTGAAAACGAAGTACCAACAACATCTGAAAGTATTTCAAATCTGGTGTTGATATAATGATGAACGTCTTGTCGTAACGATTCGTTTTGCAATAAATCGTTTACAACGCTTGTGTATGTGTCATGCAATGTTTTTATATGCGCTTTGGCAGTATCTCCCTCACCAACTTCAATTAATCTCGAAATTTCTACCAAGGCATTTGTGGTACCAGACATGGCTGATAAAACCACTATTTTTTGGTCTTTGGTATTTATGATATCCTTTACATGATTCATGTTTACTACCGAACCTACTGAAGTGCCACCAAATTTATATACTAACATTTTTCTCAAATTTTTGAGCAAATGTATAAGTGTTGCTCGTGAGAAACATAAAAATTAAAGAAATAGTTTATTTTTGCACATATTGTTAAATAAATAACATAAGAGCTGAATTATAACTTTAAGTGAACGTCAGTTCGAGTAATTTTAAGTGGTTGCTATGCTTGTCGAAGCAGCACGAAAAATTGTATCGAGAACTATCTAGCTTATTTAACTTCTCGATACTAATCTACAAAACACAGTTTTCTAGATTCACTCGAAGTGACGACTAATTAAGAATTAGATTCTGTATCAAGTACGGAATGAAACATTTAACGGAATGACCAAAAAGATACCTGACCTCACTTCGACATGCTCAGTGAGACAATCAGGAATGAAACATAAGATATGAAAACGATAGCATCTTGCGTTGAGGAAATACTCATTACCCAACCTTTTTTAGAAGAAGCCTTGTTTAGGCAAATCATTAANTTTTCAGCCTTATCCGAAGAGTTNCANCAACCTATTAGCAACATGTTNCGAAAGCCTGTNAAAACAGGTGCNATTATGATGGCGTTGCGACGTTACAATCCACCAACACATTTGCGTCAATCTCAGAAATTAAAGAATATCCTCAATCAACTTGGTGATATTACGGTACGCTCTAGTCTTGTGGATTTTACGTTTCAGAATTCAGACACTTTGATTGAAAGTCATGCTAAAGTCTTAGGGAATTTTAATCCGAAAGCTTTTTATGGCTTTTCGAGAGGCATTTACGAAAGTAATATTGTGGTATCAGCTTCAGAAAAACAGTTGGTTTTAGAGAGTTTTAAGGCTGAAAACCAAATTGGGATGCAAGATAATTTGTCGGCCATTAGTATTCGTTTGCCAGAAAACAATTCTAAAATTTCGGGATTGTATTATCAGATTTTTAAGCGTTTTGCTTGGGAAGGTATTTCACTTTATGAGGTGATTTCAACCACAAATGAGTTTACGGTTTTGGTTGAAAATCATTTGGTGGATCAGGCGTTTTCTGCGATTAAGAATTTGAATAACGGATAGGTTACACCCCTGAAGTCCCCTCAAGGGGACAATTGTCAAATCAAGAACAGAAATCTTGTCCCCTTGAGGGGACTTTAGGGGTGTTTTCAAGTGAAAGATTACCCTTTAAAAACAAAAAGTCGTTCCACACTTTCCTTAGTCGATAGATTTTCAGCATGCCAAGAAAATGTGGTTTTTGAGCCTTTTTCCCAAATACATTCAAAATCATCTGGCGCATTGTATTCGCTGATAAAAACCTTATGACCAGCTTTACTTTGCTGTCTACACCATTCCCAAAATTCTTCGTGATTAAACTTATCTCTATACTTCGTAGTTGATGCATAAGGCGGATCGCAATACACAACACTTTCGTCAGGAATCTCTAAATCGGTATAGGATTGACAACGCAATTGAATGCCTTGAAGATTTGGCACTTGCTTGGTAATGTTTCGGTAATGCTCGGACCAATAATCACGCTTGCCTTGTTTATCGCGACGGTAACCTGCAAACCATTTGCCACCAAACGAATTAAACCCTACATAAGCCATCAAATGTTTTGGATATTCATTCGGATTATACTTTATGTGTCTATACTCAGCTTCAGAAACTGATTTTGGAGGATCCCAATTCTCAAAAATCAAGGCTTGCCACATAGCCATCAATTCTTCGTGCTGATCGTTAGCTATACGAATACCATCTACTTTATCAATCATATTCATACCACCTGCAAAAGGTTCTAAATACACCTGATTTGGTTTTCGATCTTTTAGAATAATTGGCAATAAGTCTTTAGCAAAGCGCGCTTTGCTTCCCATATACTTCATGGCATCTTAGCGGTTGTAATCCTATTTTGTTTTTTTGAGCTCTAAATCTTGAAAGTCGAAACTAAAATCTGTTATTGGAGCGATTGGTTTCATCGTTGCAGAAACAACTTCTTCCTTTTCATTAAATGTGAATTGCATAAAGACATCGGCATCGTAACTTCTGTCGTTCCATTTTGCCACAGACGTAGTAGCATTGTATGGTAATAACTCACCGAATAATCTTGGAGAACGCTCACACTTAATTTTATATGATTTACCATCGTGAGATATGGTAATGTCACCAAACCAATCATCAGTATATGTACCTACAATTTGTTCTGGACTTGGAAGTGATACTTGCTTTTTAGCCTTTTCTACATTATTATAAACCTCAGCTTTAATGCTGTCGTTATACTTTAAGTAATCTCTATTTCTAGCTCCATATTTTTCTAACCAATGACGATCTTCATACCCTAAATATGAATCTTTAATAGTATTAGTAATAGTGTTAAAAGCCATGCCATTCATTTGATTGGTCAGTACCACAATAGCCAAATCTAAATCCGGAATCATAGTGAATTGGGTAACAGTACCAATTAAACCTCCTGTATGATACACTTGTTTGTAGCCTCCTTTAACGTCAGTCACAAACCAACCCAAACCATAACCTCTAAAGTTAGAATCGTACGAATCGTTAGCACTAACTTTTAATGGAGTCTGCAACTGCCAAAGTTCATGAAATTGTTCTTCACTCAATAAACGCTCTCCATTTTCGGTTACGGCTTCATTCATTAAAAATTTAGCCCAAGTCAACATATCTGACACATTACTCATTATACCACCTGCTGCATTTGCGGTTTCACTCCAATCGTGTGGAATTTGAATAACTTCACCTTCTGCTCTAGTATGCGCATCAATAATATTCGATTTGTCCGTCACTCTGTTGTAAGACGCTTTAGAACTTGTCATGCCAACAAGTTTCATGATTTTGGTTTCAATAAATTCTTCCCAAGTTAATCCACTAACACGTTTTAAAACTTCACCCGCAATAATGAACATATTGTTATTGTAGGCGAATTTACTTCTGAACGAGGTTTCTGGTTCTAAATATTTTACATTATTAATAACATCTTCAACATTAAAATCATTGCCTTCTGGGAAAAACATTAAATCACCTGCACCTAATCCCATACCACTTCTATGTGTTACCAAATCTCTAACTGTAAAATTCTCAGTTACCCAAGAGTCGTATAACTGAAATTCTGGAATGTGTTTTCTAACGGGATCGTCCCAATTCAATTTACCTTCATCAATCATCATGGCTAAAGCAAAGCAGGTAAACCCCTTACTATTAGACGCTACTCCAACCAACGTTTCGGCATTCATATCTTTTTTATTGGTTAAAGAGCGTACTCCATGACCTTTGGCATATACCACTTCACCATCTTTAAAAATACCGACCGAAATTCCAGGAACATCAAAGGTTTTTAAAGTATTCTCAACAAGTTTATCAAGTTGTTGTTCTTTAATTTGTGCTTGAAGGGAAAATACTCCAACAAAACATATAAGTGTAAAAATGAGATTGCGTTTCATGTATTTCAAGTTTTAATTTTGAAAGCTACCAAATATACTAAAATGATTATGATGAAGTCGCAAAAGTAGCTTTTGAAACCTATCTTTGCCCTCATGACTTTAGAATACAAAAATAGTGTCATTAACTATGAGGTTTCTGGCAAAGGCGATGCGCTTGTTTTACTACATGGTTTCCTTGAGAATTTAGATATGTGGAATGACTTTGTTCCAGAATTCACCAAATCTCATACCGTTATTCAAATAGATTTGCTAGGCCATGGAAAAACAGATTGCTTAGGTTACATCCACACTATGGAAGCTATGGCTGAAGCGGTTTTGGCCGTGCTGAATCATTTAGACATCAACTCAGCTAAATTTATAGGTCACAGCATGGGAGGTTATGTTGCTTTGGCTTTAGCTGAATTACAACCAAATATGGTTTCTAGTGTCTGTTTGATGAATTCAACTTTTGAAGCTGATGACAATGAGCGAAAAACCTTAAGAAAACGTGCTATAAAAATGGCACAAACCCAATATGAAAGTTTAGTGCGCTTGTCTTTTGCTAATTTGTTTACTGAAGAAAGCAAAGTAACCTATGCTTCCGATTACGAAAAAGCCTTGAAATTAGCATTACAAACTCCGCTTCAAGGGTATATTGCAGCGCAAGAAGGTATGATGCGACGAAAAAACAGATTAGAAATCTTAAAAAACTTGAAAGGCAAAAAACTGATTATAATTGGTGAGAAAGATAATCTTATTGATAAATCCCATTTGATGAAAAAAATTGAGGATACTACTATCGATTTAGAAGTTTTATCAGAAGGTCATATGAGCCATATTGAAAATAAATCAGATTTATCTTACTTTTTAAAACACTTTATCGAAAATTAAATTGCTTTTGACGTTTTTTTGAAAACTTTTTTCTAGGTTTATAAGGTATTTAAAAAATAAACCTTAAACATAACCTACCATGACTCCAACTAAACTATACTGTGATCTTTTCGGTCACAACTATCGAGTCACAAAAAAAGTGACCAATCACGTTAAGGAATACACTTGCAAGTGTTGTAAAAAACAAGTGACCACTACCAGCAATGGTAAATTAACAGAACTTACACCTAAACATCAGGACATAAATTCTGCTTTAGAGCGCGTGTATAACAATAGAATGATGCGTTTAAAGCAAAAAACACTCAGTTCATCGATTTATTAAATGTTGATAACTTGTAAATAACTCATTTTTTTATCTTTAAATTCCTCGGAATCCATTAATCGCTGAAGACTAGATTAAAAAAATGAAAAACCTTTACTGCTCTTTATTCGGACATGATTATAAAGTCTCTAAAACCGTGACCTATCATGTTAAAGAATACAAGTGTAAACACTGTAAATCTGAAATGACTATTGATGGCAATGGCAACTTCATTCCATTAACTCCAAAGTTCAAAGAAATCAATTCTGTATTGCATCGCGTTCATCTCAAACGCTTAGAAAAGAGTCAAAAACTCTTTATGCTTGATTATTAAGCGCATTCCAACCTTTAGCAATAATCGGAATTTTTTCTTCTGCTCGTGTTACAAGGTGCATACCTCTACTTTCTTCTGCAATATATCCAATAACCGTTAAATTAGGATTTCCTTTAATTTTAGGATAATCTTCTTGAGAGATTGTCATTAATAACTCATAATCTTCTCCACCATTCAAAGCAATTGTTGTGCTATCTATTTCAAATTCCTCACATGTAGAAATAACTTGAGGATCTAGTGGAATTTTATTTTCGTAAACGTCAGCACCAACTTTACTTTGTTTACACAAATGAATAATTTCAGAAGATAAGCCGTCACTGATATCAATCATACTAGTTGGCTTTACCTCTAATTGTTTCAACAATTCAATGATATCTTTTCTAGCTTCAGGTTTTAATTGACGCTCAATTATATAAGTATACATTGATAAGTCTGGTTGACTCTGAGGATTAACCTTGAAAACTTCTTTCTCACGTTCCAAAACTTGAAGTCCCATGTATGCTCCACCCAAATCACCACTAACCACTAATAAATCGTTAGGTTGTGCTCCAGATCTTAAAACAGCTTTGTCGCTTTCTACTTCACCTATCGCAGTTACAGAAATAATCAATCCAGAAGTAGAAGACGTCGTATCGCCACCAACAACATCAACATTATAGATTTCAGCAGCAGTAGTAATTCCTGCATATAACTCTTCTAAAGCTTCCAAAGGAAAGCGATTAGAAACAGCAATAGACACTGTAACTTGAGTTGCTGTCGCATTCATAGCATAAATATCCGATAAATTTACCATCACAGATTTATAACCTAAATGCTTTAATGGTACATAACTCAAATCAAAATGAATGCCTTCAACCAATAAATCTGTGGACACAACCACTTGCTTTTTACCATAATCTAATACGGCAGCGTCGTCACCAATTCCTTTTATTGTTGATTTCTGAGTTATTTTAAAATGTTCCGTAAGGTGTTCAATAAGTTTGAACTCACCTAACTCACTCAAAGGAGTACGCTTTGGGTTTTTATCTTCTATCATAATGCAAAAGTATTATGCTTTTTTAAATAGTTCTGTATTAATACCGTATTTTATGATACAATTTGCTAGAAATCTTCTGATAGCTAAGTTATTCTAAGTCATTATTCTCTTTAGAATCATAAAACTTTGTCTTGCTTACAATAATTGAAAAACTAACTTTTTTAAACGCTTTTGTAAGAGAAATTCATCTAAACCGTGTATTTCATCGAAAAATAAAACCTTTTAGCGTCTTTTTTTATAATTTTTAGTTAATTGTATCGCCCTAATGAACTTAAACTTATTATGAAACCTACCACAGAGAAATCCCTATCCTGTGCCATCTTTGGTCACAATTATATCAGATCAAAAACCAACATAGACCATACAGCAGAGTTTACATGTACACATTGTGATACTGTAGTTTTAACAGATGAGCATGGTAATTTTGATACCAATACAGTTTCGAACAGTCAAATAAAAGATACACTCAAGGAATTGTATTATCTCACACGACGCTTTTCAAAACTGAAAGCATCGTAAACACTATATTTTAAGGGATTCCCCTAATAATAAATTACTTCTATTAAATCATATTCTAATATAATGTTAGGTAATATGGTAAAGCCATACTTATATCGTATCTTTGCCCTCTATTTAGAGCAAATGTATATAAGGATATGATAAAAGTTTCTGATACTGCAAAAAAGAAAGTCATTGAGTTAATGAATGATGATGGCTTTAACCCAAGCACAGACTACATTCGTGTAGGTGTTAAAAGTGGTGGTTGCTCTGGTCTGTCTTATGATTTAAAATTTGACAACGCCAAAGCTGAAGATGATAAAGTCTTTGAAGATAACGACGTAAAAATTATAGTTGACAAAAAAAGTTTTCTGTATCTTATTGGTACTACCCTAGAATATTCTGGCGGATTAAACGGAACAGGCTTTGTTTTTAATAACCCAAACGCTAATAGAACTTGTGGTTGTGGCGAATCTTTTTCGCTATAAGCCCATCTAAATCTTCCTAAAGGGAAGACTTTTAAAAATTTTTAAAACTCAGAATAATACGCAATGAGTAAATATACCGAAGACGACTTAAGAGAAGAATTAAAAACCAAAGAATATGAATATGGTTTTTATACAGATATTGAATCTGATACTTTTCCTGTTGGTCTAAATGAAGAAATTGTAATTGCTATTTCCAAGAAAAAAGAAGAACCAGAATGGATGACCGAATGGCGACTAAATGCTTTTAAAGCTTGGAAAGAAATGACCGAACCAGATTGGGCCAATGTGCATTATGAAAAGCCCGATTTTCAAACCATTTCTTACTATTCTGCACCAAACAAAAAACCTAAATACGATAGTCTTGATGAAGTAGATCCTGAATTGTTAGAAACTTTCAACAAATTAGGTATTTCATTAGATGAACAAAAGAAATTGGCTGGTGTTGCTGTAGATATTGTTATGGATTCTGTATCTGTAGCAACTACTTTTAAGAAAACATTAGCCGAAAAAGGTATTATTTTCTGTTCTATTTCTGAGGCTATAAAAGAGCATCCTGAACTTGTAAAGAAATACATTGGTACGGTTGTTCCGCAAAAAGATAATTTTTATGCCGCTTTAAATTCTGCTGTATTTAGTGACGGTTCGTTCTGTTACATACCAAAAGGAGTTCGTTGTCCAATGGAATTATCAACGTATTTTCGTATCAACCAAGCAGGAACTGGTCAGTTTGAAAGAACTCTAGTTGTTGCAGATGAAGGTAGCTACGTATCTTATCTTGAAGGTTGTACAGCTCCAAGCAGAGATGAAAATCAGTTGCATGCAGCCGTTGTAGAGTTAATTGCTTTAGATGATGCTGAGATAAAATATTCAACCGTTCAAAACTGGTATCCAGGAAATTCTGAAGGTAAAGGTGGTGTTTTCAACTTTGTAACTAAGCGTGGACTTTGTGAGAAAAACGCAAAAATTTCATGGACACAAGTTGAAACCGGAAGTGCTGTAACATGGAAATATCCTAGTTGTGTCCTGAAAGGTGATAATTCAGTTGGCGAATTCTACTCTATTGCTGTAACTAACAATTTCCAACAAGCTGATACAGGAACCAAAATGGTTCACTTAGGTAAAAATACTAAGTCAACAATTATATCAAAAGGTATTTCTGCCGGTAAATCTCAAAACTCTTACCGTGGATTGGTTCAAATAAATTCTAGAGCAGAAAATGCTCGTAACTTCTCTCAGTGCGACAGTTTATTAATGGGTAATGAATGTGGAGCACACACATTCCCATATATTGAAGCTAAAAATAAATCGGCACAAATTGAGCACGAAGCTACCACAAGTAAAATTGGTGAAGACCAAATTTTTTACTGTAACCAACGTGGTATAGATACAGAAAAAGCTATTGCCCTTATTGTTAATGGGTTTAGTAAAGAAGTATTAAACAAGCTCCCAATGGAATTTGCTGTAGAAGCTCAAAAATTACTTGAAATCAGTTTAGAAGGTTCCGTAGGATAAAACTTTGAAAATGAAAAAACTTAGTCTAGCCATCTTAGTATGCTTAGCTTTATTCGCTTGCAAAAACGAAGAAAATAAAGCGGTAAATCTCGAAGAAAATCGCGCAAAATCTTACGATCAAAATGATGGTTTTATAACCATGAAAGGTGAGTTTGTATATTATGCAGATGCCGCGGTTTTTCAAACTACCAGCGAAATATATGGTGTAGTAATTGATGAAAATATGCATCAACTGGCTAAACAAATACAACCATTTCAAAAAGAAGCTACCGATATGGTTCCTGTAACTGTTAGAGTAAAAAAAATAGCAAAACCTGAAGGAGAAGAAGGTTGGCCATGGCGCGTAGAAATTAAAGAAATATTAAAGGTGGAAGCACCAGATCCAAATAAAGAAGACGTTATAAAATTAGCAAACTAAAACTATGTTAAAGATCAATAACTTACACGCAAGTGTAGAAGATAAAGAAATTTTAAAAGGTATAAACTTAGAAGTAAAACCAGGCGAAGTTCATGCTATCATGGGACCAAATGGTTCTGGTAAAAGTACCTTAGCTTCTGTAATTGCAGGTAAAGAAGAATATGAAGTTGGCGAAGGCGAAATTATGCTAGAAGGCGAAAACATTGATGAACTTGCTGCAGAAGAACGCGCTCATAAAGGTGTTTTCTTATCATTTCAATATCCTGTAGAAATTCCTGGAGTTAGTGTTACTAACTTTATGAAAACTGCTATAAACGAAACTCGTAAAGCTAAAGGTTTAGAAGATATGCCAGCAAATGAAATGCTAAAGATGATTCGTGAGAAATCTGAGCTTTTAGAAATCGATAGAAAGTTTTTATCACGTTCTCTTAACGAAGGTTTTTCTGGTGGAGAAAAAAAACGTAACGAGATTTTTCAAATGGCTATGTTAGAGCCAAAACTAGCAATTCTTGATGAAACAGATTCTGGTTTAGATATCGATGCCTTAAGAATTGTAGCCAATGGAGTTAACAAGTTAAAATGTAAAGACAACGCTGTTATTGTAATTACACACTACCAACGTTTATTAGATTATATCGTTCCAGATTATGTACATGTACTTTACAACGGACGTATTGTTAAGTCAGGTACAAAAGAATTAGCGCATGAGTTAGAAGCTAAAGGTTACGACTGGATAAAAGAAGAAGCAAACGCATAAATTTAGTAATAGTAACAGTCTTTGGTTAATCTATACTAGAGACAAAAAACTAAACACTAAGAACCAAATTATATGAGTTTAAAAGAAAAATTAGTATCGTCATTTATGGCTTTTGAGGACACAGTAGATGTGAACTCTCCTGTTCATGATATACGAAGCGAAGCTATAAAAACATTTGAAGACGAAGGCTTTCCTACCAAAAAACAAGAGGCTTGGAAATATACTTCTCTTAACTCCATTTTAAAGCACGATTATAGCGTATTTCCAAAAAATGAAAATGCTCTAGAATTTAAAGACATTAAGAAATACTTTATACACGATATTGATTCGTATAAGATTGTATTTATTGACGGAAAGTATTCTTCTTACTTATCACAAACCACTCATGATGGTTTAGATGTTTGCTTAATGTCTGCGGCTTTAACAAAGCCAAAATATAGAATTGTCATTGAAAACTATTTCAATAAAATAGCAACCAAAGATAGTTTATCAGCTTTGAATACGGCGTTTTCTGCAGAAGGTGCTTTTATTCATATTCCAAAGAATAAGTTAGTAGATAAACCTATTCAAATTCTTCATTTTTCAACAGGAAATGAAGCTGCTTTAATGTTACAACCTCGTAACTTAGTTATTGTAGATGAGAATTCTCATGTTCAAATTATTGAACGTCATCAGAGTTTAACAGAAAATCCTGTTTTAACTAATTCTGTAACTGAGATTTTTGGTA
>PAJL01000004.1 GCA_002706045.1 Flavobacteriaceae bacterium
TAGCGCTGCTATTGGTGGTATTCTATTTAACGATGCCAATGGCTATCATTCAACAGTAGGTGGATATGCAACTTTTGCTTATCATTTAATGTTTTCTAGAAATGAGATTGATTTAAACATGTTGTCTTTTGGATTGAGTGCAGGATTTCTTCAATACAAACTGGATGAAACAAGTTGGTTAGCACCAGGTGAGTTTGACCAAGCTGTAGCAGGAATTGAGCAAAGTGCGACTAACTTTAATATAGATTTTGGATTTTCCTACCACTATATAGATTTTTATGCACATGTTACAGCTAAGAATATTTTAGATAATGATGGGATAAACTATAACAGAAATGGTGATTTTGAATTTAAAAACTTAAGACGTTATTTAGTTTCTGCTGGTTATACAATTAGTAAGTTTGGAAGTGATTGGAGTTACGAGCCTTCTTTAATGTATATGTATAGAGATGCTACAGAAGAATCATCTATAGATGTTAACCTTAAAGTTTATAGAGAAATGGATTTTGGTAAAGTCTGGGGCGGTTTATCTTACAGACGTAGTTTGGATGGAGCAGAGTTCCAAGATGGAACAGGTATTAGCAATCAAAAANCACAATATATAACTCCNTTNTTNGGTGTNGATTNTAATCAATTTGTNTTTGCTTATACGTATTCATATCAAGCTAATACNGTTAATTTTAATACTGGTGGTTTTCATCAAATAACTCTTGGTTATAATTTCAATTGTAGAAGAGAGAAATACGAATGTAACTGTCCAGCGATAAACTAATAAAATAATAAAAAAGGCTCAATTTTAAATTGAGCCTTTTTTATTTAAGATTTTTCCCATTTGTAATTTTTCTTTTCAGCTTGGGTTTTAATTGCTTTTATCATCGCATTTTCTAATCCGTTTTCAGTAGTATTTGATTTGTTGGAAATATATGCTTTTCGTCTAGAGTTGAGTTCTGTAATTTCTTTTTGTATTGATTCACGTTCTTTTCGTTTAGCTTCAACATAAGATTTAATTTCACTTTTAGATTTACCTTTTAATTCTTCAGGTAATTGCTCTTCTTTTAAATCCTCATAAGAGAAATTATCTTCCTTTTCCGCATCTACTAGATCCCAAGAGGTATTTGTGTAAAACTTAGAACTTTTACTCACTGTTCTGCTAACTGCATTTGCTTTATCATAGCTCATAGCATTTAGGTCTTGCTCGGCTTGCATTTCCATTTTAGCTCTACCATTTCTACCATAAGCTATATATGTTTTATTTAGCTTTTCATTCAACTCTAAAATTTTATCGTCATAAGGTGAAGCTATGTGTACTGTTGCTTGATTGTGATTTATAGCCATATAATTTCCATGAGTTAAGTCTGCGCCGTCTTTCCAATAGGTTGAAATACCTTGATTATAATCTCCGCAAAAAATAGTGTTTACAGTAACATCATTTCTATGAGCTAAACCTGAAGCTTCTTTGTAGCTTACGTTACCTTGGGTATAAGGCTCGTTTCCTGCAATAAATATGAGTTTTAAATCATTTTTTTCTTCTCCCCATTCTAATTGATTTATGGCTGTTTGAATAACTTTACCACAATACTCATTTCCACCATTTGTAGTAAGTGAAAATAATGATTTTGAGATTTCATCTAAGTCATTACTAAACGCTATTACTTGTCTCAAATAACCTTCATCTGCATTTAAGTTGTCATTACCATACTCGTAAAGTGCTATTTTAAGATTTGGGCTTTTTTCTTCACATTTGGCGTAAGAAAGCTCGTTTACAATTTGCCATAATTGAGCTTTTGCTTGGTCTATGAGCCCATCCATACTATTACTAGTGTCAAGTAACAGCGCAACCTTTATTTCAGGTTCCACTCTAACTAATGGAGTTTCAATTTTTGTTTCAGCTATTGCTAATTTATTGGAATCATTTTTTGTTTTTGCATTGCAGGACAAAATTGTTGTTAGTCCTAATGCTATTACTAAGGATTTGGAAATTGTTTTCATAGTCTTATTTTTTTGTNTTTAATTCTTTAACGTCAATAGTTCCGTTCGGAGATATCACATAATACTTGTGATCTATTTCAGTCTTCACGGTAACCTCTTCTTTCTTTTCTTTTGGTTTTGGAGTAAAAACTAATTTGATATTCATACCTATNTGAACTACGGGCTCCAATATTGANGGNTTTACAACCAGNTCATAATTCTCATAAGTTAGAGGCTGATAGTAATATGAAGTTTGTTTTTGAGCACTTGTAACTCCTTTTTTTCTATCAAAAGCTTCAAAAGAAACACTATTGTAAGCTTGGTAGCTTTGGTAGAAATCTTTTGGAAAATAGCAGTATTTATCGTCTGCTATTGCAACATCATATTTAGCTAAATCAAAACCAAGGACTTTGTAATAACTCTTTTTATCTTCTATGAGTTTCAGTAATTCATCTTGAAGATTTTTATAGACGCCTTGGATATCTTCAATGTAGTAATCTACTTTTACCAAGTTGTAAACTTCACTTTTTGCACACGCTTCAAGAATAGATTCAAATTGATTTGTTTTGGTAAACTGAATATGTATGTTTTGTTGAAGCTCAAAACCTTTCGGAACTTCAGTATAGGTCTTACTAAATAATTTTTTAGTCACTTCAACTTCGTAGACAGGAACAAAGGAAATAACATCGATTGCAACATCCTTTGTGACTATACCTATAGCGTTTAGTTCTTTTTTAATATTGTCTACGCGTTCTTTCATTAAAGTATTGGTGTTTTCTGCTGAAGTACCAATCTGCGAAACATTGAACACTGCTGTATAAGTAGTAGCCATAACATTTTGAAGTGCTTTCACATCAATACTCAAAACATTACTTGGCTGTAATACTTTGCGTATTTGTTTCTGAACGGTAGGGTTGTAGATGTTAGCGTTTCCAGAAGTCAAGATGTTTTGTCTAGAAACTTCTAGGGTGATTTGGTTGTAATTGCCTTTGTGTTGAGCAGAAAGGGTGTAAATGGTACTGACAAATAGAATGACGCCTACTAAAGTGTGTTTTTTCATAAGTTTTAATGTTTTTTGATTAACGCAGTAAAGCTCTAGCGAAAAAACAGTAATAAAAAGTAGCAATGAGTATAGTAAGCCTATTGATTAGGGAAATGAATACCCTTATGAGTTAAACTGTCTTTTTTAAAACAAAAGACAACCTATAAGATATATTTAGATTTTAGCAAACCAAATAAAGTATGTATGTTTATTCCAATTAATTGAAATAGATTAGTGAAAACATTACTTTCATATTTAACGATAATCTTATGTTTAAACTTAAGTTTCGGGCAAAACAAGTCTGAAGATAAGTATAAACCAGAAGCATTATTGACTATAAGAGGTACCGTTTACGAAAAGGATTCTCGATCGCCTTATAGTAATGTTGATATTATGGTTAATGGCGGAAAATATACCAGAACGAACCTTGATGGAACTTTTGAAATTAAGGCGAGAGTTGGTGATGAAATAATCATTAGCCATAAAGATTTTGAAACTATATATTATACTATTCAGTCTGATGAACGTATTACTATAGAAGTCATAGAAGCGGATAAATCGGGTAGAAAATATAAACTTAGCAGCAACTTTAGGCAATTCAACAAAATGATTGATTCTGCTGATGTTTATCTCAAAAAGGATGCAGAAAAGAGTATAAAATTTATAGGTGATGCTCTTAAAATAGATGTTAACTCAAGACAAAGTGCACAAGCCCAAGAGCTGTTGGGCGATGTTTATATGTACTGGAAACAATTTGATTTAGCCATTTCTGCTTATAAAATTAGTTTACAAAATCAAGATACGTCTTCAGCTAACTTAAAACTGGCCAAAGCTTACCTAAAAAACGGAGAACCTAATAAAAGTATTTCCACCTATAATTCGATAAACGTATCTGATTTATCTAATTATGAAAAAACAACTTATTATGAAGGCTTAGGAGATACACAACTAGAATTGAAAAAATTTCAAGACGCCATAAAAGCCTATGAAGAAGGTCTAAAAGTGGCAAAGGAACATCTCATAGCTCCTAAAGTAACCGATTTAAATTCTAAAATAGCTGAAGGCTATAGTATTCAAGGTAATAAAGCTGAAGCTAAGAATTATTATACCAATTCGTTAAATCTAGCTTCTAGTGAAAACAAAAAGCGAGCTGTACAAGAACAGGTTAAAGTCGCTGAGTTTAATAATCTCAACCGAGATTATGAATCGGAAATTGTACTTAGAAAAGAGGCCATTGAAGGTATAGAGGATATTGAAAGTGATTCCATCATTCCTAATGAAAGTGCATTAACCTTACAAAAGCAAAATTATAAAATAGGTAACGCTTATTTGTTACAAAACGATTGGGCTAATGCCATTCCTTATTTTGAAAAAAGTATTGAAGAAGCTGATAAAAAAGGAGATTTAGAAGTAAAGAAAGATGCTACACGCCGTGTTTCAGAAGCGTATTACAATCTTGGTGATGAAGAAAAGGGAAGAGCTGCTATTGATGAGTTTAAGAATGTTGTAGACGCTTTGTATGCGAAGAAATCTCAGGAAATTTCTCAAGCAGCACGTTTTAGCAGAAACATGGTAGAACAACAGAATAGAATAACATCATTAGAAAGTGATAGAGCTTTGTCTCAAAGTAAATATGCTCTTACAACAGAGCGTAATAAGCGTCAGCAATTAATTATTTATTCGCTTATTGGAGGTCTAATTTTATTGCTTGTTACCGCTTATTTTATGTTCAAGTATATAAAGCAACAACGCTTGGCAAATAACTTATTAGCTTTGAAATCATTGAGAAGTCAGATGAATCCGCATTTTATTTTTAATGCTTTAAACTCAGTGAACAGTTTTATTGCGACCAATGATGAACGGACTGCAAATAAATACCTTTCGGATTTTTCTCAGCTTATGCGTTCAGTTTTAGAAAATAGTGAAGAAGATTTTATTTCGTTGAAAAAAGAAATTGAATTACTTCAGCTTTATACAAAACTAGAACACTTTAGGTTTAAAGATAAGTTTGATTATTCTATTGAGGTAGATGAAACTATTGATACCGAAGATTTTCAAATTCCACCAATGCTATTACAACCTTACATAGAAAATGCTGTGTGGCATGGATTGCGATATAAAACAGAAAAAGGACATTTGAAAATTAGTATAGCCCCTAAATCAAAAGATGAAATTACAATTGCCATTACTGACGATGGTATTGGTAGGGAACGCTCAAAAGCTTTAAAAACCAGTCATCAGAAAAAACAAAACTCAAAAGGTATGAACAACATTAAAAAACGTGTTGCCATACTAAATGAAATGTACAAAGACAAAGTCGATGTTTTTATTGAAGATTTTCAGCAACTAGATGATGTAGGAACTAAAGTAATAGTGACTTTAAAAAAGGATTAAGATGAAATTAAATGCCATTCTTGTAGAAGACGAAGAAACCAGTAGGGAAATACTTAGAAATTACCTCACTAAATATTGTCCTAATATTTCCATAATAGGAGAAGCATCTAATGTCGATGAAGCCTTAGTTTTAATTAGAAATAACGACCTAGATGTTGTATTTCTTGACGTAGAAATGCCTTATGGAAATGCTTTTGATTTGTTGGATAAAGTTGGAGATATAGATTTTGAAACTATTTTCGTCACCGCATATAATCATTATGCAATTGATGCCTTGAATGCACATGCATCCTATTATCTAATGAAGCCAATTTCGATTGAAGAATTAATAAAAGCAGTTGATTATGTTCTGGAAATTAAAACTAAAGAAGATGCTCTACAAGATCAGGTTTTGGTACCTAAAACAAATATTGTAAATGGTAAAATTACGATACCACAACAAGATGGTTTTGAAGTCTTAGAAACATCTGAAATTATGTATTGTAAAGCTGATGATAACTATACAGAAATTTACCTGAAAAACAATAAAAAGAAGCTCGTTAGTAAAACTTTAAAGTATATTGAAGAGAACTTAGCAGAAGCTAATTTTGCAAGAGTTCATAAAAGTTATTTAATCAATGTCAACGAAGTTGTGAAATATGTTAAAGGCAAAGGAGGAAGTGTGGTGTTAAGTAACGGAAAGGAAATTATGGTTTCAGCTTCTAAAAAGTCTAATTTATTATCTTATTTTAAATAATTATGCCAATAATAAAACCTGTTAGAGGAATACATCCTCAGATACCAGAAGATTGTTTTGTTGCAGATAATGCTACTATAGTAGGCGAAGTTACTATGGGAACTAATTGTAGTGTTTGGTTTAACGCTGTAATAAGAGGTGATGTCCATTTTATAAAAATGGGTAATAAAGTCAATATTCAAGACGGAGCTGTAATCCATGCTACTTATCAAAAGTCCCCAACAACTATAGGCAATAATGTTTCTATTGGTCACAATGCCATAGTTCATGGTTGTACAATAAAAGATAATGTTCTAATTGGTATGGGAAGTATTATTATGGACGACTGTGTGGTGGAAAGCAATAGTATAATTGCCGCAGGTGCCGTAGTGACTAAAAATACCATTGTAGAATCTGGTAGCATTTATGCTGGTGTACCAGCAAAAAAGGTAAAAGATATTAGTAAAGAATTAATTTCAGGTGAAATTGATAGAATTGCAAATAACTATGTAAAATATTCAAGTTGGTTTAAAGAAGAATAAAGCTACTTAAAAGTCTAGATAAGCTGTATTGAATTTATTTTCTATTATAGCATTTAATATTTCTAAATTTCCGTTGGTATATAAGTTAACCTCAGGTTTCCTTACTTCAGAATTCAATAAATTATTAGAAATTAAAATGGCTTGAGTTTGTTTGGCAACAGCTCTTCCAGAATCAATAATTTTAATGTGGTTAGGAAGCATTTTAACCAACATAGGAATTAGGTATGGATAATGAGTACAGCCTAGCACTAAATAGTCTATATTCTGATCTAGCATTGGTTTTAGATAAGTTTCTAAAAGGGCTTGCATTTCTTCAGATTGTAATTTTCCTGTTTCNATAAGTGGAACAATACCTTCACCAATTTGTTCAATAACTTTAATGCCATTGGCATGTAAACTAGATGTTTTATAAAATAATTGGCTACTNAAAGTNCCTTTGGTGGCTAAAATNCCAANCACTTTAGTTTNAGTATTTAGAGCAGCTGGTTTTATNGCNGGTTCAATACCTATNAATGGGATGTTGTAATTTTCACGTAGANAATCAATAGCATTNGTTGTNGCNGTATTNCATGCTACNACAATTATCTTACANCCTTTTTTTAGAAGNTATTCCGTGTTTTTTATGCTNAGCTGAAGNATGTCTTCNGCAGATTTATTACCATAGGGAGCATTTTTACTATCNGCTAGATATATGATATTTTCGTTAGGTAGAAGTNCGTTTATCTCCTTAAAAATAGAAGTGCCTCCAATACCAGAATCAAAAATGCCTATAGGTTTGTTGCTCATAGTTACAAAAATAAAAAGTCGCTTTAAACAAAGCGACTTTCTAAAAATATTATTTTTTAAGATATTAAATACCTAATTGTTTTTTTACATCTGCCATTAAGTCTTTACCATCTGCAACGACTAACATTGCAGAATCTAAAACATATTGAAAACCTTGAGCTTTGGCTACAGCTTTGATTGCATTGTCAGCTTTCTCAACAATAGGCTTCAATAAATTGAATTCTTTTTCCTGTAAGTCTTTTTGAGCTTGTTGTTGGTACTGACCTAAGCTTTGCTTCATGCCTTCAACCTCTTGCATACGCTTCATGTTTTCTTCTTCTGTTTTTCCTTCAGCTTCAGCATTGTATTGCTTTAATTTAGTATCCAATTCTTTAAGAGAACCTTGGATTGTAGCTTCATAAGTTTTACCAAGTTTTTCAATTTCTGCCTGAGCAGCTGTGTATTCTGGCATAGCTTTGATAAGCTCTTGCTTGTCAATATGAGCAACTTTACTTTGTGCATTACTGAAACTCGTAGCACCTACAAATAATACTGCTGCAAATAATAACGATTTTAAATGTTTCATTTTTCTAAATTGTGTTTGTGTGTTATAAATTAATTGTTTTCGTCTTGGTTTTTCTTAGCGTTAGCTATAGAATCTCTCTTTTGTATTTGTTTTTCACGTTCTTCACGTGCTTTTTTTCGTTGTTCTATTATTTTCTTTTTTCGTTCTTCTAGAGCCTTTTGTCTAGCTTCTCTATCTTTTACTTTTTGTTCGCGAGCCTCTCTTAATATCTCAGCCTCTGTTTTAGGTTCCTTGCCAGCTGTTGAATCTTTTTTAATAGTATTTTTAGCTTTAGTGCTATCGGCTTTTACAATCGTTTTGGCTTGTACTGAAGAATCCTTTTTTGTTGTCTTGGCTTTATCGTCATCATCAGAGTTTCCATTGCGTTGATCTAGTATTTTTTGGCGACGAGCTTCAGCTTCTAGTCTATTTGCATTTCTTATTGAATCTTGTGCAGCTCTTCTTTTAGCCAGTGCTTCTTCTCTTTCAGCACGTTTTGCTGCTAAATCTGCCTCACGTTTTGCTTTTCTTTCATCTAAAGCTCTCTGGCGCTCATCTTTATCACCATCTACAACAGGGATAACTTCTTCATCTTCTAATTCTTTTCGTTCTTTTTTGTTTTTTGCTTGACTTCTGTTGGATGCGCGAGTTATTGTTCTTAATACTTGCTCACTTATATCATAGCGTTCGGCTGAATAAAGCATTACAACATCTGCTGATTTATCAAAAACAAAATCGAATTGCTTTGATTCTGCTATTTCCTGCACTGCGGCAAAAATTTGATCTTGTATTGGCTCTACCAATTGACGCTTTTGAATCATTAAATCTCCTTCAGGTCCAAAACGCTTCTGTTGATAGTCTAAAATTTCTGCTTCTTCAAATGAAATATCTTCAAAACGTTCTTCATATAACTCTTTAGTAAGAAGTACGCTTTCATTTTCTAATTCCTTTTTCTTTTGATCTATTTCATTCAAGCGTTTTTCGATTTCGCTTTTCCATTGAAGCACTTTTTTATCTAACTGAGATGACGCTTCTTGAAACTCTGGTACATTTTGTAAAATATATTCTGTATCTATATACCCAATTCTTACTCCACGTTGTGCATGAGCATTGAAACTCATAAGGCTTATTGCCATCAGTAAAAAAAGAACTTTGTACTTCATCATTAGTTTATTTTGTTTATTTGAGACTTCTATAAGCTAATCTAAAACTTTTGACTTAGAGTCGCTTCGCTTCAAAGTTAACGAAATATATTCTTAAAAATTTTAACATCATGATCAAATACTTATAATGCCTTTAGAAAATATCGTGCCAAACTTAAAATTGTTGCCCGATTATAAAGTGTGTTTCCCACTGTCTTGGTGAAGACCCGTCAGGTAGGTTATCAAAACCATGACCAAAATCTATACCTAGTAAACCAAATGCAGGCATAAAGATTCTAAGACCAAATCCTGCAGATCTTTGAAGATTAAATGGATCAAAATCTTTGAATGTATCAACTGAAGCACCAGCTTCTAAGAAAGATAATGCGTATATCTTAGCTTGAGCACCCAGTGTAATAGGATAGCGTAACTCTAATGAGAATTTATTATAAATAGATCCACCGTCTGTACTAGATAAAGATTGGTTTGGATAACCACGTAGCTGTACAACTTCTCTGCCATCTAATGAGTAGTTGGCTAAACCGTCGCCACCAAGGAAGAAACGCTCAAAAGGAATAACACCTCTTGCATTGTTATAGGCACCTAAGAAACCAAACTCCATGCTAGGTCTTAATACTAATTTTTTTGTAAGTGCTGTATACCAATCTACTTTGAATTTTATTTTATAAAATTCTAACCATTTGTATCGTTCTTGATCAATTTCACCCATACGTTCTAAATCATCTGCATCAGTTGAATCTAATTCGTCATACTCGTCAGAAAGAGACTTATAGTCAACACCATTAACTAAAGAGTACGGGAAAGTGAATTTAGCAGAAACTGTGAAATTAGAACCTCCAGTAGGATAAATAGGATCCGTATATAAGTTGTTTCGGCTTAAACCAATTGTATATGACAAGTTGTTTGAATAACCATCTCCAAAAGTAAATAAGCTTGTATTGTAATTATTTAAATTATAATGTTGAAATGCTAATGCTTGAGATAATACAAAATAATCATCTGGTTTAGATAATCTTGTAGATAAACCAAGTGTTATGCCTGTAATATTAAAACTTCTACTTTTATCGGCACTACGCGTAGTAGAGTTGTATAAGAATTGTTTAGAATGTGAAAGTGATGTAGATAATTGATATGGCTTTTTACCACCAAACCAAGGTTCGCTAAATGAAAAGCTATAAGTCTGGAAATATTGACTAGCTTGAAGTCTTAATGCTAAACTCTGTCCATCACCTCTTGGTACAGGTTTGTATGCATCTTTCTTGAAAATATCTTTGATAGCAAAATTGTTAAAAGAAAGACCTAAAGTACCTATGAAGCCACCTCCACCATAACCACCTTGTAGTTGTATTTGGCTAGAACCTTGTTCTACTACAGAATATTCAATATCTAAAGTACCATCAACAGGGTTTGGGTTTTTTATATTAGGAGTGATTTGTTGTGCATCAAAGAAGCCTAGCTGACCAAGCTCTCTTATTGTTCTTATAATCTCTGATTTTCTGTAAAGCTCACCCGGACGCGTTCTAATCTCCCTATATATAACATGGTCATTAGTGACATCGTTTCCTACAACAGTAACTTCGTTATAGAAAGCAGGTTTACCTTCAGAAATACGAATCTCCATATCAATAACATTACCCTCTGCACTAATTTCCACTGGATTTATGGTAGAGAACATATAACCAAAGTTTTGATAAGCGTTGGTTAAGTCATCGGCATCTGGATTTTTAGTGTTAGCAATACGCTCTCTTAATTCTACACCATTATATGTATCCCCTTCTTTAATACCTAAAATATTAGAAAGTTGTTGGTCAGAGTATATTGTATTACCAACAAAAGTAATTTTACCGAAAGTGTATTTCTCTCCTTCTTCTACTTTTATATTTAAGTTAATGTTTTTATCATTTACATAGGATATAGAATCTGAGATAACCCTAGCATCTCTATAACCATTCTCTTTGTAGTAATCAACAAGACTAACTAAATCTTCTCTAAAATCTTCTTCAATATATTTTGAACGTTTGAAGATTCTTAAAGGGCTAAGACTTTTTTGCTTCGTGTTTTTCATAGCTTTACGAAGCTTTTTATCCTTTATTTTTTCATTACCTTCAAAAGTAATTTTCTTGATTTTTACTTTTTCTCCTTTATCAATTTTGATAAGCATATTGACTCTTTCTTTTTCAACTGAGTCAATAACTTGAGATGTAGAAATATCAACTTTAGTATTTAGGAATCCCTTTTTTTGATACTTGTTGGTTAGATAGTTTCTTGTAGTCGCAATAAGATTTTCCGTTACTTTTTGGCCAGCCTGAAGCTTGTTTTCGTTAATAATTTCTTCTTTCTTACCTTTCTTAACACCTTCAATGGTAAGGTCTTTTAGTTCAGGTAGATCAATTAAACGAATTTCTAGATTAGCAGTATCACCATCAATATCGGTTACATAAATATCAATACTACTAAAAAGATTAGATTTCCATAAGGTTTTTACAGCATTGGCAATTTTTTCGCCACCAACTTGTATTTCTTCGTCTTTTCTAAGTTTAGAATAAGCAATAATGGTTTGTGGGCTAAAATTAGTATTACCTGTTACATTGATTTCTTTGATAAGGTATTTTTTTCCACCAGTTACTTGGGCATTACCGGAAAATGAAATCGTAAAGAATAATAGAATGCAAATAAATTTAATAAATGACTTTAACACTGCTCTATTGGGTAAGTTGTTCGCTCGTTTTTCCAAATCTTCGTTCTCTGTTTTGATAGTTTATGATTGCCTCGTATAGATTTTCCTTTTTAAAATCTGGCCATAAAATATCCGTAAAATATAATTCTGCATAAGCTATTTGCCACAGCAAAAAATTACTAATTCTTTGTTCACCACTTGTGCGAATAAGTAGGTCTACATCTGGTAAATTTTGCGTGTAAAGATGATTATTTATAATTGATTCATCAATAGTTTCGGGAGAAATTATATTATTTTTAACTTTAACTGATAATTCCTTAATAACATTAACAATTTCTTCGCGAGAACCGTAGCTTAGAGCTAGAGTTAATGTCATATTTGTATTATTTTTTGTTTTTTCAATAACATCTATAAGTTCTTGGTGCGCCTTTTTAGGTAAATCGTGTAGGCATCCAATAGCTGAAAGCTTAATGTTATTGTCTTGTAAGGTCTTAATTTCTTTTTTTAGTGATTTAACCAGAAGTTTCATTAGTGTTTGTACTTCTAGTTTAGGACGGTTCCAATTTTCGGTAGAAAAAGCATAAAGCGTTAAGTTTTTAACACCTAGTTCAGCACTAGCTTCTACAGTTTGCCTAACGGATTTGGTACCATTTTCATGACCAATCACACGCATTAAACCTTGTTGTTTAGCCCAGCGACCATTTCCATCCATAATTATTGCAATATGGTTGGGTAGCTTTTCTTTATTTATTTGTTCTTTTAAACTCATTTAAAAATTGCAATAACAAGGTCTTCTACCAAAGGTATAAGTTAAGGTAATTCCTGAAAACACATACCAATCATTACTGTTTGTGTTACCAAAACTGAATTGCTCTCTATCTTCAGAATCAGGAACGCTACCATCTAATTCATCTGAAAAAGTATAACGAGCACCAATTTCTGCTGCTAATATAAGATGATTTGAAATGTTAGTCTTATAGCCCAATACCATTGGTATACCGTATGCCCAACTACTTGTGTTTTCTGATACTCTGTTACCTGCTGGTGAAAAATAGAAATTATTATGGTATGCCGTACTTATTCCTGTATATAGATAAGGAGTGCCTTTCATTCCGCTTGAATGAAGATCGAAATCCAAAAATGTAAATTCCATACCTAAAGAAATTTCTAAAATACTCGCATTAAAACTATAATCTCTTTCTATTCTTCTAGGGTCATCTGATTTAGAATCAATACCTTCTAAGTCTGAATAAATAATAGAAGCTCTAAACGAATGTCTAGGGCTTCGATTCCACTTGGCAATAGCTCCTATAGCTAGTTGATTAGGTGAAATATAATCTGTAGCACCAACATCACCAATAAAGTTACTACCACCAGCAAAAATGCCAAGCTCATAGATTTGAGCATCAACATTATTAAGGGCAAAAGTACTTATAAAAATCAGAAAAAAATACCTCATAAATTTTTCAAAGTTCGCAAATATAACAATTAAGATTTGTGTTCAACAATTTGATTCAAATTGTCTTACAGATAAACAGATTTAATAAGGATTTATTGTATAAATTTAGCTTAGTTGCGACGGTCTTCTCCCCAAAGGAGCTTTTTTCTTAATGTATCTAGGAAAGATTCTTCTAAAAGCACCACCATTTTAATTGTAAAAGAAGCCTTTTTTACGGTAACAGTTGTTGTATTTGGAAGTGTAGCTATTCTTGAATCGAGAGACATTAAAAACTGATCCTCTCTACCATCTACTTTGAATGTTACAATAGTATTGTCTGGGATTATTAACGGTCTAGCATTTAAGTTATGCGGCGCTATTGGTGTTAATGCAAAGTTTTTTGCCGCTGGAGTAATTACTGGTCCGCCACAACTTAAAGAGTACCCAGTAGAACCTGTAGGTGTGGATAAAATTAGACCATCTGCCCAGTAAGAAGTTAAGTATTCGCCATCAAGATGTGTTTCCACAGTAATCATCGATGTGGTGTTTTTTCTGCTTATAGCTAATTCATTAAGTGCAAAATTGGTTTTTGCTATGTCGCTATTTTCAGGATCTGTTGAAATGCTTAAAAGAGAACGTTCTGAAATATTATAATTTCCTTTAAATATTTCAGACATTGCTTTTTCAATTTCCTCAGTTTGTATAGTGGCTAAAAATCCCAAACGACCTGTGTTAATACCAACAATAGGGATTCCTAAATCCCTTACAAAAGTTATAGCTCTAAGTATAGTGCCATCACCACCAACACTTATAAGTAGGTTAAAACTTTGATCTAGTGTTTCAAAAGTTTTAATGTTTTTATTATTGATTACAGATGTGTCTTGGGTTTGAAGAAATTCTTTTTCAAAATATACATCAACTTCTTTAACCAATAGATAGCCTAGAAGTTTTTCTACAGCGTTTTGGGTAGTGTCCTTAACGTAATTTTGTCCATAGATGGCTACTTTCATCATTACATATTTAGGTATTTGTCTAAATATTGAGAACGCTCTTTTAAGCTTTCGATATAAGAGTCTTCTTCATGACCAGAAATGATGTTATAGCTATATCTTCTAAAAGTTTGTATCACTTCGTTAAGACTGGCATTTCCTATCTTTAAGGTAATTTGTGCCAAATCACCATCCATTTTAGAAATGAATGCGCCTAAGAGTTTGGCATCGTTAGACTCAACAATTTGACTAACTTCACTAAAAGAATAGTCATGTATACCTTTCTCAACAATTAAAATACCACCAGGCTCAGAGAAGAAAGGTGTTTCGTTAAATAAATGTATAATATCGTTGAGCTCATAATAGCCTAAGTACTTATTCTTCTCATCTAGTACAGGCATTATGTTAGTGTCATTTTGAGCAAAAGCTTCAAGAACATCTAGCCAATTTGTGGTTGGTCTTACGTAAAAACCTTCAATAGCATAGTTACAGTCACTTATAGATTTTGCTTTTTCAAAACAATAGGCATCTGCCTCGGAAATGCAACCAAGATATATACCATTATTCTGAACTGGAATGTGAGAATAAGTCAACTGATTAAAAAGCAATTGAACATCACTAATTTTATCAGTGATACTTAAGGGTTTTACATCGTTAATTACAAAATCTTGTAGCTGCATATCTGTGTGTTAAATATGTTGCAAATTAATCAAAAATAAAGCAAAAAGCGTGTTCTACTTCGTATTTTTGTGACTCAAAAACTATTTAGAGATGACCAAACTAAGTGTTAATATAAACAAGATTGCAACCTTAAGAAACAGTAGAGGTGGTGATGTTCCTAATGTTATACAATTTGCTAAGGATGCTCAGGCCTTTGGTGCCGAAGGTATTACCATTCATCCAAGACCAGATGAAAGGCANATTAGATATAAAGATGCTTACGATCTAAAACCTGTAGTTTATACCGAATACAATATTGAAGGAAACCCTGTTCCTAAATTTATCGATTTGGTTCTTGAAGTAAAACCAACACAAGTTACACTTGTTCCTGATGCTGAAAATGCTATTACCTCAAATGCAGGTTGGGATACTATAAAACATAAAAGTTTTTTACAGGAAGTGATCACAGAATTTCAAAATAATGGTATTAGAACTTCGATTTTTGTGGATCCAGATTTACATCAAATAGAAGGAGCAAAGGAAACAGGAACAGATAGGATAGAACTTTATACAGAATCTTATGCGTATCAATATAGCTTAGGTAATAAAGAAACTATAAAACCATATATGGAGTGTGCTGGTTTAGCTAATACTTTGCAATTAGGAATTAATGCAGGTCATGATTTGTCTTTGGATAATATTAAATTTTTCAAAGAAAATATTACAGGCCTTTTAGAGGTTTCTATAGGTCATGCCTTAATTGCTGAAAGTCTGTATATGGGAGCAGANTCTGTAATTAAGCAATATCTAGAAAAATTGAAATAATANATAATGAGNTTANATTCTAATATTATTGGCGAAGGCCAACCTTTTATCATCTTACATGGTTTTTTGGGTATGGGAGATAATTGGAAAACTTTAGCNAAACAATTTTCAGAATCAAATTTTGAAGTTCACTTAGTCGATCAGCGTAATCATGGNCGTAGTTTTCATTCCGATGACTTTAATTATGAAGTTNTGGCNGAAGACTTAAAGACGTATTGTGAAGAAAACAATTTAAAAGACATTATACTTTTAGGGCATTCTATGGGTGGAAAAACAGCAATGTTATTTTCAANNTTATATCCCGAATTAGTAAAGAANCTTATTGTTGCCGATATTTCACCAAGGTATTATCCTGTTCATCATGATGCNATATTAAATGGTCTCAGTANTCTNGATTTTTCANAAATAGAAAGTAGAGGAGAGGCAGATGATGAATTAGCAAAATACATCAAAGACAAAGGAACCCGAATGTTCTTACTCAAAAATTTGTATTGNGTAGAAAAAGGACAGCTTGGTCTTAGATTGAATTTAGAAGCCTTAAAGGAAAATGTATCTGAGGTTGGTGAAGCTTTACCAATTCATGCAATTTTTGATAAAGACACTTTATTTCTTCGAGGAGATAGATCGGAATATATTGGTGAATCAGATACCTCTATAATCCACAGGCATTTTCCGAATTCAGACATAGTAACCATATCAGATGCTGGTCATTGGCTTCATGCAGAAAACCCGAAAGATTTTTATGATGCAGTCATGAATTTTGTATCTTAAAACTAAAATTTAAAAATACATGAATCTTATCATTAGACTTTTATTAAATGCTTTAGCTGTTTTTATCTTGGCTTATGCTTTAGGCGGAGTATCCGTAGATGGTTACGGGAGTGCGCTTATTGTTGCAATTGTTTTGGCAATACTCAATGTGTTGGTTAAACCAATTTTAGTGATACTTACATTGCCAGTTACAATCCTAACTTTAGGACTCTTTTTACTTATTATAAACGCCCTTATAATTTTACTTGCAGATAAACTTATAGATGGCTTTTCGGTAGATGGAATATGGATAGCTATACTTTTTAGTATTCTTTTGTCAATCCTACAGTCTATCTTACATTCCTTCTTTAAAGAAGACAAAAAGTAGCTATAAATCAAAAGCTTAAAACTGTTGTTGGGTTGTGAAAAATATTGTACTTTTGCAGCCCAATTTTTAGTTTCAATTAAGAATGAATATTACAAGAGAAAACATCGATGAGCTAAATGCAGTCGTAAAAGTGGATATCGCTAAAGAAGATTATAGCGATAAAGTAGAGAAAATCTTAACAGATTACCGCAAGTCGGCTAACATTCCTGGTTTTAGAAAAGGTCATGTACCAATGGGAATGGTTAAGAAGCAATATGGAAAAGCAGTATTGGTAGATGAGGTTAATAAATTATTGCAAGATGCCCTTGGAAAGTACTTAACAGAGGAAAAGCTTGATGTTTTAGGAAACCCATTACCTAAACCACAAGATGATTTAGATTGGGATGCTGATGCATTTTCTTTTGAATTTGAATTAGGTTTAGCGCCAGATTTTAATGTTGACCTAAAAAGTAAAAAAGCAATAACACATTACAATATTGTTGCTGATGACAAAATGATTGATAACCAAGTTAAGCATATTCAGAAGCAATATGGTAAGCTAGTTTCTCAAACTGAAGTTACTGAAGAATCTGAAATTACTGGAAAATTCACTAATGAGGAAGAAGGTATAGAAAATGTAGCAACAATCACTTTAGATAAGATTAAAGGAAAAACTAACGCTAAGAAATTTGTTGGTGCTAAAGTAGGAGATGTTCTTTCTTTAAAAACTAAAGGACTTTTTAATGACGATCATGATTTAATGACTTTCTTAAAAGTGTCTCATGATGATGCTCATGGTTTAGATATTAAAGTTGATTTTGAAATTTCAGAAATCAACGAAAGAGAATTAGCAGACTTAGATCAAGAGTTATTTGATAAGCTATTCGGAAAAGATATCGTAACATCAGTAACTGAATTGAAAGAAAAAATCAAGGAAGATTCTGAAAAACAATTTGCACAACAAGGAGATCAAAAGTTGTTGAATGATTTTACAGAGTATTTAGTTGACAGTACAAAATTCGACTTACCAGCTAACTTCTTACAAAAATGGATGCAAACTGCAGGCGAAGAGCCAATGACAGAAGATCAGGCAAAAGAAGAGTATGAGAAGTCTGAAAAGAGTATGCGTTACCAATTGATAGAAGGTAAATTAATCCAAGAGCATAACCTACAAGTTCAGTTTGAGGATTTAAAAGCACACGCTATGGAAATGATCAAAGCTCAAATGGCACAATTTGGTCAAATGAATCCTTCTGAGAAAGAACTAGAAGATATAGCAGCTCGTATCCTTTCTAACCAAGATGAGGTAAGACGTTTGTCAGAACAATTGATGAGTCAAAAATTATTAAACCTATATAAAACTGAAGGAAATATAAAGACAAAAGAAATCACTTATGATGATTTTGTTAAAGAATTCTACAGTTAATGGTTAATGAATAAATTAGTATCTTTAAGGCGTGGAACTGAATAGTTTTACGCTTTTTTTTTAAATCAAAAAAACTTACTTAAAAATATGGATTACGGAAAAGAATTTCAAAAATTCGCCATAAAAGATCAAGGGATTAATAGTGCGCATTACGATAAGATACTTACAAGTATGTATCCTACAAATTTAACACCAAACATTATTGAAGAGCGCCAGATGAATGCTGTGGCAATGGATGTTTTCTCACGTTTAATGATGGATCGCATCATTTTCTTGGGTACAGGAGTTAATGATCAAGTAGCAAATATTATTCAAGCACAATTATTATTCTTACAAAGTGTAGATGCTTCAAAAGATATTCAAATTTATATTAACTCACCTGGTGGTAGTGTGTATGCTGGTTTAGGTATTTATGATACAATGCAATTTGTAAAACCAGATGTAGCAACCATTTGTACAGGTATTGCAGCATCTATGGCAGCAGTGTTATTGTGTGCTGGTGAAAAAGGAAAGCGCTCTGCTTTAAAACACTCTAGAGTGATGATTCACCAACCAATGAGTGGCACGCAAGGTCAGGTTAAAGACATGGAAATTGCTGTAAAAGAAACTTTAAGAGTTAAAGAAGAATTATATAACATTATAGCAAATCATTCAGGTAAATCTTATGAGCAAGTAGAAAAAGATTCTGATAGAGATTATTGGATGAAATCAGACGAAGCTCTTAAGTACGGAATGATTGATGAAGTTTTAGAGCGCAAGTAATTTATATTACTTTCGACTAAAAAGAGAAATAAGAAAAAGATTCCCTCTTCAATGAGGGAAACTAAAATGAAATAAAGATGGCAAAAGAAGAATTAGAATGTTCATTTTGTGGTAGGAAAAAGCCGGAAACCAATTTGCTAATTGCAGGATTGGATGCTCACATCTGTGATCGTTGTATAGAGCAAGCTCATGGTATTGTAGTTGAAGAGTCTAAACAAGCTGGAAATTCAGACTTAAGTGCTGAATTAATGCTTAGAAAGCCTAAGGAAATTAAATCTTTTCTAGACGAATATATAATTGGTCAAGAGTACACTAAACGTGTAATGTCGGTTGCGGTTTATAACCACTACAAACGTTTACTACAACCTGCTAGCGATGACGATATAGAAATACAAAAAAGTAATATCGTTATGGTTGGGCAAACAGGTACAGGTAAAACTTTAATGGCAAAGACTGTAGCTAAAATGCTTAATGTGCCTTTGGCAATTGTAGATGCTACGGTGTTGACAGAGGCTGGTTATGTTGGTGAAGATGTTGAAAGTATTTTAACTCGTCTATTACAAGCTGCGGATTATAATCTTGAAAAAGCTGAAAAAGGAATTGTATTTATAGATGAGATTGATAAAATAGCTCGTAAGAGTGATAATCCATCTATAACTAGAGATGTTTCAGGTGAAGGTGTGCAACAAGCACTTTTAAAACTTTTAGAGGGAACTGTAGTTAATGTGCCACCAAAAGGAGGTCGTAAACATCCTGATCAAAAATTTATAGAAGTTAATACAGAGCATATCCTATTTATTGCAGGTGGTGCTTTTGATGGTATAGAACGTGTAATAACCAAGCGTTTAAATATGCAAGCAATTGGTTATAGTTCTATTAACTCAGGTGATAATGTAGATAATGATAATATACTTCAATACATTATTCCTAAAGATTTAAAGGATTTTGGTCTTATACCTGAAATCATAGGTCGTTTACCTGTGCTAACTCATATGGATCCTCTTGATGCTAAAACGCTTAGAGCAATACTTACAGAGCCTAAAAATGCCATCATAAAACAATATAAAAAGTTGTTTGAGATGGACGACGTTGAGTTTACTATAACCGATGGTGCTTTGGAGTATATTGTAGACAAAGCTATAGAGTATAAACTTGGTGCTAGAGGTTTACGTTCGTTATGTGAAGAAGTATTAACAGAAGCTATGTTTGATTTGCCTGGTTCAGGTGAGACTAAACTAAATGTTACTAAAGCTTATGCTGAGGACAGATTGTCTAAATCTACTCTAAAGAAATTGAAGGCAGTGTCTTAAGTAAAAGAGTAAATAGAATAAAAAAAATAAAACCACAATTTCAGAAATGATATTGTGGTTTTTATTTAGTTTGGGATTGATTAATATAATATTACTTGCAATATGTAATTTTATTATTAAATGTTTTGGTTAATAGCACATTTGTTACGTCTAAAGTAGTGGCTTATTTCAAACTTGAATTGGTTTTTGGTTAAACTTCAAGAATTATCGTTGTAGGAAAATTAGAAACTTTTTTAAACGATGAACTGTTAAAAATACAACAACTATAGTTTTGTAAGTTTAGAAGATAATTTTAGAATAGTTTTTAGTCTATCTTTAGAATTAAGATTTATCACATATTCTTCATAGCCTTCCTTTTTCACTAAAATTTTATAGTCTTCAAAAGGCATTATTCTAAAATTATATGTGGCAGTTTCATCTGTTGTTAGTCTATCAATTTCCTGATCAGCACTATTCAATAAAATAACTGTAGAGTTTGGTAAAACCTCTTCATTACTTGTCATTACAATTCCATTCAATTCTTGATAAATCGCTTCAGCTTCAAAATGATAGATGTTAAATCCGGATTCTTTATCTTTATTTGAAGAAAATACCCCTCTGTTACCATTTATAATCATAAAACCAACGTCATCTTTGTTAGAATTGATAGCTTGTCCTAAATTTCTTGGTGAACTGTAAGCCTTAGAATAAATACTAGAAATAAAGATATCATAGCCTCCTATACTATTATGACCTTTGGAAGAAAAATACAACTCTGAATTGTCTGAAGTAGTAAAAGGATATTTTTCGTCTTTTTCAGTGTTAATTGTACTTCCTAAATTTTCTGCATCTTCAATACTACCGTCAGGGTTTATTTTGGCCCTGTAAATATCAAAACCACCAAAACCTCCATGCTTATTAGAAGAAAAATAAAGGTATTTGCCATCAGCAGATACGTGAGGGTTTTCTACAGAATAGAAATGACTGCTAATAGTAAGTTCTGTTTCATCCATCCAATAGCCATCAATTTCTTCATGTAACTTAGTCATGTATAATTTATAAATCCTAGGATATTTGCGGCTACTTCTTGTGTAGTAAACCGTGCGTTCATCTGGAGAAAAAGATGCTTGTCCTTCACTCGCTTTAGTATTTAGAATACTACTGAATAATAGCGGTTGAGAGAAACTACCATTTTCTGAAATATCTAAATAAAACAAATCTGTAAACGGTTCATTAGTAACTGGATTTTTGCTACTAAAAGCACCAATTTTTTTTGAAGACACAATAACAAGTCTGTCTCTAAACATAGCGCTTGGAATCTCAGAATATCTAGAATTAATTTGAGAAACGTTAACTGTAAAAGCATAACCGCTTTTGTTTAACGCATCAACTTCATTTTTTTTGATAGGATCTGTTTTGCCAAATAGAGCACTTGTACAAAGCATAGCTGCAGAAAGCAGCACATGGACTGTAAATTTCATAACGTAGGGATAATGGATTAATAGCAGTACCAATATAGTTTCAAAAGTCTAGAAACTAATATTGTAGCGGTTTTATTAGATAACTAACCAATATTAACCGATAATCAAAAATGAAATGCAGATTTATCCGATGAAATTACATGTTGTTGATTTTCAAAAGCTCTTCAACATAATTTCTGGTATTTGAAAGGCGAGGCACCTTATGTTGTCCTCCAAGTTTGTTGTTTTCTTTTAGCCAATCGTAGAATAAGTTTGGTCTGCCACAATGAATTTTAGGTTTGTTAAGTGTCATGTTATTGTAACGCTTAGCTTCATAATCAGAATTTAAGGATTTTAAGGCATTATCAAATAATTCCTCAAAATAAGCCATATCTTCTGGTGGTGTTTTAAATTCAATAATCCATTCGTGAGCTCCCTTTTCTTTTCCATGCATAAAAATTGGTGCAGCTGTGTAGTCAACTATTTCTGCAGAAGTTCGTTTGCAGACTTTCTTTAAAGCGTCTTCGGCATTTTCAATAATCAGTTCTTCACCAAATACATTAATATGGTGTTTGGTTCTTCCTGAAACTTTTATGCGATGTGGTTTTAGACTTACAAAGCGAATAGTGTCTCCTACCTTATATCTCCACAAACCAGCATTTGTAGTAATGACAATGGCATAGTTGGTATTTAATTGAACTTCGCTAAGAGGGATAACTTTTTGCTCTTCTGTACCATAAGTGTCCATTGGAATAAACTCATAGAATATACCGTAATCTAACATCAATAATAAATCGCCCGAATAATTCTGGTCTTGAATGGCAAAGAATCCTTCGGAGGCATTGTAAATTTCGTAGTACTTAAAACTCTTTTTAGGAAGTATATTTCTATACTGTTCTATATAAGGATTAAAACTTACTCCTCCGTGAAAATAGACTTCTAGATTTGGCCAAACATCAAAAATATTGTCTTTGCCTGTTTTTTCTAAAACATTATTTAAAAGCACTAGCATCCAAGATGGTACACCAGCCAAACTTGTTACATTTTCATTTATGGTTTCATCTACTATTGCGCCCATTTTTGTTTCCCAGTCACTCATCAATGAAACCCTGTTGCTAGGTGTGCTGCTAAATTCGGCCCAAAAAGGCATATTATCAATTAGTATAGCGCTTAAGTCACCAAAAGCAGTGCCGTTTTCTTTGTAAAGTTCTTTGCTGCCTCCTAGTCTTAAGCTTTTGCCAGTGAATAATTGTGCGTCCTCATTATTGCTTAAATACATGCAAAGTAAGTCCTTGCTGGCTGCATAGTGGCAGTCTTCAAGGGAATCAGTACTAACAGGTATAAATTTGCTTTTAGCATTAGTTGTACCACTAGATTTCGCAAACCACTTTATAGGTCTAGGCCAAAAAATATTTTGCTCACCACTTCGAGAGCGTTCAATTGAATGTTGAATTATTTCGTAATTAACAATAGGAATACGCTCATTGAATTCCTTATAGGTTTTTATAGAAGCAAAATCATATTTCTTTCCCACTTCGGTGTCTTTAGCAAATTTCAATAAGCTGAAAAGCAATTCGTTTTGTACCTCATTAGGATATTTTAAGAACAATTCAATTTGATGGAATCGTTTTTTTAAAAACCACGAAGCAATAGAATTAACAATGGGAATTGGCATGGATTGGCTATCTTTACACTGATATTTAACGCTAAAAATACTAAATTTCTTTCATGGTTTATACAGGTGTCCTCACTAAAATGCAAACAGAGTTTTTAGATCCGATTCAATACTATTTGGTTTTTGAAAATGACTTTATTCATATGAATCAATTACTAAATAAAACAATTGAAATGAAACTTGTTGGTCACCAATGTCTAAGCTGTGGATTAGATAAGTCTATTTATAGACAAGGGTTTTGTAAGAGTTGCTTTTTTGATAAACCTGTAGCCGGTGATTGGATAATGCGACCAGAATTAAGTACAGCACATCTAGATAAAGAAGATAGAGATTTGGAGTATGAAAAGAAAGTACAACTTCAACCACATATTGTTTATCTGGCAAATTCCAGTAATGTTAAAGTTGGTGTGACAAGAAAAAGTCAGGTGCCAACCCGATGGATAGATCAAGGTGCGCATGAAGCTATAGAAATTGTTGAGGTGCCTAATCGTTATCTGGCAGGTATTACAGAAGTTGCTTTGAAAGACTATGTAGCTGATAAAACAAATTGGCGCAATATGCTGAAGAATGATATTAAAGATGAAGATTTAATGGAATGGAGACAAAACCTGAAGCAATATATTCCTGAAGAAGCTAAAGATTATTTTATAGAATCTAATACCGAGACGCATATACATTTTCCAGTAGAAAAATATCCTTTAAAACCTAAGAGTTTAAACTTAGAGAAGTCCAAAGAATATTCAGGAACATTAGTTGGTATAAAAGGACAATATCTCATATTTGAAGATGAAACTGTTTTTAATATCAGAGGTAATGAAGGCTTAGTTGTCGCAATGAATGTCTAAACGTTATAGATGCGTTAAACTATAGCTTTGGTTTTCAGTTTTTTATTAGATTATAATAAAAACAATATGAAAACCTCTCCCATACTTTACGTTATTATTACAACTCTATTACTGATCACTATTACTATAGTGAGTGCTATGGATTTACCTTTTAACTGGGTATTTTATATCACGGTAGTAGGTCAAGTTTCTATTGTGCTTATGGTCTATAAGGTATTGACTGATAATTATTCAACTAATAAGACTTTTGCTTATTTTTATGAAGACAGACCAATAACTTCTATTGTTTTTGAAGCAGAAAATGAAAACACTAGAAGTTAATTAACGAGGTGAAACAAAAAAAGGAGCAACATTAATATGTAGCTCCTCTAATATCTTTTATAGAAGATATCTCTATACTTCTTCTTGATCTCTTAAAGACTGAATATATGCAGCTTTTTGAATCTCTCTTCTTCTTTTAACAGAAGGCTTAGTAAAATAACGAGACTCTCTTAAGTTTTGCATTATTTGCACATTTCTGTGTTTACGCTTATAACGTTTAAGCGCTCTCTCTATATTTTCACCTTCTTTAATTTCGATCTTTATCATTATATCGATATTTTTTGTTATCTAATTCTTGCAAATGGTCGGCAAATATATAGCAACTATTTGAAAATAAAAAATTAAATAAGCGTTTTCAATGTTATTTTTTATCCTAGATATGTTTTTAGGATTTTACTCTTGCTTGCATGGCGTAATCGTCTAATCCCTTTTTCTCTAATTTGCCTTACACGCTCACGTGTTAAATCAAAAATGCTGCCTATTTCTTCAAGGGTCATAGGAGGTTGATTTCCAATACCAAAATTCAAACGAATAACGTCACTTTCCTTTTGAGTTAACGTTTCTAAAGCACGTTCTACTTCAAGATTTAACGATTCATTCATTAGTTCTTTATCAGGTCTTGGCGATTCACCAGAACTTACTACATCATATAAACTGAAAGTTTCTCCATCTTTTAATGGTGCGTCCATTGATAAATGACGACCAGAATTTTTCATGGATTGTTTTACTTCACGTGTACTAATGTCTAGTTCTTTTGCAATTTCCTCAGCATTCGGAGGTCGTTGATGTACTTGCTCTAAGTGAGAGAACGTTTTATTGATTTTATTTATCGTTCCAATTTTGTTAAGCGGTAAACGAACAATACGAGATTGCTCGGCTAAAGCTTGTAAAATGGCTTGTCTGATCCACCAAACGGCATAAGATATAAATTTAAAACCTCTGGTCTCATCAAAACGTTTAGCAGCTTTTACTAAACCAGCATTACCTTCATTAATAAGATCTGGTAATTTTAATCCTTGATTTTGATATTGCTTAGCAACAGAAACCACAAACCTTAAGTTGGCTGTAGTTAGTTTATCTAATGCAACCTGATCACCTTTTCTAATGCGTTGTGCTAATTCCACTTCTTCATCAGCAGTTATCAACGGAATCTTACTTATATCTTGTAAATATTTATCTAAAGATTTATCTTCTCTGTTGGTAACTTGCTTGGTGATTTTTAATTGCCTCATATATCCTTTTTAAAATTAGTGAACCTACAACATAACTTTATTTTTAAGATATACAAGAAAACCACAAATAATTAACAAATTTTGGCAAAAACAGAGCTGTTTTTATTTAAAATCACTGATTTTTGGTCGAATCTTGACTCGTTTTGGACTTCTTCTTTCCAAAAACATTGCCTAAAACATTTTTCACACCTTCCTTAACTTTATCATTCGTTGAGGTCTTAGTACTGTCTTTCACAGTCATTGTAGAATCAGTTTTGGTAGTATTAGAATTGCCTCCTAAGACATTACCAAGCAGGTCACTAATTTTATCTTTTCCTTTACCAATAAGTTTTTGTTTTTCAATCTCTACCAATTGTTTGGTGAGGTTAGAAACTCCACTGGTTAAATCTGTTGAGATATTTGGGCTAGAAAAACTTCCATTGATGTTTGCTGTAATAGGAATAGAAATGTTATTGACTTCATCGTCATTAATTTTTCCGATAAGACGATTTACTTCACTTCCTAAATATTTGGCAGGAACCTGAAGCACAACATCATATTTTAAATTGTTGGAAAAGGTGTGCATTCCTGAAATTTCAATAGGAATATCTTTGTACTTTAAAGTGAAAGGTTTTACGGAAACCTGACCATTTTCAAAACTAAGTGTAGTGTTTATATTTTTTTGAAGATTTTGAAGATCTAAAAAATCTAATTTATTATCTAAACCTGCTAGTAATGGACTTTTGGAAACATCAACGTTTGAAGTCAGTAATTCTGCTAAAGCATTACCGGAAATGGTACTTAAGTCTGGCGCAAAATCTTCACCTAATAAACCACTAATATCTATTGTAGAGTTTAATTTTCCTTGGATAACTTTTGCAATAGGTGCTAAAGCTTTAAGCATTTCTAAATCTTGAAATGATTGCGAAATGTCAAATTGCTGTATTGCTAATTGCATGTCGAATTTTGGCTTAGCCTCTTTAGTAGAAACATTACCTGAAAGACCTAACTGACCATTGAAAATGTCAGTTGTCATATTTTTAAGACTGGCATTTTGGTCTTTTATAACCAATTGACCTTTTACATTTTTTAGGTTCAGGTTATCATAGATTACGGTTTTAGCATTTGCCGTTATTGTACAATCTAAGAAACCAGGAATCTTCATGGTCTCTGTAGGAGTACTAGAAGCTGATTTGTTTGAACTTGAACCTTCAGAAGCAGTTTTATCTTCTGTCATGAAATCAGAAATAGCAAAAGTATTTGAGTTAACCGTAAAGTTGCCTTCTAATTTTTTATCGCTCAATAAAAATCCAAGAAGGTTATCAATACTTCCCGAAGCGTTTAGATCACTCTTACCAGTTAAAGCCTCAAAGTTTTTCAAGCTTACATTTCCAGAATTTAAAGTTAAATCTGCTTCATTGATTTGAATAGGATTTGCCATGTTTTCAGAAGAAAAAACAACATTAGATACAGAAACATTACCGTTGTTTTTAATGCGTTGATAAGCATTGGTTTCAATTGCTTCCATATCAAAAGCGGTGCTTAGGCTGCCTCTTAGAATACCACTAAGTTCATTTTCTAAGTCTACAGGATAAGCTTTTGTAATGTTAGCCAAGTTTAAAATACCATCTAGGTTAGCATCAACCAGCATATTGCCTGTAAGGTTTTTAATATGTGCTTCAGATTTAAAAACATCTTGATCTATTCTAAAATCTAACCGATTAACATCTACATAAGTGTCATCCACATTACCTGTGGTGTTCTTAACCGAAGCATCTATGTGAATATTATCTACGCTTTTTGGTAAGTCTGGATATTTAAAGGAAGCATTATCGGACTTCATGTTAATATCTAAAGTTGGAATGGTTTCCTCAGAAACTAATCCTTTAATGATTCCGTTTACGGTAAAGTTTCCTGTGGTGGTAACGTTTTCAATATTTTTTGAATACTCTTTAGGAATTACAGCTAAAAAGTCCTTGAAAGACGATTCTGGATTTTTAAAAGTGATATCTATTTGTTGGCCTTCTTCAACCATTTGTAAAAAACCTTCAAACTCTAGAGGTAAAGCATTGATGTAACCTTTGTTGTCCTTGAAGGTGTATTTCTGTTGCTCTAAGTCTAAATCGATTAAGGCTTTTAGTTTTATGATATTATTATTTAAATATTGAGCGCTATCGACAGACATGCTAACATTGGCTTCCGTATTGGTGTCTAATTCAGATTTTTCCCCAGAAAAAATTCCCTTTCCATAGTGGTTAATTTCTGTAACATAAACTTGAGTATTTGTTTCTTCATCTATATAAGTGAAAGCGCTATTATTTAACTCGTAGTTTTTTATATCGAAAGTAAAACTGCCAGAAGAAGTTTCTGTTGTAGTAGAAGGAGCGTCGTTAGTTTGTTTAACGATATCGTAGTTTACGGTTCCGTTTTTATTGTTTTTTATGGTAAGTAATAATTCATCTGCAATAATCTCATTAACGGCTAAAGGCTCGTCAGAACCTTTAAAAAGTTCACCAAGTGCCATTTCAAAAGACAGTGATTTAGCGGTAGCTAAAGTTTCACCTTCAAATGGAGCTCGGTTGGTTATTTTTAAATTGTCTACACTTACTTCTGCTTTAGGAAAACTACTTATAAGGCTAAGACTTATATCGTCAAAACTGAGATCTGCATCAAGATTTTCATCAGCATAATTTTGGACAATAGTGTCTATTTTGGATTCTAAAACGAAAGGTATAGCAATTAAAATGGCTATAAAAATGAGTAAGATGATTCCAATAATTTTGAAAATTTTCTTCATAATATAAGTAAGGTTGTTAGTGCTACTATCTAATATACGCTAAGTTCTGTATAATAGTTGCTATGTGTTTCAAGTTTAAGAAGAATTTAATGTTTGGGTAATCTCTTATGCCAAATTTATTTCCTCATTTACTTTGAGTTTAAAGCGTTTTCTGAAAAGGTATACGCCTAAATATAAAAAAGGAGTGTCAAAAGCAGCTATTAAAACTTTAAATAAGAATCCTGAAATAAGTAGTCCTAAAAATTTATCCCATTCAATTTTACCAAAACTGCAGAGTAATATCAAAACCGTAGCCGTATCTATAAATTGAGATAAAAACGTTGAGCAATTATTACGGAGCCAAAGGTGTTTTCCTTTGGTTAGCTTTTTCCAGAAGTGATAGATTTGAATGTCTATAAATTGCGCAAACAAATAAGCCATCATACTTGCAAAGACCGCGATTGCCGTACTACCGAAAACAGTTGTAAAAAGATCATCTTTTACTGGCGACCAAGATGTTGAAGGAACTGCATTAGCAACATATACTATTAGCATAGAAAAGAATGATGCAAAAATGCCTGCAACCACAATATCATTAGCTCTCTTTTTACCATAAATCTCACTGATTAGATCTGTGATTAAAAATGTAATAGGATAAGGGAGAATGCCAACCGAAATCTCAAAAAGCTTACTGTCAAAAATTTCTATATCGACAGGATACCAATAAAAGAATTTTTGAAATATAAGATTAGAAACTACAAGTGAGGTTATAAAAAGAGCGCCAAGGAGTAAGTAGATACGTTGCGCTAAAAGCTTGTCTTTTAATAGCATTAAAAATGGTTGATAAATAGTTTCAGTAAAGATAAAGTAATAAATTTTGTTTTAGTTATTTTGTTTCCTCTTATGAAATCTGTCAAAACCATTTACATAGCATTAGGTAGTAACAAAGGCGATAAAATGCAGTATTTGCAATCTGCCATTGATGCTGTTTTTGAAAAGGTTGGTGTCGTAAAAAAAATCTCAAAAGTTTACAAAACACCAGCGCTTGGTTTTGAAGGTGATGACTTTTACAACGCTTGTATCAAAGTTGAAACTGAGCTTAAACCAAAATCAGTACTCAAGGAGCTTAAGGCTATTGAATTTAAGCTGGGAAGAAAAGCTAAGACTTCTAAAATTTATGAGTCTAGAGAAATTGATCTTGATATTCTTTTGTTTGATGATGAAGTGCTAAATGATAGTAATTTAGTGATTCCGCATCCACACATGCAAAAGCGAAAATTTGTTTTGCAGCCACTTTTAGATATTACAAAAGAAGTAGAACATCCTGTTTTAAAATCTACTATTGAAAGTTTGTTAGATCATTGTGAGGATACTTCGGTTATAGAACCCGTAAATATTTGGTTGAAAAGTCCAAAACGACATTATAATTTTACGGACTTCAATTTTATTGCCATTGAAGGAAATATAGGTGCAGGAAAAACAAGTCTGGCGACTAAGATTTCGCAAGAATTCAATGCGAAATTAATTTTAGAGCGTTTTGCAGATAATCCATTTCTGCCAAAATTTTATAAAGAGCCAGAGCGCTATGCGTTTACATTAGAAATGTCTTTTTTGGCAGACCGTTACCAGCAAATTAGTGATGACTTATCGCAGTTAGATTTATTCAAGGATTTTATGGTAAGCGATTACGATGTGCATAAATCGTTGATTTTTTCAAAGGTTACACTGCCTGATGATGAGTTTAGATTGTACCGCAAATTATTTTATCAGGTTTATAAAGATATTGCGAGACCAGATTTATACGTTTATCTCTATCAAAACACAGAACGTTTACAAGCTAATATTAAAAAGCGAGGACGTAAATACGAGAAAGAAATTCAAGATGAGTATTTGAATAAAATCAATTCTGGATATCTTGAATTTTTGAAGTCACAGTCTGAACTCAATGTAAAAATCATTGATATTTCAGATAAAGATTTTGTAAAGAATCGTGAAGATTATTTGTGGCTTCTAAGAGAAATCAGTTCGTAGTATTTTGTTGTCCTGAACTTACTTGTACTAAGGTATTTCAGAATCTCATAAGCTAGGGCTTAAAGCGAATAAAGCGTTGTTATAATTTTGCTATTATCGCTACTTAATATGACTTCATTTAATAGATCTGTCTCCTTGACTTTGAAATTAAAAGGCACTGTTGTTATATCAACTCCGCTGTTATATTTTAGTCGATTACTTCGATTAGCAATAATGTTAATATTTGGTGTAAAATGACCAATAGGAATATGCTCTGTTAGAATGATGTATTTGTAATGCTGAAGTTTGTCTAGAATTTGTTGAATTTCCTCATTAGATAAATGCTGAAGCACTTGTCGTAAAATAACACAGTCGGCTTTAGGTAATTGATCTTTTGAAATATCTAAACATAGAAATTCTAAATTCTCAGCGTCAAACAATGTTTTGTTACGTTCTATAAGTTCAGGAACAATATCAACAGCAAAATAATGTTGTGTGTATTCTACAAGGTGTTTCCCAATATTAAAATCACCACAACCCAAATCGCAAACGGTTAAATTTTGATGTGATTTTAAAAAGCTGATAACTGCCTTGAGATAAGGTTCAATAATCTCAGGTTTGTGAGAGCCTTCACCAGAATAAAAATCAGAACCTTGTCCGCCCCAAAAATGCTTTTCATAAATCTGTTGCATTACGGCTTTGGTTGGCCAAGGACTTTTTTGTTTCATATTGTTTGAATTTGTCATTCCGAAATGAGGTACGATTAAGGAATCTCATTTCTAAAATAACATGTTGAGAGATTTCTTGACTATACTCGAAATGACATAATATATATTTTTGCTAACCACTAACCACTAACCACTAACCACTAACCACTAACCACTAACTTCGAAAACACATCCCAAACAACAACACCACAACTTACCGAAATATTTAGGGAATGTTTGGTGCCATACTGTGGAATTTCAATAACAGTATCACTGGCGTTAACCACATCTTGAGCAACACCTTTTACTTCATTACCAAAAACAAAAGCATATTTAGTATTTGGTTGAGGTTGAAAATCATTGAGCATAGTTGCATTTTCGGCTTGTTCGATGGAGCAAATTTTTACACCATCAGACTTGAGCGCCTCTATAAAAATTATATCTTTTTTTGAAATAAAATATTTTTTATCCTTTTTTATTTTTTTTTAAAAATTTATCTACATCCTCTTCAATTTTAGATTTTGCATAGTCCCCATTGAAATAATTTATAAGTTTTGATTGATG
>PAJL01000005.1 GCA_002706045.1 Flavobacteriaceae bacterium
ACAGTATCTAAAGTCGCGATTTTTTCATCCAATAACTTTATTTTTTCGTTAATGGCATCTTGCTCGTTAACCAATTCACCTCGTTTTTTTCTTATGGTTTCTAGGTTATCGCTTTCTAAAACTTTTTCTACAGAATTCTTTTTTTGCTCTCCACATGAGGCTAAAAGAATCGATAATAATAGTATGGAATATATTCTTTTCATAATTCGTTTCTTTTGATTGATTATTTTGGTGAAATGGTGTTTAGTGCTGTTTCTAATGCTGCTTTGGTATTAATAACATCTAGCATAGCTTGTAATAATTCTTGCTGAGCCGTGTAAAGTTGTGTTTGCGCTTGGCGTAACTCAAAACTAGAGCCAATACCCTCAAAAAACTTTGTTTGGTTTTTGTTTTCTATACGTTCTGCGAGATTAAGATTCTCTTGCTTGTTTTGGTAATCTTCAATGGCAAACTGATAATCACTTTTTGCAGATGCTATTTGTAGTTTTATTTGTTGCTCAGCTTCATTTAGATCTGCTTGCGCTTTTTCATAATTTATTTGCGCTCTCTGGGTAGCAGCGCTTCGCATACCAGAACTAAATATTGGAACATTAAGACTAACTCCAAATAGCGAAGAACCAAACCAGTCTTGATCTTTTTTAAAGAAAGTAAAATCGTCGCTAAACGCTTGATAACCTCCGTTTAAAAAAGCGTTAACCGTTGGTAAAGCTTTACTTTTTTCAAGTTTTACTAAAAGTTCGTTAGAAATTAAATCGTTTTCAGCAATTTGATAGTCTATATTATTTTCAACTATTTCTTCTGATCCTAAAAGGCCTAGATTTATATTTTCTTCAGTTAAAGATTCTAAGTTATCAGTAAGCACAGTTTGGTTTTCTATGTCTATGCCCAAAGTTATATTCAACATTTGATAAGAAAGTTTTCTCAACCTTTCAGTATTTCTTAAGTTACTTTGAACGCTTGATAAGGTGATTTTTAACTGCTCTACACTTTCTTCTTCCTCTAAGCCATTCTCATAAATTTTGGTTGTTTCATTGAGGTTCTTTGTTAAAACTTCAATATTTCTGTTTAAAATAGCCACACTCTCTTCAGCTAGAAGTACGTTACCGTAAGCATTGATAACTGATTTTCTTACTTCAAGATCGGTTTTTACTTTAGCATTTTTTGAGATTTGTAAATAGACTTTTGCAGATTGTAATCCTACTAGGTAAGAGCCGTCAAAGATAAGCTGAGATACCGTAGCTGTTGCATTTACATTTTGCTTGGTTCCGAATCTAACAGGAATAAATCCGTCTGGAGAACTTACAGCAACGTTATTTCTAACAACATCATCAAAGTAAGTATCAACAATATCAATAGTGCTTTGTGTATTGTCAAACGCAGCAGCAGGTAAAAGCTGAACTTGTTGCTTTAACCAGTTTTGATAGTCTACAGTAGCGTTGATTTGTGGTAAACCCGAAGCCGTTGTTTCCCATTTTTGCTTTTCTGCAGCTTCAATGTCTTTGGCTGCATTAATTGCTGTTCGATTATTTTCTAAAGCATAATCAATAGCTTCTTGTAAAGAAAAACTCGTTGGTTGTTCTTGAGAAAAACTAAGTGATGTGGTGATTATACTAATAAATAATATGAGTTTGTGTCTCATTCTTTTGATTGATTTTATAGTTAATTCTGATTGATTTTTAAATAATTGTCTATTAATTCTATGCCATTAGATGTACAAATACCTCGCAAATGATATTCTAAATAATTGTTCATTAATGTTTGCATAGAGAAGTTATCTAGTGGGAATAGTTCTTTATCTTTTAAGGCCATCATACAAGTGAAATATATTTTGGAGACAAAATCTACATTGATGTCCTTTCTATATAAACCCATCTTTACTCCACGCTCTAGATTGCAGGTTACACAATCTTCCATAACACAGAATTGTCGCTCTTTTATATCCTTAAAAATTTTTGGATAATATTTTTCCAATTGATATTGAGGTGATGATTTTTCATCTTTTAGGTTTTTCATTAAAAACCTTTTGATTTCAAAAATTTCCTCAATAGGATTCTTTTCTAAATCACGAATATCTTCAATACCACTAGAAATAGTTTGAAACAAATACATTACAGATTCTTCTACTAATACAGTTTTGTTCTCAAAATATTGGTAGATGGTTTTTTTAGACATACCAAGTGCATTGGCAATATCATCCATGGTAACACTCTTAAAACCATAGGTTAAAAAGAGTTCAACAGCCGTTTTTAAAATGTCTTTTTTCATAATTAAGGCGCAAATCTACAACAGGAAACTTTAAAAACAAAAAAAGTTTCCAACGTTTTAATAATTATTTAACATGAATAATATTGTCTTAAAATTGATGCAAAGCATTATTTTTGTGTCATGCAAAACATTGAAGCTTACCAGAAATCTTTTATTAATTATCTAGAAGATTTTGCAGTTAGTAAAGAGCCAGAGAATCTTTATGCTCCTATTAATTACATATTAAAGTTAGGTGGAAAACGACTTCGACCAGTTTTAACTCTAATGACAGCTGAAGTTTTTGGTGTACAAGCGAAAAAGGCCTTAGATACGGCACTTTCTGTTGAGGTGTTTCATAACTTCTCTTTGGTTCATGACGATATTATGGATGATGCTCCTTTAAGAAGAGGTCAACAAACGGTGCATGAAAAGTGGAATATTAACACTGGTATTCTTTCTGGGGATGCCATGTTGATTTTAGCCTATCAATTGTTTGAAAATTATGAACCCAAAATCTTTCAATCTTTAGCAAAGTTATTTAGCAAAACAGCATTGGAGGTTTGTGAAGGGCAGCAATATGATATTGATTTTGAAACACGAAATGACGTTACGATACCCGAATATCTTAAAATGATAGAGTATAAAACAGCGGTTTTGGTTGGTGCAGCTATGAAAATGGGAGCAATTGTAGCCGAAGCTTCAGAACAAGATCAAGATGGTATTTATGATTTTGGACGTTATCTAGGTATTGCTTTTCAGCTTCAAGATGATTATTTAGATGCTTTTGGTAACCCAGAAACCTTTGGTAAGCAAGTAGGAGGAGATATTCTAGAAAACAAAAAAACGTATTTGTATTTAAAGACTCTAGAATTAGGAACTGAAAAGGAACAATCAAGTTTGTTGAATATTATCAATAGCGATTCCATTTCTGAAAGTGAAAAAATAGCATCTGTAAAAGCACTTTACAACAGTTCAGGAGCTTCTGAAGTTACTCAAAGAGCAGTTAAGGATTATACCAATAAAGCTTTTGAAGTATTAAAGAGTTTAAATATCTCAGAAGAGAAAAAGCAACTATTGCAATTATTTGGCGAGCAATTAATGAATAGAAAGGTATAATGAGTTTACCAGCTACTTTTGATGCTTTGATAGAAGAAGCTAATAGCTTGGATCTTTACAAGAAATTAATTTTTCAGCTTAATAAAGATTTACTGTATGCTAATGTGGATCTAGAATTTAATGAAGACACTTTGCCTACAAGCCTAAAACTCGTATTACAAGAGATATTATTTCATCTCATTCAGAACAAATTTTCAGAGTACCTTAAATTACTTTATATAATAGATGTATCTGAATCTAAAATCAAAGCTTTAGATGGAAGTGATGTAGTTCAATTATCTGATGAGGTCACGTTTTTAATTCTTCAGCGTGAATGGCAAAAGGTTTGGTATAAAGCAAAGTACAAATAGAAAGACTTTCAAGTATAACTCATAAACCTAGTTTAAAAGTGAATAAGTCCTTTCCTTAAGGCAAGGCTAGTAAGGGCAGTTAAAACCAAACTCTTATAAAAGGCATCCATGCCTGGTTTTGAATACTTTTATCTTCATCATATAATATGTCGTATCTAATACCAAAAGTTACGTTACCATTGCTGTAACCTAATCCTAAAAATAAAGCAGGATACCAATACTTGTCATCTTCGTTGAGTACAAAGTTTTGATCAAAATCTCTATTAACATGAAGTTGTTCAAACTCAGTTGAGATTTGTAACTCTCTATAAGGATTAAATAATCCCAATACACTAGCGCCAACAACAGTAGATTTAAAAACATCTTTTTGTGAGCTATATTGAAAATTTAAACCAACTCCAGTGGCAACATATGGGCTAAATCTATAAATAGCATTAGGTGCAATGGCACCACTAAAAAAGCCATCGCCAAAATTAAGGCCAAGGCCACCTCCAAACTGTACGTTTTGCCAAAAGGTACTAGAATTTGAGTCCAGATTTTGAGAAAATGAAGAACTGATAAAAAAACAGACGAAAAGGCTGATTATAATATTTTTTCTAAGCTTATTTGAATTATTATTTGTCATATTGAAAATAGTTATTTGCTATTTGTTATAAATATAATAAAACGATATCTATGTTTAGTAAAAGTTGTATTTTTGAATAAATTTTGTTGAAACGACAACGTCTCATAAAAAATAATGGATAAATATTCCTTTCTCAACGCAGCACATACAGCATACTTTGCTGATTTATACGAACAATACCAAAAAAATCCTGATTCAATAGAACCAAGTTGGCGTGCCTTTTTTCAAGGTTACGATTTTGGTTCAGAAAATTATGGACTAGATGGAGAAATCGTTGAAGGTGTTTCTGCTCAAATACCAGAACAACTTCAAAAAGAATTTCAGGTTCTAAAACTTATAGATGGCTATAGAAATAGAGGTCACCTTTTTACAAAAACAAACCCAGTTAGAGCAAGACGAAAGTACGCTCCAACATTAGAGATAGATAATTTCGGATTGTCCCAAAACGATTTGAATACTACGTTTTCTGCTGGTGAAGTTTTAGGTATTGGGTCGGCAACACTTCAGGTTATCATAGACCATTTAGAAAGTATTTATTGCGATTCTATTGGTGTAGAATACATGTATATAAGACAACCTGAAGAAATTCAGTGGATTCAAGAAAAACTAAATATCAACGATAACCATCCGAAGTTTACGGCTGATGAGAAAAAATATATTCTCAAGAAGCTAAACCAAGCGGTATCGTTTGAATCATTTTTACATACAAAGTATGTTGGTCAAAAACGATTCTCTCTAGAAGGTAATGAATCTTTAATTCCTGCAGTAGATGCTATTATTGAAAGAGCAGCTGACCAAGGTGTTAAAGAATTTGTTATGGGAATGGCACACAGAGGCCGTTTAAGTACATTGACAAATATTTTTGGTAAATCTGCTAAAGATATTTTTAGTGAATTTGACGGAAAAGATTATGAAGAAGAAGTTTTTGATGGTGATGTAAAATACCATTTAGGATGGACAAGTAATCGTGAAACCTATAACAATAAAAAGATAAACCTAAACATAGCACCAAACCCATCGCATTTAGAAACTGTTGGTGCCGTGGTACAAGGTATTACAAGAGCTAAACAAGACAAAGCTGAAATAGAAGATGCATCTCAAGTACTGTCTATCGTAGTACATGGTGATGCGGCAATTGCTGGTCAAGGTTTAGTGTACGAAGTAGTACAAATGGCTAAGTTAGATGGTTATAAAACTAACGGAACCATTCATATTGTTGTGAATAACCAAATAGGTTTTACAACTAATTATTTAGACGCAAGATCTAGTACGTATTGTACAGATGTTGGAAAAGTAACATTGTCTCCTGTGCTTCATGTGAATTCAGATGATGCAGAATCAGTAGTACATGCTGCTTTATTTGCATTACAGTTTAGAATGAAATTTAAGCGTGATGTGTTTATCGATTTGTTAGGTTACAGAAAATATGGTCACAACGAAGGTGACGAACCTAAGTTTACACAACCATTATTATATAAAGCTATAGCAAAGCATAAAAATCCAAGAGATATTTATGCAGAGCGATTGTTGAAAGAAGGAGTTATTGATGATGGTTATGTTCAACACATAGAAGCTAAGTATAAAGAACAATTAGAAGAGAAATTAGAAGATTCTCGTAAAGAAGATAAAACAGAGATTACTGCATTTATGCAGGAAGAGTGGAAAGGCTTTACTAATGTAACTGAGATAAAGATGATGGAACCTGTTGACACAACAGTTCCTAAAGAAACTTTAGAACAGATTACTAAAGTCATTTCTAACTTACCAGAAGATAAAAAGTTTATTCGTAAGATTCAACGATTAGTTGAGTCTCGTCAAACTATGTTTGATGAAGACCGATTAGATTGGGCTATGGCTGAGCATTTAGCATACGGAACACTTTTAGAAGAAGGTTTCAATGTTAGAATTTCTGGACAAGATGTAGAGCGTGGAACGTTCTCTCATCGTCACGCTGTAGTGAAAGTAGAAGACAGTGAAGAGGAAATCATTCTTTTAAAGAATGTTTCTGAAAATCAAGGTCAATTCAATATTTTCAACTCACTACTTTCAGAATATGGTGTTGTAGGTTTTGATTATGGTTATGCTATGGCAAGTCCTAATACACTTGCAATTTGGGAAGCGCAATTTGGAGACTTCAGTAATGGAGCTCAAATTATGCTAGACCAATATATTTCTGCAGCTGAAGATAAATGGAAAATCCAAAACGGATTGGTAATGTTGTTACCACATGGCTATGAAGGTCAGGGAGCGGAACATTCATCGGCTCGTATGGAGCGTTACTTACAACTGTGTGCAAAAGATAATATGTTTGTTGCAGATTGTACTACGCCAGCTAACATGTTCCATTTGTTGAGAAGACAGATGAAAGCTAATTACAGAAAGCCACTTATTGTATTTACACCAAAGAGTTTATTACGTCATCCTAAAGTGGTTTCTTCAGTAGATGAATTTGCAAACGGAAGTTTCCAAATGTTAATTGATGATGCTTCAGCAAAAGCAGATAAAATTAAGACTTTAGTATTTGTAACAGGTAAATTCTATTATGACTTATTAGAGGAGCAAGAAAAATTAGAAAGAGATGATGTGGCTTTAGTTAGAATAGAGCAATTATTCCCACTACCTGTTGAAAGCATAAGAGAAATAATTAAGAAGTATAACAACGCAGAAGATATTGTTTGGGCTCAAGAAGAACCTAGAAACATGGGCGCATACAGTCATCTCCTAATGCATTTGGATGAAGCTAAAGAATTCAGAGCAGCTAGCAGAAGACCTTACGGTGCACCAGCAGCAGGTAGTTCTACACGTTCAAAAATTAGACATAAACAAGTTATAGATTACGTTTTTGATAAAACAAAAAACAACCAGAGATAAACATTAATACAACTCAAATTAGAGCATAATAAAATAAAAGTCCATGATTTTAGAAATGAAAGTGCCTTCGCCAGGCGAATCAATTACTGAAGTAGAAATAGCAGAGTGGTTAGTTCAAGATGGAGACTATGTAGAAAAAGACCAAGCTATTGCGGAAGTAGATAGTGACAAAGCAACTTTAGAATTACCTGCGGAAGCAAGTGGTACAATTACATTAAAGGCAGAAGAAGGTGATGCGGTTGCTGTTGGAGCTGTTGTTTGTTTAATAGATACTAGTGCAGAACCTGAAGCTGGAGCATCAACTACTTTTAAAGGTGGTGACGAAGGCGGAAATGATGCTAATGCAGAGGAAGATTTAAAGAAAGAACAAGAAGCAGCTAAAGATACTGGTGCAAAAGCACCTAATCCTGCAGAAAAAACATACGCATCAGGTACTGCAAGTCCTGCTGCTAAAAAAGTTTTGGCAGAAAAAGGTATTGATGCCAGTGCTGTTACAGGTACAGGAAAAGACGGACGTATTACTAAGGAAGATGCAGTAAAAGCTGTACCTTCTATGGGAACTCCAACAGGAGGTAATAGAGGTCAGTCTCGTAGTAAAATGTCAATGCTACGTCGTAAAGTTGCTGAGCGTTTAGTTGAAGCAAAAAACACGACAGCAATGTTAACTACGTTCAACGAGGTTAACATGACACCTATTTTTGAGTTACGTAATCAGTATAAAGAAGAGTTCAAATCTAAACATGGTGTTGGTCTTGGTTTTATGAGTTTCTTTACGCTTGCTGTGGTAAGAGCTTTACAAGAATATCCAGCTGTTAACTCTATGATAGATGGTAAGGAAATGATTTCTTACGATTTTGTGGACGTGAGTATAGCGGTATCAGGACCAAAAGGTTTAATGGTTCCTGTAATAAGAAATGCTGAAAACTTAACATTTAGAGGTGTAGAAGCTGAGGTGAAGCGTTTGGCGCTTAGAGCTAGAGATGGGCAGATTACTGTTGATGAAATGACAGGTGGTACATTTACAATTTCTAATGGTGGTGTATTTGGTAGTATGTTGTCTACGCCAATTATTAACCCTCCTCAAAGTGGTATCTTAGGAATGCATAATATTATAGAGCGTCCTATCGCTGTTGATGGTAAGGTTGAAATTCATCCTATGATGTATGTAGCTTTATCTTACGATCATAGAATTATTGATGGAAAAGAATCTGTAGGTTTCTTAGTAGCTGTTAAAGAAGCTTTAGAAAATCCAACAGAGTTATTGATGAATAATGATGTTAAAAAAGCTTTANAGTTATAAGCATAATTAACATAAGACTATAAAAACAAAAAGCGCAATTAATCAAATTGCGCTTTTTTACTCCTAACAAACAGAGTAACTAACTAAAATTAACTAAAGAAATTTACAGCAATATTTGCTGAAATTACGATTACTGAACTTATAACTAATAATATAATAAACAACTTGTCTCTTGTGGCATTACTTTTCATTGTTTGCATAACCTTTAATGTTTTAGAAGAAAGCTCTGAATTAAAGATCTTAATACAGAGCTTTGAAATTCATTGAGGCTTTGATTAATAGCTGATGTAAAGTTCTGAATAATAATAACATAATACTATACGTAACTTTACGTATTTTTTATTTTTTTTGAATTTCCTGCATAAAAAAAGCCTTGGACGGACGGTCCAAGGCCAATAATCCCCTAAGANCTAATTAATAGCTCGTTATTAACCCTTAATTAATAACAGTGTAAAATTCCGAATAATATTAATACCATACTATACGTAACTTTACGTATTTTTTAAAAATTATATGAATTGTTCATTCTCTTTAGCCCATATAAGTAGACTGTTTTGCTTACTTTCAAGCTTTAACTTTCTGATTATATTGCTTTTGTGCTTTTCTACAGTCCTAGTGGAAATAGACAAAATTTCTGCAATTTCTACACCAGTTTTGTTTTTAGAGATCAAACTAACGATGTTTTTTTCGTGTTTGGTGAGTGAATTTAGGTTTTCGGGAGCTTTACTGACCTTAATATGTTCAATAAGTTCAGGACTAAAGTATGATTTATTTTTAGTGACGCTGTCTATACAGTTTTCTATCTCTTCTAAAGCAAACTCTTTAAGAACGTAGCCATAAACACCAAGAGACTTTGCTTTGTTATATATAGCTTCATCTTTCTCAAAAGTAATTAGTACTATTTTTGTTGAAAGTTTTTCCTTTTTGCATTTTTCAGCAATTTCTAATCCTGTTAAAAAAGGCATACTAATATCTAAAATGGCAATATCAGGAACGTGTGCTTTAATAAGAGCAAGAGCTTCTTTTCCATTTTTGGCACTTGCAAGCACGTTATAATTGTTTTCGTTCAAAAAATCGTTCAGACCTTTAAGTACTAAGGGGTGGTCATCAGCGATGATTATAGATGGATCCATTTAGCTATTAATCTTTGTAAAAAATCGAATATAAATATAAAAAGAAACTTAGTAATAGAGAATACTTACAACTTTAAATAGAGGTGTTTTTTTTGATAATCGATAACAGCTTTACCTTTTTTTAGAACATCAGCTCCAATAATACCATCAACAGGTTCTGCATTATGATTTATAAGACCGTTGTTAACGTGAGCTAGATTAAATAGAATAAGAGCCACTCGCTTTTTTTTCCATTTTCCGATTTTTAAATCGTTAGACTTTGAGATTTTGGTTAACATATCAGAGGCACCAGCTCCTACGGCCTTTATTTCAGAATCCTTAACCTTAAGATTAAAACGCTCAATAGCTTCAAAGCCTACACAACTACTTGAAGCACCTGTGTCTAGGATAAAACGACCCTTAATGCCATTAATTGTAGCTTTAATTTCAAAGTGATTGGTTTTGGTAAATTTCAATTTTACCTTAGAGTAACCTTTATCAATTAAGAATTCTTTTAACGTATCCATTTTTAGAATTTGTGCAAATATAATATTCTAATTCGATTACTTTTGCACTATGATTATTACGGATACCCATACCCATTTATATAGTGAAGCTTTTGATGACGATAGAGCTGAAATGATTAATAGAGCCATTGCCAATAATGTTGAGCGCTTTTTTATTCCTGCAATAGATTCTTCTTATACAGAGTCTATGTACCAACTCGAAAAGGATTTTCCTGAGCGCATATTTTTAATGATGGGACTGCACCCTACATATGTAAAGGAAAATTATCTTGAAGAACTAGCTCATGTTGAAACGCAATTAGCTTCAAGAAAGTTTTTTGCTGTGGGAGAGATAGGTATTGATTTGTATTGGGATCAATCTACTTTAGATATTCAGATAAAAGCCTTTAAGCATCAAATTAATCTAGCAAAGCAATATAAACTTCCAATAGTAATTCACTGTAGAGAAGCTTTCGATGAGATTTTTGAAGTTCTAGAATCTGAGAAGAGTGATGACTTATATGGCATTTTTCATTGTTTCACGGGAACTTTAGAACAGGCTCAAAAAGCTATTTCATATAACATGAAACTAGGAATTGGCGGAGTGGTTACGTTTAAGAACGGAAAGATTGATCAGTTTGTCAATCAAATAGATTTAAAGCATATAGTATTAGAGACCGATTCACCTTATTTGGCACCAAAACCATTTAGAGGTAAGCGTAACGAAAGTGCATATATTAATAAGGTCNTAGAGAAATTGTCTGAACTNTATAATATCAGTGAAGAGGAAGTTGCACNTATTACTACACAAAACTCAAAAGACGTATTTGGAATTTAATTATGGGAAAGCCTAATATCTTACTTATATATACAGGAGGAACTATAGGAATGATTAAGGATGCTNATTCAGGAGCTCTGAAAGCATTCGATTTTCATAATCTTTTAGATAGAATTCCAGAATTAAAACTTCTGGATTGTAATATAGAAACCATTTCTTTTGATGAGCCTATTGATTCATCTAACATGAGTCCTAAATATTGGATAGATATCGCTGAAATCATTGAATCAAATTATCAAAAATTTGATGGTTTTGTCGTCCTACACGGAAGTGATACCATGAGTTATTCAGCTTCAGCTTTAAGCTTCATGTTAGAGAATTTATCTAAACCCGTAATATTTACAGGATCGCAGTTACCAATAGGAGATCTGAGAACCGATGCCAAAGAGAATCTTATTACATCTATTCAAATGGCATCGTTACAAAATAATGGTGTGCCTGTAATTAGAGAAGTTGGTCTTTATTTTGAATACAAATTATACAGAGGTAACCGAACCACAAAAATAAACGCTGAACATTTTGAAGCATTCAGCTCATTTAATTATCCTTTTTTAGCAGAATCAGGAGTGCACTTAAAAGTGAATTCTGAATTTCTCAATAAACCCGAAGATAAAAAGAACTTAATTGTACATACGTCAATGGACTGTAATATTGGATTGTTAAAATTGTTTCCAGGAATTTCTAGACCAATATTAGAAGCGGTTTTAAAAAGCAAATTGATTAAAGGATTAATCATAGAAACTTATGGTTCGGGTAATGCAACTACAGAAAAGTGGTTTATAGACTTATTGAAGCATGCAATTTCAAATGGATTGTATATAATTAATGTAACCCAATGTGCAGGTGGAAGCGTATCGATGGGTCAGTACGAAACAAGTTCAAAACTCAAAAAAATCGGCGTAATATCTGGAAATGACATCACTACAGAAGCAGCAATTACAAAACTGATGTATCTTCTCGGAAAAAAAATACCACCTCAAGAATTTAAAGCAGTTTTTGAAACGTCTCTAAGAGGAGAAATGTCCTAAAAATAACAGTTTAAATTTTAGTGTTTGAAGTTTTTTTNGTTATTTGCCATACTGTAATTTTCTAGTAAAATTCACAGAGAGGTGGCCGAGTGGTCGAAGGCGCACGCCTGGAAAGTGTGTATACCTCAAAAGGGTATCGAGGGTTCGAATCCCTTCCTCTCTGCTGTTAATTTAGCCTAGGATTGCATTATTTTTTTTATCTTTAACACTTTAACTAATAAAATTAAGATTAAGAACAATGAAAAGATTATTTTCTATCCTTGCCATAACATTTTTAATGGCTATCGGAACTGTTAACGCAAATGCAACAACATTAGCATCTACAACAGCCACAGTAACGAGTGTAGCTCAAGAGACGTCAGAAGAGCCTGCCGAAGATTTGAGTTTTCACCAAGAATTAAAAAAGCGTTTTATTGAAGGTGGTCCAGGCTTTATGGGTATTGTACTATTATGTTTAATTCTTGGTTTAGCTATCGCTATTGAGAGAATTATCTTTTTAAACCTTTCAACTACCAATACTAAGAAATTAACGCAAAATGTAGAAGATGCATTAAATTCTGGTGGTATTGAAGCTGCTAAGGAAGTATGTAGAAATACAAAAGGGCCTGTTGCTTCTATTTTTTACCAAGGTTTAGACAGAGCAGACGAAGATATCGATGCTGCTGAAAAAGCTGTGGTAGCTTATGGTGGTGTTCAAATGGGACAACTAGAAAAGAATGTATCTTGGATTTCATTATTTATCGCTCTTGCACCAATGCTTGGTTTCATGGGTACAGTAATTGGTATGATTCAAGCTTTCGATAAAATTGAAGCTGCTGGTGATATGCAACCATCTTTAGTTGCTGGTGGTATTAAAGTAGCACTTTTAACTACAGTATTTGGTCTTATTGTAGCTATCATACTTCAAATTTTCTACAACTATATCATTGCTAAAATCGATAGTATTGTAAATGATATGGAAGATGCATCAATCACATTGATGGATTTACTAGTAAGACACAAAAAATAAAAAAGACCAAATAAATTATGTTACATAAAATATTAAAAATAGTTGCCGCAGTTCTAAGTTTAGTGGGTATTGTATCCTTAGTTAGAATTATTGCTGCTGGTGACGAAGCAATCGAGACAGGTGAAAAAGCTGGTCTTGTCGATCCAATGGCATGGGTTGCTTATATCATCTTAGGACTAGTTTTATTATTCGTAATTGTTTTTGTTATCAAAAACCTTTTTACAAATACATCTGGTCTAAAAAATACCTTAATTGGTATTGGTGCTTTTGCCGCAGTACTAATTATAGCTTATGTTGTATCAGGAAGTGATACCATGCAATACAAATTAGAGGATGGATTTGCGACAGCAGGACAATCTACAATGGTTGGTGCTGGTTTAATAGCATTCTATATATTACTAGCTGTAGCTGCAGTAGCAATGATATTCTCTGGAGTTAAAAAAGTAATTAGTAAATAAGAGTATATGGCAAAAAGAGCAGCACCCGAAGTAAACGCAGGATCAATGGCTGACATTGCNTTCTTACTACTTATCTTTTTCTTAGTAACAACAACAATTGAAAAAGATAAAGGTTTATTAAGAAGTTTGCCACCAATTGATGACTCACAAGTAGAACCACCTATCATTAAGCAAAAGAACTTATTTACAGTGCTTATTAACCGAAGAAACCAATTGCTTGTAGAAGATGAGCAAATGGAATTAACGGATTTAAGACAAGCTGCAATAGATTTCTTAGATAATGGAGGAGGCACCAATGCAGCAGGAGAAAGTTGTGATTACTGTAAAGGTGAACGTTCAGAAAGTTCTTCTGATCACCCAGATAAGGCAATCATTTCCATGAAGCACGATAGAGAAACGACTTACGAAAAGTATGTTGAAGTGCAGAACGAACTTGTTGCAGCATACAACTATTTGAGAGAGCGTGAAGCAGAAAGATTATATAAGAGATATTATCCAGACGCTGACAACGTATATCAAGCAATGTTGGAAGAGAAGGAAAAGAATCAATTTAGTAAGGATGAAGTTCTTAATGAGCGTTTAGAGACTATTAAGAAATTATTCCCAATGAAATTATCTGAAGCAGAACCAGATAAAAGTTAAAAGAAATAAATATGTCAAAGTTTAAAAATAAAAAACAAGGTGACTTGCCAGCAATTTCAACGGCATCATTACCAGATATCGTATTTATGTTACTTTTCTTTTTCATGGTAGCAACGGTAATGAGAGATAGTTCCTTGATGATTGAAAATAGGTTACCAAGTGCAGACCAGGTTGAAAAGCTAAAGAAAGATAGAACAATCTTTATTTATGCAGGTAAGCCTAGTAGTCAGTATAAGCAATTTGGTGAAGAGCCTAGAATACAGTTTAATGATGCATTTATAGGAGTTGAAGATGTACAGTCTTCAGTTATCCAAAGTATCACTGAATTGAATGAAGATTTACAAAGTAAGGTTGTAGTAGGTCTTAAAGTTGATAAAGAAACCAATGCTGGTTTAGTATCAGATATTAAGCAAGAGCTACGTCAAGCAAATGCATTAAAAGTAATGTACATTGCTAATACCAAACTTGAAGAGTAAGAATTAATCTTAATTTTTATATAAATGAGCGTCCTGATATTTTCAGGGCGCTTTTTTGTTCAATTGTAATTAAAGATTTTGTAGTTTTATTATATGAAATCAAAGCTTTTATTTCTTGTTACTTTTTTTACCTGTGTAGGTTTTTCTCAAGATGATATTGATAAGGAAGAACTCTATAAAAACTATAGAGAAGACCAATTTTATGCTTCTGTTACTTATAACTTGTTAAATGAAAAGCCTCAAGGTATGTCACAAAAAGGATTTTCTACAGGCTTTCATTTTGGTTTTATTAGAGATATGCCTATCAATGAAAAACGTGATTTTGCAATTGGTATAGGACTGGGTTTATCAGGTAATAATTATAATCAAGATATGCTGATTACAGAATCAGATAAAAATTATAGTTTTAATCTCATAGAAAATGACATTAGTTTCACAACTAATAAGATTGAGACGTTCTTAGTTGAAATCCCTTTAGAAATTAGATGGCGAACATCCACAGCTGTCGATTACAGTTTTTGGCGTGTTTATGCAGGAGTAAAGTTGGGTTACTTGTTGTACAATACTGCAAAGTTTAAAAGTGATGATGTTGCTGATGTAAAATTGAGTAATATTGATGCTTTTGAAAAGTTGCAATATGGGCTTACGCTCAGTGCTGGTTATGGCACATGGAACTTTCATGTTTATTATGGATTGAATCCAATATTTAAAAGTTCTTCCGAATTAGACGGTTCTTCTATAGACATGAAATCCTTAAAAATAGGACTCATGTTTTATATTCTATAGCCAGTAGTTCAATAACAGGAGTTGAGGAAAAAAGCCTACCAGAAGGCCTACAATAAGCTCATTATTGCTATGTGCTTTTAGGTGTAATCTTGAGGTGGCAATAGCACCCAAAACAATCATTATAAGTGCTATGGTACCATTAATATTTATTTGNTAATGAATACCTATAGCCATAGCAAACATNGAAAATCCAGAGGCTGCTATCATATGTATACTAGCTTTAATCTTCAGAAANGCTAAGATTAAACAAGCGATGTTAGANCAAAGAATTCCCAGAAAGAAATAATATANCTCTATAATCTCATCAGGCTGTAAAACCCTAATNAGAATAAGGGCAATAATGATACTGTTAATCAGTAATGGGATTAAACGTTCCTTAGTNGTTTTAAGGTAAATTGAATCTACTTTGTTAATGGTTTTAAGCAAAAAGAAAAGTAGAATAGGTAAGATAATTGTAAGAATAACAATCGAAAAAATCTTGGCTTTCATTACCGGTTCTGGAATGAAACGTGGTGTTTTAGAAAAGTAGAAAACAACACCCAAAAGNGGCATTATTAACGGATGAAAAACAAACGAAATNCNNTTAAGAATAAAATTTTTCATCCAAAGATTATTAAATTTTCTTTCTTAAACGTGCCACAGGAATGTCTAGCTGTTCTCTGTATTTAGCTACTGTTCGTCTTGCTATAGGATAGCCTTTTTCCTTTAAGATTTTAGAAAGCGCTTCATCAGTAAGAGGTTTCTTCTTGTTCTCTTCTTCGATAACAGTTTCAAGAATCTTTTTAATCTCTCTTGTAGAAACTTCTTCACCTTGATCGTTAGTCATAGATTCTGAGAAGAATTCTTTTATCAATTTTGTGCCATAAGGTGTGTCTACATATTTACTATTAGCAACACGAGATACGGTAGAAACATCCATTTCAATTTCATCTGCAATATCCTTTAGGATCATTGGACGTAATTTGCGCTCATCACCTGTCAGGAAATATTCTTTCTGATAATTCATTATAGAGCTCATTGTGACAAATAGTGTCTGCTGACGTTGTCTAACCGCCTCTATAAACCATTTAGCTGCATCTAATTTTTGCTTTATAAACAATACGGCATCTTTCTGAGCTTTGGACTTTTCTTTTGATGCCTTATAGCCTTTAAGCATATTGNTATANTCTCTNGATACATGTAGTTCTGGNGCATTTCTNCCATTNANGGTNAGTTCTAATTCACCATCAACAATTTTAATAGCAAAATCAGGAACGATGTGCTCTACAATTTTATTATTACCAGCGTAAGAGCCACCTGGTTTTGGGTTTAAACGTTCTATTTCCTCAATAGCATCTTTAAGTTGCTCTTCGTTGATACTAAATTTTTGCATCAACTTTTTATAATGCTTTTTGGTAAACTGCTCAAAACCTTTATCAATAATTTCGGTGGCTAGCTCAACATCTGGATGCTGCTCTTTTCTGTGAAGTTGAATACTTAAACACTCTTGAAGATTACGAGCACCAACACCAGCAGGATCTAATTGGTGGACTACTGCAAGTACTTTTTCAACTTCTTCCTCAGTAGTATAAACATTTTGGGTGAAAGCCAAATCATCCGTGATATCGGCAAGTGAGCGACGTATGTAACCGCTTTCATCTACACTGCCAACTAAAAAATAAGCAATTTCCTCTTCTTGTTCAGAAAGTCTAAAAGTGTTTAACTGATTTATTAAATGTTGTGTAAACGACGTTCCTGCTGCATAAGGCACATTTTTTTCTTCATCGTCCGAACTATAATTATTGGCTTGTGTACGATATTCAGGAATTTCATCGTCACTTAAATACTCATCAACATTAATATCTTCTGCGTCAATAGTTTCATTATCATTATAATCGTCAGAATTATCAAATTCATCAAAATTATCTTCTGAGGCTTCAGTATCTTTTCCTGTATCTAAAGCTGGATTTTCTTCTATCTCTTGTTTTAATCGCTGTTCAAAAGCTTGAGTAGGCAACTGTATCAGTTTCATTAACTGAATTTGTTGCGGTGATAGCTTTTGCGAAAGTTTAAACTGTAAATACTGCTTTAGAGCCATAGATGATAATTATCTACTAAAAGTAATAAATCTAAAATTAAAACTCAGCGTTTTGTGGAGTTCTAGGATAAGGAATAACATCTCTGATATTGCTCATTCCAGTAGTAAACATTACTAAACGTTCAAATCCTAATCCAAAACCAGAATGAACCGCAGTACCATACTTACGTAAATCTAGGTACCACCATAATTCTTCTTCAGGAATATCTAAAGCTTTCATTTTTTCTTTAAGAACATCGAGGCGTTCCTCACGTTGCGAACCACCAACCATTTCGCCAATACCAGGAAAAAGAATATCCATAGCTCTTACTGTTTTTCCGTCCTCGTTTAAACGCATGTAGAATGCTTTAATATTTGCAGGATAATCGAATAAAATTACTGGACATTTGAAATGTTTTTCAACTAAATAACGCTCATGTTCAGATTGTAAATCTGCTCCCCATTCTTCAATAATATAGTTGAATTTCTTTTTCTTGTTTGGTTTAGAATTTCTTAGAATATCAATAGCTTCCGTGTAGCTTACACGTTTAAAGTTATTGTCTACAACAAACTTAATTTTTTCAATTAAGCTCATATCACTACGCTCAGCTTGAGGCTTCGTTTTTTCTTCGTCTAAAAGACGCTTTTCTAAAAACTCNAGGTCTTCTCTGTTGTGTTCTAAAACATAGCTTAAAACAGATTTCATAAAATCTTCAGCTAAATCCATGTTACCTGCCAAATCCATAAAAGCCACTTCTGGCTCTATCATCCAGAATTCAGCTAAGTGACGCGATGTATTTGAGTTCTCAGCTCTAAAAGTTGGGCCAAAAGTATATACTTTACCAAGAGACATGGCATATGTTTCAGCTTCTAACTGACCAGAAACGGTCAGGTTAGTCTCTTTGCCAAAGAAATCTTCTTTATAATTTACAGCTCCGCCTTCAGTAAGTGGAGGATTTTTTGCATCTAAATTTGATACTCTAAACATTTCACCTGCACCTTCAGCATCACTTCCTGTGATGATTGGAGTATGCATGTAGTAAAATCCGTTTTCATTAAAATATTTATGAATAGCAAATGATAATGACGATCTCAAACGCATTACAGCACTAAAAGTATTAGTTCTAGTACGTAAATGAGCATTGTCTCTTAGAAACTCTAAAGAGTGCTTTTTGGGTTGAATAGGGTAGGTCTCAGGATCGGAATCACCTAAAACTTCAAGTTCTTTTACTTGAATTTCTACAGATTGCCCTTTGCCTTGACTCTCTACCAATTCGCCAGTAATATGAACGGCAGCTCCTGTAGTAACACGTTTTAATAGACTTTCATCAAAATTTTCAAAATCTACAACACATTGAATATTATTTAATGTAGAACCATCGTTAAGAGCAATAAATCGGTTAGCTCTAAAAGTTCGTACCCATCCTTTTACGGTAACATCTTGTAAGGTCACATCTTGTGAAAGTAATTGTGCTACAGTTTTCGTTGTCATTTTTAAAATATTTTGAATGCTAAGATAATTTTTATTCTTTGTTTTTTATGTTGTCTTCGGTATCATCTTCCGAAGGAATAATATTAATTGCAGGCTCTCTAAGAACTTCTTTATTGGCAATATTTCTTTCTAATGAAAGTAATAACGATGGCAATAATAGTAAATTAGAAAGCATAGCGAAAAGTAAAGTTATAGAAACTAAAGCTCCTAAAGCTACAGTACCACCAAAACTTGATATGGTAAACACAGAAAATCCGAAAAACAGAACAATTGATGTATAGAACATACTAACACCTGTTTCTCTAAGTGCTGCGTATACTGATTTTCTAATTTTCCAATGGTTGGCTTGTAGTTCTTGTCTGTATTTTGCCAAGAAGTGAATAGTATCATCTACAGATATACCAAAGGCAATACTAAATACCAAAATGGTTGATGGTTTTATAGGAACACCCAGATAACCCATTAATCCTGCTGTGACTAAAAGTGGTAAAAGGTTTGGGATTAGCGATACAATGATCATTCTGAATGAACGGAATAAATATGCCATAAATAATGATATGAGCACAATGGCAAGTGTTAATGAAATCACTAAATTTCGTACTAAATATTTAGTTCCCTTTTGAAAAACTAAAGCTTTACCTGTCATGGTAACCTCATAGCGTTCCTCTGGAAAAAGTTTAGTTATTTTATTTTGAATATTTTCCTCAATACGCTCCATTTTATCCGTACCAATATCTTTCATAAAGGTCGTTATACGTGCGTACTGACCTGTACTATCTACAAAATTCTTTAGTAAATCTACATCTGAATTTGAGTTCTTAGCATAAGAAAGAATAAAGCTGTTTTCTTGGCTTGTTGGTAACTGATAATATTTTGGATTTCCGTTATAGTAGGCTTGTTTGCTATATTTTACAAGACTAACCACGGAAATTGGTCGAGATAATTCAGGAGTTTCATTGATGAGTTCTTCAAGTTCATTAATGCGTTTTAAGGTTGCTAATTTCATCACACCTTTTTTACGTTTGGTATCAACCATAATTTCTAAAGGCATAATACCATTGAACTCATCTTCAAAGAAACGAATATCCTTAAAAAACTGTTTGTCTTGAGGCATATCTTCAATAAGACTACCTGAAATTCTTATTTGATTGAGGCCAATCATACTCAGAATTATCAAGACGAGAGCCGTAGCATAAATAGTGATTTTTCTATGCTTTACCATGCGCTCTATCCAATCAACAAAGCCACCAATCCAACGTTTGTTGAGATGTTCTAAATGTCTTTCTTTAGGATAAGGTAAAAACGTATAAATTATAGGAATTATAAGAAGGCACAGTATAAAAATTGCTAGTATACTTAATGATGCTACAATACCAAATTCTTTAAGAAGCTTACTCTCGGTGAGAATAAAAGTACCAAAACCAGATGCCGTTGTTACATTAGTCATTAATGTTGCATTACCTACTTTGGTAATAACACGTTGCAAAGATCTTACTTTGTTACCATGAGATTTTACTTCGTGTTGGTATTTGTTTATTAAGAAAATACAGTTAGGAATACCAATAACTATAATTAATGGAGGAATTAAAGCCGTAAGTACTGTAATCTCATAACCCAACAAACCAATAATCCCGAAGGTCCACATTACACCTATACAAACAACAATCAATGAAATAAATGTGGCTCTAAATGATCGGAAGAAAAAGAAGAAAATTAAAGATGTTACAAATAATGCAGCACCAATAAAGATTGGAATTTCATCAACAATATTTTGTGAGTTAAGCGTTCTGATATAAGGCATACCAGAAACCCTTACATCAAGATTGGTTTTATCTTTAAAGTCTTTTATTTTTTCCTCTAAGACATCAATAATAAAATCTTTTCTAGCAGGAGTATTTACAATGTCTTTCTTTAAATATATAGCTGTACGAATGGTTTTTGTTTCAGCATTAAACAAAAAGTTATCGTAAAAAGGATACTGCTCAAAAAGTTCTGTTTGAAGTTTTTCAATTTGCTCAACACTTCGTATGGAGTCTTTTACAAATGGTTTTAAATCAAACTTTTGATCTTCATTATTTTTAATTAATTTTTGAAGATCCTTTATAGATAGAACTGTTTCAACTTCATCATAAGACTTAAATGAATCTGCAAGTTTGTTCCAAGCATTAAGTTGTTTTACACTAAATAAGCTAGAATCTTTAACACCTAAAACAATAAGATTACCTTCTTCGCCAAAGATATTTAGAAAGTTATTGTACGTAATGTTAACCTCATGTTCATCAGGTAACATATTAGCTTCAGTATAGGTGAAACGCATATGTCTCCATTGCATGCTAAAGAATACCGTAGCTAAAATTATAGCTAATAAAATGAAAATTTTATTGCGAAGAATTAGCCTCGCAATTGCTTCCCAAAATCCTTTGGTTAATAGTTTAAACATACATTGAAGAAAATGAGCCGCAAAGGTAGAAAAAACCTAAGGAATAGCTAGGTAATTAACACTAATATAATATGAATTATAGTGAAATATTAAAGGTGAACTTAAAAGCGATATTATCTTCAAAATTTGGAAGATGATAACCGCCATATCTGTAGGCAAAACTAAGTCCGAACCCAAAAAGTAATCTATTGATTTCTAAGCCAGACTCTGAGTACAACTTTTCAAGTGTATTGAATTCTATACCTTCATGTCTATCAATACTTTTCATATTGCCAATAGCATATCTTGAAATTAAAACCAATTGTGGTTTAAACCACTTAGAGACTTTAAATGGGCTAAAAGCATGTTTTATCTGTAGGGTTGAAAACTTATCACTAAAAAATTCATTGAAATACATAGTTTCAAAACTGTTGAGACCAGCTACTGAGAAACGTTGTAAAATGGTTTCTTTTGTTATGTTATTAGGATAAGCATGATACAAATGCGTCAAAGGCGTTTTACCACCTGCAATACCAGCAACTAAAGTAATATTGGTTTGAGCATTATTATCATAATTGAACTGTTGAATAGTTCTAAAATCAATCTTAGAAAAATCAAAGTCACTTCCAAATACAGATTTAAAACCTTTAGTAACTTGAAGAGTGAATTTAGGATAACCATCAACTAAAGTATTAACCTTATCTCCTTCTAATAATTCAAACGTACTAAAAGGACTCCATTGCAAGCTTAATTTAGCCATACTTAAATCGAATGAGTTATAAGTACGGTCATCAACTAAAAAATTATAATTGTAAGTAGGGTTGATTTTGCTAAGTGACAACTCAGTTTCTGAGACCAAATGGTTGGTTATTTTATGTTCTACAGCTATAGCTTTTGTGATATGTCGGTGAAATAAATCAATATTTAAAAGCCGAGGTTCAAAAAACGTAAAGAATCGCTTATCCGTCAAAAACTTAGAGCTTCCCGTTTCTTGCAAATCGTCAGTGTATGATAGGTTAACCCAAGTATTTGTAGATCTGCTAACCCTAAAGCCACCACCAATTCTATATTTTATACGGTCATCTTTGAATCCATAAACGACATAAGAATTCAGTCTGTATTTTTCTGAAAATCGGTCGTTGGTAACTCCGCCTAAACCTGTTCTAAATCCTTCGTATTGATTAAATTTTACTAAATAACGTAAATCCGCATTGAAGTAGTTGAAAGGAAAAAAACCGTTACCTATATTTTTAAGAAACTCTGCTTTTTTGATAGAATCCTGATCTTGTTCAATAGAATCTCTATCTTTTGTTTGTGGATGTTGAGCAAAAATATTTGTTGCATAAAAGAATAAGAGAACAACAAATAAGCGCTGTAACATAAGAGAGGGTAAAATAGTTGTTAAATAAAACATCCCAAAAATACATTTGGGATGAATATTCTTTTTGTTGAGACTAAACAGTCATTATTTCTTTTTCCTTAACGTCTAGAATACTGTCAATTTTCTTAACGTAAGAATCAGTGAGCTCTTGTACATCGATTTCAGCATTGCTTTGTAAATCTTCAGAAACATCAGCCTTTTTTAGGTCGTTCATTGCATCTTTACGTGCATTTCTTACTCCAATTTTAGCATCTTCTGCTTCAGCTTTTGCTTGCTTTGCTAAATCTTTACGTCTTTCCTCAGTTAAAGGTGGAACATTGATGATAATCATCTCACCATTATTCATCGGATTAAATCCAAGATTAGCAATCATAATACCACGCTCAATTTCTTGAAGCATGCTTTTTTCCCAAGGTTGAACAGAAATCGTTCTTCCATCTGGTGTATTAACATTCGCAACTTGGTTTAAAGGGGTTTGAGATCCGTAATAATCTACCATTACACTACCTAACATAGCAGGACTAGCTTTACCAGCTCTGATATTAACCAATTGCTTTTCAAGATGCTTTAATGCAGCATCCATGGATTCTTTTGTTGAGTCTATTATAAATTTAATTTCTTCGTCCATTGTGTTAAAATTTTAATTGAGAGTTATCAAAATTTAAGCCAAACCTATAGGTTTACTACCGTTCCAATATTTTCACCAGTTACGACTTTACGTAGATTTCCTTTTTTGTTCATGTCAAATACTATGATAGGTAATTTGTTTTCCTGACTCAAAGTGAAAGCTGTAGTATCCATAACTTTTAAACCTTTACGTAGCACATCATCAAACGTAATATGGTCAAACTTTATTGCTGAACTATCTTTTTCTGGGTCAGCGGTATAAATACCATCAACACGTGTGCCTTTTAAAATAACATCAGCTTCAATTTCAATAGCTCTGAGTACTGCTGCTGAATCTGTAGTAAAATAAGGGTTCCCTGTGCCACCACCAAAGATAACCACACGACCTTTGTTTAAATGGCTCATAGCTTTTCTTCTAATAAAAGGTTCTGCAACTTCATTGATTTTTATGGCCGTTTGAAGACGTGTTTTTATACCTGTATCTTCAAGCGCATTTTGCAAGGCCAAACCGTTTATTACAGTGGCTAACATTCCCATATGATCTCCTTGAACACGGTCCATACCGTTCATAGCACCTGCAACACCTCTAAAAATGTTACCACCTCCAATAACTATAGCGACTTCAACACCTAAGTCCGTAATTTCTTTAATTTCTTCAGCATATTCGTTCAATCGCTCAGGATCTATACCGTATTGACGGTTTCCCATTAAGGCTTCACCAGACAATTTTAGAAGTATTCTTTTGTATTTCATTTTGAATTTTAAAAGTTGAACAAAGCTACATAATTATTGGCATCTGTAAAAGAGAAAAAAATATCAAAAAAAAGCCTTTCAAAAATGAAAGGCTTTAATATTCTATATTTTAGAATAAATGAATTATCCTACAGTAGCACGTTTGAAACCAGCTACTTCTACGTCTCCGTATGTTTTAACGTATTCAGCAACAGTTTGCTTATCATCTTTGATAAACTTTTGATCTAATAAACATTGTTCTTGATCTAAAGTTGTGTTATCAGAAATGAAACGCTCCATTTTACCTGGTAAAATTCTATCCCAGATTTGCTCTGGCTTACCTTCAGCTTTTAATTCAGCTTTAGCATCTTCTTCAGCTTTTGCAATAACTTCTGGAGTTAATTGTGCCATAGAGATGTACTGAGGTACATTTTTTAAAGTTTTGCCTAAACGACCTAACTCTATATTATCTTTTTCGATAGCTGCAATACGAGCTTCAGTTTCTGAAGCTACATAAGCAGGATCAAAATCTTTATAAGATAAAGTAGTTGCTCCCATAGAAGCTACTTGCATAGCAACATCTTTAACTAAAGTTTCAACATTATCAACTTTAGCAGAAAGACCTACTAATGCAGCAATTTTATTGATGTGAACATATTGCCCAACATATGGTGCTTCTAATTTTTCAAAAGCAGTGATGTCTAATTTTTCACCGATAACACCAGTTTGCTCAGTTAATTTATCTGCAACAGTCATTCCATCAAAATCAGCAGCTAAGAATTCTTCCTTAGTGTTGTAGTTTAATGCTGTTTCAGCTAAATCGTTAGCAAGTTTTACGAAGTTTTCGTTTTTACCAACAAAGTCAGTTTCACAACCTAATACAATTGCAACACCAACTGTATTGTCTGCATTTATTTTAGCGACAGCAGCACCTTCAGAAGAATCTCTGTCAGCTCTCTTTTCTGCAACTTTTTGTCCTTTTTTACGTAATACTTCAATGGCTTTGTCAAAATCGCCACCAGCCTCGACTAAAGCTTTTTTACAATCCATCATACCAGCACCAGTTGCTTGTCTTAGCTTGTTTACTTCTGCTGCTGTAACTTTTACAGTGTTTTCCATAGTGTTTAAATTTAAAAAGTCGATTAATTAATTTTCAACAAAGAAAAGAATTAAACGACTTTCATATATTTTCTAAATGTTATTTATTCTTCTTCTTCGTTTGCAACAGCTTTCTTAGCTTTTTTTGCAGGTTTAGCTTTACCTTCTTTATCAGCTGCTTTTTCAGCTTTTCTTTCGTTTAAACCATCTTCGATTGCAGATGTTACGATAGATAAAACTTTGTTGATTGATTTAGAAGCATCATCATTTGCAGGGATAACGTAATCTACCTGACGTGGGTCAGAGTTAGTATCTACCATTGCAAAGATTGGAATGTTTAATTTTTGAGCTTCTTTTATTGCAATGTGCTCACGCATAATATCAACTACAAATAGAGCACCTGGTAAACGTGTCATATCAGAGATAGAACCTAAGTTCTTTTCTAACTTAGCACGTAAACGGTCTACTTGTAAACGTTCTTTTTTAGATAAAGAGTTGAATGTTCCGTCTTTCTTCATTCTATCAATAGAAGCCATTTTTTTAACAGCTTTTCTAATAGTAACAAAGTTAGTTAACATACCACCTGGCCATCTTTCTGTAATGAAAGGCATGTTTACTGCTTTTGCTTTATCTGCAACAATATCTTTTGCTTGTTTTTTTGTAGCAACAAATAAAATTTTACGTCCAGAGTTAGCAATCTTTTTTAAAGCTTCTGAAGTTTCTTCTATTTTAGCTGCTGTTTTATACAAATCGATGATGTGTACACCATTTCTTTCTGTATAAATGTATGGAGCCATGTTTGGGTTCCATTTTCTAGTTAAGTGTCCAAAGTGTACACCACTATCTAATAATTCTTGAATGTTTACGTTTGCCA
>PAJL01000006.1 GCA_002706045.1 Flavobacteriaceae bacterium
TCTTCAGATTTTGGAAATTCGTCTTTAATATCGTCCGATAAGTCATGCTTAAAATTAGCTTCAATAGCTTCATCACTCTTTATTCTATCCGCATACCAGTTAGGCGACTTAAAGATTAATTGCCAATCTAAATCGGCTCCCCAAGGACCGAAACGATACAAGTTATTCCCTAAATCAATAATTGTGAACTTAGATTTATTATTGAGAATACGAGATCCACGACCCACCATCTGATAATAAAGCGTCAACGATTTTGTTGCTCTGTTAAGAATAATAGTGTCAATAGTAGGTTCATCAAAACCTGTAGTTAAGATACTTACAGAGGTAAGTACCGCATTTGGCGTTTCGTGAAACCAATCCAATATTTGCTTACGTTGCTTTTTGGTCGCCGTATTATCTAAGTGCATAATAGGAATACCAGCTTCTCTAAAAGCATAATAAACACTTATTGAAGTGTTGATACCATTGTTAAATATCAAGGTCTTCTTCCCTAGCGAATGCTTTTTGTAAGCATCAATTGTTTTCTGCAACATAGCAGGACTAGAGTATAAATCTTCGGAAGACTTCACGGTATAATCACCATTAGAGCCAACTTCTAGGGATGTTAAACCCATATCGTAAGCGTAAGTCTCTGCTCGTGCTAAGAATTCATTTTCTATCAGGTTTTCAATGGTTTCACCTGTAATAAGTTCATCGTAATTACCTTTCATTGGTAACTCTTTGTTTGAACTTAAAGGAGTTGCTGTTACACCAAGGATGAATGAGTTTTCGAAAAACTTAAAAAGCTTTGTAAATGAGTTGTAATGTGCCTCATCTATAATAACCAAACCAACATCAGAAATGTCTAGTTTGTCGTCATTTAATCTATTATTTAAGGTCTCAACCATGGCTACAAAACAAGAATAATCCGCCTGATCATCTAAATTAGCCTTACTGCTTACCACTTTGTTAGTTACACCAAAGCTCGTTAACATTTTTGAAGTTTGGTTACACAGCTCAATTCTGTGTGTCATAACCAAAACTTTTTTATTGTGATTTTTTAGATATTGGCGCACCATTTCGGAGAAAATAACCGTTTTACCACCTCCTGTTGGCAATTGGTATAGCAGATGGTAATCGTCTGGAGCGGTATCAAACTTTTCAAAAATCTTATTTATTGCACCTTGTTGGTAATCGTATAATTCTTTGTCGGTCTTTTTTTCTTGAATAGCTTGATTGTTTTGAGACATAAATGAAGTTTCTGTGTTTTTAAAATTGAATTGCAAATTTACAATTCTTTATAGCATAAAAAAAGCACCTGATTTTTCAGATGCTTTTACGTAGTTTTAAGTATCAAGTAATTAATTAATTATCGTTCCGTTTTCCTTAAATTCTACATCCCTATTTTTCCCTTTTTGTTTAAATTCTACATCGTAGAATACACCTTTAGTAGCACTATCTACTTTTTCTATTTCAGTTATTTCCTCGCTATCATAATTGTCTTTTATAGCGTTTTTTATAGCTTTAGGAAGTTCTTTCTTGTCAATGCTTGTTTCGGTTTCAACCCAAGAGCCATCAGCATTAAAGTCCGCTCTATACTTTACACCATCAATTTTGAAATGGGCTTCGTAATACCCATGATCGTCTTGATGCCAATCTGGATCATTCTCGCCTGGATATTTAGCCTGAAAGGTTTTCTTTACAGCTTCTGGTGTTTGACCTTTAGTATTATTATTACAACTCAAAAGTATTGCCGCACATAGTATAAATATCTTTTTCATAACAATTTCTTTTTAGTTATTCACAAAGTTAATTTTACCACAGGCTTGGTTTTAACTTATATAGTAAGAATTATTGTTCATATCGTTTACAAGTTCATTTTTGACCGACATATATGAGACAATATTAATTCTATATTTACGTTTCAAAAATTGAATAAAATTTTTAGAATTAGTTATTTTCCCTCTATGAAGTACTTTGCTTTTTGTGTTGCTTTGTTTAGCAGTATTACATTTTCATTTGCCCAACAAGACTCTACCTTAACTTCATTAAAAATTAAAATCCCAAATACCTCTCTTTTTGATAAATCAGAACAAGTTAAAGAAGTTGAAATTCCATTAGTAACTTCTGATGCTCTTCCTGATATCAAAGCTGAATTTTGGGATACCACAGTCTATAATCCTTATAAAGATATTGAGGTTAAGTTTCCTTTACAGCTTAAGTTTACAGATACCACTTACGCTTCGCCTGTTGCCCATAAAAAGGTAATTACATCTCGCTATGGCTGGAGAAGAGGACGACCACATCAAGGTATAGATATAGATTTGGTTACAGGAGACAGTGTTGTCTCGGTTTTAGATGGTATTGTTCGTTTTGCTGGTTATAGTTATGGTCATGGAAAAACAGTTGTGGTTAGACATTACAACGGCATGGAAACAACGTATGCACACCTCTCTCGTATTAATGTTAAAGCTAACGACTCAATAGCTAAAGGCGGATTCTTAGGCAAAGGCGGAAACACAGGGAACTCTAGAGGAAGTCATTTACACTTGGTTGCAAGTTTTAAAGGTGAAAGAATTCATCCTGAATATTTATTTGATTTCTCACCAGCCAATAAAATTAGAGCTCAAGAAGTATGGGTAACTCAAGAGTGGACGCGTGCTATATTTCACAATTCAAGACGTGTGAGTAAAGTAAATGTTCTTGAGTCTGAAGAAGCTGCTTTAGCTAGTCTAGTTAAAGAAAAAACGATTTATACAGTAAGAAAAGGAGATACATTGTATGGTATTGCAAGGCGAAACAATATTCCGATATCTCTAATTTGTACTTCCAATAAAATCAAAAAGTCCTCTCCGTTAAAAATTGGACAAAAGTTAGTCTTAGAACTTTAATAAAATAGTCTTTTTTCATTTAGAAATTTCTGTAATTTGCAGGCTGATTAAAACCGAAGTGTATTGAAAGTTTGTATTGCCGAAAAACCTAGTGTTGCCAGAGAAATAGCTTCTGTACTTGGTGCTACCACCAAGCGAGATGGTTATTTTGAAGGAAATGGCTATGCTGTAACTTACACCTTCGGACACCTTTGTACGCTTTGCGAGCCTAGTGACTACAAGCCTTATTGGAAAAGTTGGGATCTTAACAACTTACCTATGCTTCCTGATAAATTCAAAGTAAAGGTTGCCAATAATGATGGTATAAAAAAACAATTCAAAATTATAAAAAGTCTTTTTGATAAAGCTGATGTGGTGATAAACTGCGGTGATGCCGGACAAGAAGGAGAATTAATACAGCGTTGGGTTATCAATGAAGCAAAATACAAAGGTAAAGTTGAGCGTTTGTGGATTTCGTCTTTAACAACTGAAGCTATAAAAGAAGGTTTTAATAACCTAAAACCCTCTGAAAACTATGATAATCTTTACTACGCAGGCTTTTCAAGGTCTATAGGTGATTGGCTTTTGGGTATTAATGCCACACGACTTTATACCGTGAAACATGGAGGCTACAAACAGGTATTGTCTGTTGGTCGCGTGCAAACTCCTACGCTTGCGATGCTTGTTAATCGTTATAAGGAGATAGAAAATTTTGTTCCCCAGCCGTATTGGGAATTACAGACCATGTATAGAGATACGTTGTTTAGTTATGAGGAAGGTCGTTTTCTTAAAATGGAAGATGGTGAAAAACTAGCANCTAAAGTTAAGGAACACGANTTTGAAATAGAATCNATTACCAAGAAGAAAGGTACAGAGTATGCNCCAAAATTGTTTGATCTTACAGGTCTTCAAGTATNCTGNAATAACAAGTTTGGTTTTTCGGCTGATGANACGCTTAAAATTGCGCAACGTTTGTATGAAAAAAAGGTAGTAACCTACCCTAGAGTAGATACCACTTTTTTACCTAATGATGTTTATCCTAAGGTGAAAAATATATTATCAAAACTCACTGATTATTCTGAACTTACAACTTCTATATTAAATAAAAAAATAAAGAAATCTTCTAGAGTTTTTAATGATAAAAAAGTTACCGATCACCATGCTATAATTCCAACAGGAATACAAACCCACTTACAACCTGCCGAGCAACAAGTTTATGACATTATAACACGACGATTTATAGCTGTTTTTTATGACGATTGTAAGGTTTCTAACACTACAGTCATTGGGAAAGCAGCTGATGTTAACTTTAAGACCACAGGAAAAGAAATCTTATCCAAAGGATGGCGTGTTGTTTTTGAAAAGAAAGACGCTTCGACTGCGCTCAGCGCGACAAAAGAATCTATTTTACCTACGTTTGTTAAAGGCGAAAAAGGACCTCATGAACCCTCTTTCTTAGAAAAGCAAACCAAGCCACCAAAACAATATACTGAAGCTTCCCTTCTACGCGCTATGGAAACCGCAGGAAAGCAAGTAGATGATGATGAGCTGAGAGACCTTATGAAAGAGAACGGCATTGGTAGACCATCTACTAGAGCCAATATTATTGAAACTCTCTTTAAACGTAAGTACATCAAACGAAATAAAAAGCAAATTCTACCTACTGTAACAGGTATTCAGCTGATTGATACTATTCAAAACGAATTATTAAAATCAGCGGAATTAACTGGAACTTGGGAAAAGCAACTAAAAGATATTGAGAAAGGCAAGATAAGTGCCAATGCTTTTATTAAAGGTATGAAGCGNATGGTTGATGCTTTGGTCTATGAGGTAAGAAGTGAAAAAGTAGAAACCCGTATTTCGGCAGTAAATAACAAGCCTGCATCATCACCAAAAGCGAAAAAGAAAAGTAAATCGAAATCATTAGTTGGTAGTGACTGTCCAAAATGCAAAAACGGTCAACTATTAAAAGGAAAATCGGCTTATGGCTGTAGTCTTTATGGTAAGAGTTGTGATTTTACCCTCCCTTTTAGTTTTGCAGATAAAAAGATTTCAGAAAGCCAATATAAACGGTTGTTGAGTAAAGGATCTACCGTAAACTTAAAAGGATTTAACGTACAAGGAAATTCTATTGAAGGTTTATTACGTTTTGATGATAATTATAAATTGAAATTAGAACCGAAACAAACGGCTAAAAACCTTTCTGTTAACGTTGGTGATAATTGTCCGAAATGTAAAACAGGTAAAATACTGAAAGGTAAAACTGCTTTCGGTTGTAGCAATTATAAATCTGGATGTGATTTTAGAGTGAACCTTTAGATAAACATCTATGACGCTATAAGATCCTGAAACTACACTTCGACAAGCTCAGTGTGACACAAAGAATTAATTTGGCTTTATCGGTATATAGATATCCTCTTCAGAATCAGGACTTCCGTTTTTATAGTTCTCTCCCATAATCTGAAAATGAGGTCTATCATCTATTGTGTAACCTGATTTTGGTAGCCATTCCGTCATGATTTTTTCATACAAGCCTTGGATGTTCATTCCTTTCAATGTAAAAACAGCATAATCACCGCTTGGTATTGCATAAGATAGTATTCCGTTAGGAATATTTTCAAAATCATGAACTTCAACAGTTGCCCAAATCGTATATTCATCAGCACCTTCATTGTTTATATTATTTGGAAATAATTGCATTGCAATCAACTCATTTGTCGCTACATTTTTAATCTTATATTTTTCAGGCATGAATTGTCTCCAGAGTTCACCAATTTTATGAGGCTCATTTCTATTTATAGTTGATGATAATCCAACGACTTTCCTCGTCGAGCAGTTTATAATCTTAGGGTTCATGAGTTGATTTGTATTTTGAGTTTAAAGATAAAAAAAAGCACAAGCGTTTTGGCTTGTGCTTTCTCAGAATTAACAACTACCTCGATTATATGACTACTGTTGCTAATTCTACCCTAACTAAACTAAATTTAATATTTTACATTCCAGGAAGTACAACGGTATCTACCACATGAATAACTCCATTGGATTGGTTAACGTCAGCTATAGTAACTTTAGACATATTGCCTGCACTATCTTTAAGTACAACAGAATCACCATCCATCATAGCCCAAAGCTTAGCGCCATTTACGGTTTTAAACATCGCTTTACCATCTCCTTTTTTAATAGCTTTCATTATATCTTTTGCGCTATATTTACCTGCTAAAACATGATAAGTCAGTACAGACTGAAGTTTTGATTTATTCTCTGGTTTTAATAGTGTTGCTACAGTTCCTTCTGGTAATTTTTCGAAAGCAGCATTTGTTGGAGCAAAAACTGTGAAAGGTCCATCTCCTTGAAGTGTTTCTACCAATCCGGCAGCCTTAACCGCAGCAACAAGAGTTGTATGATCTTTAGAATTTACAGCATTAGACACTATATCTTTAGAAGGATACATAGGAGCTTCACCTACCATTTTTATACCTTTTTCTTTTTTCATGTTTTGAGCCATTACTGTTGTACTAAACACCAACGCTATAGCTAACATTAAGCTTGAAATCAAATTTTTAGTTTTCATCGTTTTAAGTTTTAAAGATTAACTGTTCATGATACTTACGATATTTTACATAAGGCGGTTTTAAAAAAAATGAAAAAAAATGCTAGATATGTATAATCAAAAAATAAAAAGGCCATTATAGGATAAAACTATAATGGCCTTGAATATAAAATTTTATAATTCTTAGATTTATACTTTTTTTACTTTTACAGCATTCATTCCTCTCGGTCCTTTTTCAAGTTCAAAAGTTACTTTATCATTTTCAGCAATGTCATCAAGTATGTTGCTAACATGTGTAAAATATTTTTCATTAGTTTCAGTATCAATGATGAATCCGAAACCTTTGGAGTTATCGAAAAAAGAAACTTTACCGTTTCTAACAGGATCAAATTCCTCTTCAATTTCTTCTTTTTTAGGAATTCCTATTTCAATATTTTTAGCTTTGATTTTAACTTTTTGGGATGGGTCTGGCGGAGTATCGGTTAGGTTTCCGTTGTGATCTACATAAGCTATCGGAATACCTCCTGTACCATTTTCTTCTTTTTCGAGTTTGCGCGCTTCCATTTTTTTACGCTTTTCCTCTTTTTTCTTTAAACGTTTTTTTTCTTTTTCTGTTTTACTAAATGTCTGTTGTGATCTACCCATTCGTTGTTTTAAAGGTTAATAAATACTTGCCGCTTATGAAAGTTGCAGACAAACATTATTAACTTAACAATAAATTGTGTGAACTACAAAATAATAACTAAAGAATGTTATCTGTGCGGTGTATCTTCTATAAACTATTTCAAAGATACAGATTTTATCCTCACTTTAAGCGACCTGTCCAAGAAATTGAGTTGCTACCACCAACAGAAGCTGTTAAAAAAGCATTTCCATTAGGTCTAACATCTATAAAAACATTAACGGTTTGTGATTCAGATTGCACTTTGAATTCAATAGTGATGATTTGTTGTGCATCATCAAAAGAAGCGTTATAATCAGATATTGTTCCGTTAAGATCAAAAGCCTTTTTCTCGGTGCTTAAGGATGTGACTGTACCAGAAGCTGTTCTTTTATCTATTTTAATAGTATTTTCCTCTGCATTAAGTATCTCTCTATTCTTATTATTGTAAACAACTTCACCTGCATAGGTATATTGCTGTGTCTTTACTAAAGCCTTTAAGCTATTGTATGTTGATTGAAAAACCTCTTTTTGTGTTTTAGTACTTTGTGCATAAGTCAATGATACTGTTGAAAAGCTAAATGCTAAAGCTAATAAAAGTAATTTTTTCATAATTTAAATTATTTAGGGTCTAACGTGTTTTCAATTCTTTCTATACAGTCTTTGTAATGGTATTTTGTCTCAGTATTTATTGCTCTTCTTGAAGCTGAATTTAAACTATTTTTTAGCGTATTAAGCTCACCTCTAACTAAAGCTCTAACATCAGACTGATTAACATTGTAATACTGTCTAGTACGTTCTGGATTTAATTCTTCTGTCATCAAATAAATCATTCTATCCAAGTAAACGCGCTGTAAGTTACGTCTAAAAATTGAAACATTTACAGAAGAATTGGTTTCTGACCAAATTCCTCTACGAACGTCACTTAACATCTCTAAAGTCGAATAAGTTTTTGAGTCAATAGCATGATGATCCATAAGTCGACCAATACGTTCAAAATCCAATAAATTATTAAGNTGTCTTGCTTGATAACGTCTTAANATATCNNTATAACCAGCATAGTTGATATTTTTTATAATGTCATCATCTAATAACCAATCTGGTGTTTCAAAAGCATTGTCTTGCAACCATTTTANAGCTTCTTTTTGATATGATTTTGAAACAGGTTGGTAAATTACACCTTCCTGAGAAGGATTTTTGGTGTTCTCCACTACTCCACCAACATGTGTTACTACGTGACCAACATAGCGGCTCCACACACCAAGAAGTTCTCCATATAATTCCTTTAAATCATCATAATTATCAGTTTTATCGCTTGTCCAACTTGGTAAGTTTTTAGCAACGGTTTTTAAGTTTTTAATACCGTAAGTACTCGCTTTAATACTGTTGTTACCAATATCTTCGGTTTGTGCTGTTGGATCGAAACGGCTATTTTGTTTTCCGAATTTATAGATTGGATTACCNGCTTTTTCCNTTATCCAACCNTTTAANNTTTCNTTTTCATCTTCAGCAGAATTCGCTTCNGGAATATAACGGTATCCAAAATTAATNGCATAATCNTCATAAGGTCCTAACTGNCGNACAAAACGNATGTTTTCATCNCCNGGTTGNGCAATATAGTTATAGCGTGCATAGTCCATTATAGTTGCTGCAATACCGTTTTTTTGAGTGAAGGCTCCATCACGATAACTCTCTACATCATAAGCATAACTTGCACTCATATTATGAGGTAATCCGAGTGTGTGACCAACCTCATGAGCAATAACCATTTTCATCATTTCTCCAATTTCTTCATCAGGAGTATTTAGTGTCCTAGCTGATGGGTTTGCAGCACCAGTTTCCAATAAATAACGATTACGATAAGAACGCAAATGGTTGTGGTACCAAATGATATCACTTTCTATAATTTCACCACTACGCGGATCTGAAACACTTGGACCAGTGGCATTTCGTGTTGTACTAGCTACATAACGTACCACAGAGTAACGAATATCTTCAGGACTAAAATCTGGATCTTCTTCTTTTGAAGGAGGATCTTTAGCGATAATCGCATTTTTAAAACCTGCAGCTTCAAAAGCCTTTTGCCAAAGCTCAATGCCTTCTTTCATATAAGATCTAAATTTCTCAGGAGTTGCAGGATCTAAGTAATATACAATCGGCTTAACTGGCTCTACTAATTCACCACGTTTGTAAGCTTCAATATCCTTTGGAACCAGTTTCCAACGTCTTAAATAGGTTTTTTCATCAGCTTTGAGTTCTTCACTACCGTAATCATATTTACTTAGTGTGAACCATCCTACACGTTCATCAAAATAACGTGGTTGCATTGGTTCTTCTGGTAACAAAATCATGGATTGGTTCATTTGAACACTTATGGTTTCATCACCTGTATTTACAGGAGGATTTGAAGCATTATAAGTAAAATCTTGAATGACTTCTATATTCTTTGGAAAGCTTTTTATTGAATTGATAAAACTTCTGGATTTATCTAAATTTCTGACTTTATATGCTGAACGCATTCTTGAACCAAGTCCACTAATAGACTTAACATCAGAATCATAAAAACTTGTAACATCAACAACTACAGCTGTTGAATCTTTTGAGAAAGCAGCGATGTCAAAAGCATAAAGTGTAGGTTCATAATTATTTGCTTTAACCGATACATTTATCGGTAAGCTATCTGCAGCAACAGCGCTAGATGATTTTTCCTTTATGAGAATTTTGTTTTTAAAACGTTCCCAATTAATCATTCTGGTATTGGTTTTAGAACCAGCATTTACATAACCTCCTCCTAGATTTGATGGTAGTTTAGCAAATCGACTAACCAAGAGCATATCCGTATTAAGGTAATCCATAGGAATCTCAAAATAATACTTTTCATCAACCAAGTGCACTTTGAATAAACCATCATCTGTAATGGCATCTTTGGTAATTACTTTATCATAATCTTTTATTTTACCAGGTTTCTTTTTTGGTTTTGGTGCACTTGCTGTGTTTTGTGCATCACTTTTTGATTTTGATTGGTTTTTGACTGTTGCACAAGACATCATCAAAAGTGAAGCACATAAAAGTATAGAGACTTTCTTCATAATGGATTGGAATGATTTTAATTGATTTGCTAAAGATAACTAAACATTATTTACCCATACTCCATTTCTTAAAAGCTGTTAAAATTGTATGGCTATTCATATAATCTAGAGTATTTTTGCACAAAAATAAAACGATGCCAAAATTATTATCGATTTTCAGAATTGTAGCCTTATTAGAAGGTGTTTCATATATATTACTATTGTTTATTGCAACACCTATAAAGTACTTTGGAAATGATCCAACTTACGTGAAATGGTTGGGCATGCCACATGGTCTTTTATTTATAGCTTATATCGTTATTGCTGTTTTAATAAGCTCTGATATGAAATGGAATAACAGAACATTTTGGACTGTTTTGATTGCTTCTATAATTCCATTTGGGACGTTTTATGTAGACAAGAAATTTTTAGCGAAAAAAGATGCTTAAAATCAGACATTACATATATGATCTTTTAGTAGATAAAGGTATTTCAGAAGACACGGCCAAGTTTCTTAATATGCTTGGGTTGTTATTGGCTGTTCTTCTTATTGCATTTATTATAGATTTTATAACCAAACGTATTCTTTGGAGGTTTTCTGCAGGTGTTGCAAAGCGTACTAAAACAAATTTTGATGATATTCTAATTACAAATAGGTTACCAAGAAATATTGCGCACATAGTTCCTTTAATCATTCTTATAGAGTTTGTACCTCAAGTATTTTCAGATTATCCATATGCTGAAAATATTATAGAAAAAACTCTTAAAATCATTGCGATTGTTTTAGCACTTCAGATTATAAGAAGCTTTTTAAACTCTATTAAGGATTATTTAAAAACGTTGAAGCGTTATAAAGACAAACCTGTAGATAGCTACATCCAAGTCTTTATGATTTTTGCTTGGCTTTTGGGATTATTTTCTGCTTTAGCGATTATTACAGGTGTATCCTTNATAAAGTTTGCAACTACGCTTGGTGCCGCATCAGCCGTAATTATNTTAATCTTTAAAGATACTATTCTAGGTTTTGTTGCTAGTATACAGGTGTCAATCAACGATATGGTGCGCATTGGTGATTGGATTACTTTTGAGAAATATGGTGCTGATGGCGATGTTATTGAAATTAACTTAGCCACTGTAAAAGTGCAAAACTGGGATATGACGATAACCACTATTCCAACCTATGCGTTAATCTCTGATTCTTTTAAAAACTGGAGAGGTATGCTTGCCTCTGGAGGGCGACGTATAAAACGATCAGTGATTATAAAGGTTTCTACGATTAAGTTTTTAACCGATGAAGACATTGAGAAGTTTAAGAAAATCCAATTAGTTTCTCAATATATTGAAAATAAATCGAAAGAAATTAAAGACTATAACACAAAGCATGGTGCAGATAAATCTGTGTTGATTAATGGTATTAATCTTACCAATTTTGGTGTGTTTAGAAAATATCTTCAAACCTATATAGAAAATCATTCTGCCATCAATAAAGACATGACTTTAATGGTGCGTCAGCTAGAACCTACTCCGCAAGGTATTCCGATGGAAATTTATGCGTTTAGCAAAGACCAACGTTGGGTAAACTATGAGTTTATTATAGGTGATATTTTTGACCACGTNTTGGCTTCCGTAAAGTATTTTGATTTGGAAATNTANGAACTNTCTTTAGGAAATTAAAGACTAATCGTTTCTTAATCGATCTTTTACAAACTCTACTTCGGTTTTTCCATGTGGTTTTGGTTTGCCATCCTCACCAAGGTTAACCATGATGAGATTGTCTATCGTTAGGATAGTTTCTCTTGTCATTTTGTTTCTAGCCTCACATTTTAAGGTCATTGAGGATTTACCGAATTTCGTGACCTCTATACCTATTTCAATAATATCTCCTTGTTTTGCTGAAGCCATAAAATTGATTTCAGACATATATTTAGTAACAATTCTAGAGTTTTCGAGTTGAATTATAGTGTATAATGCCGCCTCTTCGTCTATCCATGCCAAAAGCTGACCTCCGAATAATGTTCCGTTAGCATTTAAATCTTCGGGTTTTACCCATTTTCTTGTGTGAAATCTCATGTTTTAAGTAATTAGTGGTTAGTGTTTAGTTTATAGTAGTTCGGTGGTTATAAAAGTTTTTGCTGTTGATCTTCATTAGGAATTCGCATATCAGTGCCTAATTCGGTATTTAGCTTTTTAATTAAGTATGCAGAAAGTAATGGTGACTCTTTTTCGATATTTTGGTGTACAAAAAAATCTATTTCTTCAATGCCATTATCTTTCCATTGTTTTAGTCGCTCTACCCAATCATCTAAACGTGTGTAATCACTTGGGTGATTTGCGCCAACATAACGCACAAATGCTCTAGAGTTAGTAAGGCGCATATGCATAAGATCGCGTCTGCCAGCACTATCAACTATAATGTTAGATATATTATTCTCTTCTAAAAGTTGATACAAATCTTCTGAGATATCTTTATCATTGTACCAATCTGTATGCCTAAACTCTACTGCTAACGGCACTTCTTTCGGCCAACTTTCAGCAAAATTTATAACACGATCAAAGTCCTTAGGTGCAAAATTGTTATGCATTTGCAGAAACACACAGCCTAACTTTTCTTTTAAGTTTACAGCACTATAAAGATAGTTGTCTACCACAGGTGTAATCTCTTCATTCAAACGTTTCCAATGGCTAATTTCTTGATTTAACTTTGGGAAAAATCTAAAATTATCAGGCGTCTTATCATACCATTTTTCAAACTGCTCGGGTGGAAATATTCTATAGAATGTTGCATTAAGTTCAATAGAATTAAACTGTCGAGAATAATACTCAAGCTCATCTTTTGTTCCTCTAGGATAAAAGCCTTTAAGATCTGCTTTATTCCACTTAGCACAACCCACAAAAACATTAGTAGATTTTGAAGGGTTTTTTTGCAAAACTTTTAAAGTATCTGGATGATCTTCAGGTAAAGTAAAGTCAATATTTTCAGGGTTATCTACACTTCCAAACTTCATATAAATCGTTTTACCCAAAGATAACTCTAAAAACGTTAAAAGAAGAGCAAATCACATCTGAATATTGAATACAAAAATCAGTATTGTTAATAACCACGTTAACAAGATATTTCCTTCTGTTCTAAATACGGTTTGTTAATACTTAAATTTAATTCCGTATAAATCTATAATAACCTAATTATGACTTCTAGAACTGAAGACCTACTAGCTATTAGAACTCAAATTCTTTCTGCAAAGATTAATGACAATATGAGTTCTGATGAATTATTTCAGAATACAACATTGAGGCCTGTTATAAAAATGCAACATGATTTGCTAATAGCTGTTTTTAGAAATTATATAGCTAAGCACAAAAATGTTTTTTACGAGCTGTCTTTAGAAAAACAGTTGGCTTATATAGAAAACTCTATTCACAAGGACATGAAGTTTAGAAATTCCCTTAAAGGTATGATCATAGGTCAGTTTACAGTTGAAGAATATGATTTATATATTAAAAACTCTTCGGCTTTAAACAAACGTATGATGAATATTGTAAAA
>PAJL01000007.1 GCA_002706045.1 Flavobacteriaceae bacterium
CTGTACTCTCTACAACACTTTCTTCAACATCTTCTACATCCTCTACAACTGTGATTGCTTCTGTTACCACTTGTTTTGGAGGTGGTGGAGGTGGAATATTAATAGTTGTAATTGGTATATCTTCATCAAACTGTTCATCTAACATTAAGATATCTATCTTAGTCGCTTCTTTCTCGTAAGTCTTATGTTCAAGTCCTAAATATGTTAAGACTAACATTACGTTTAAGCCAACAGCAAAATATAGACTGCTGTTTCGACCTACATTGGCTTTTGGGTTTTTTTTGAGTTCCATGACGTTTAATTTTATAGTATAAAGATACCCATCATATACTTTTTAAATTATGACAAATATCATGTTACACAAAAACCTGTGTTAAAATTTAAAGTTTGTCTAATTGGTTGTCTTTTCCATCTTCGCTAATAGTCCAGAAAAAGCCAACAAAGAAAAACTGATCTTGAGCTGGTCGTAATGCTCTTCTATTAAACTGTCCATTAAAATCTGGTGTATCTGCATATTGATAACCATTAATATTTTTTAGACCTAAAACATTATTTACAGAGAAGTACAGTATCTTTTGAGGAGATAACAAATATGCCCAGTTAAAACTTAAGTTATTATAGGATTTCGTTTTTGCTCCTAAAAACTCATCAGTATTAGGATTAGTATATGGTCTTCCTGATGAGAAGGTATAACTAAAACCTATCTGGCTTTTCCAGTTTTCTATCCAATATTTAGTTACTAAAGAGAAGTTGTGATCTGTAGCGTAATTTGGTTGCGCTGCTTCTTGAAAGTTTTTATAGTTACGTTCCGTATCTAAATAAGAATAACTTACCCAATAATCTACATGTTTTATACTTGTGTTATCTCTCCAAAATAAATCTATACCTTGAGCATAACCATCACCAGAGGAATTATAGTTACTATCAAAACTTTCCATTGCTGTATCAAACTTTACTAGATTATCGTAATCTTTTCTGTAAGCTTCAGCTCTAAAAATTTTACCATCGTTAACGTATTGGTAATTCAATATATAATGCGATGTCTTTTCAGCTTTTAAATCTTGATTGAACTTTAGAATAGCACTGTTTGGGTTCTGAAAAAAGTTTCCGTAAGCCAAAGAAAACTGTCCATTTTCAGAAGTTTTGTAAGCTACAGCTGCACGTGGAGCTACATCAACAGAACTAAATACCGAACTGTAATCTGCTCTTAAACCTAATTTTAAGGCTAAATTTTTAGTAAATACTAAATCTGCTTCTGCAAAAGTAGCCGTAATATTATTATCATAACCATAGGTAACATCAAAGCTCTCATCACTATAGTTTTCTTTGAAATCTGTTATGAATTGCTCTGCTCCAAAACTTAACTTAAATCTACTATTGAAACGTTTTTTTAATTTCACCTTAGCATGANCTGAATTTTCAGTATCNACAATATCNCTTTCTTGAACTCCNATATTNGTCTTAGCAAACGTATAACTTAAACCTGTTTGTAGGCTCCAGCTATTGCCTAGACTTCCTTTNTAAGACGTATTTAAATAGAAATTATTATTNTTGAGTTTAAAATCTAATCCGTCTTCAAGATTGATATCTTCTTGATTTAATTCAAATTTAGAGGTGTCAAAAGCAGCGTAAAACTTCAGCATACCATTATCTAAGCGTTGTCTGAATACCGTTTCTCCTTGTGCGCCTTGATAGGGAGTTTTCCAATCNTTTCTATCTTCAAAAACTTCTAGATATGGAGCTAGATTTACATAAGAGGCATTAAAGCTCAGTGAGGATTTCTCCCATTTTTGAGTGTTTCCTAAAGAAGCACCAACCGTCATAATACCAATATCTGTTTTCTCTTGATCTGGTTCGTCTATAGTATTTAATAACAATACGCTAGACAATGCCTGACCATATTCCGAAGAATAACCACCTGTTGAAAATGTTATACCATCAAANAAAAAAGGTGAATAACGTCCACGAGTTGGTGTATTATTTGCTGTNGGCGAATACGGAGTAAAAACTCTNATACCATCAATAAATATCTGAGTTTCGTCGGCATTACCTCCTCTCACAAAAAGTCTTCCATCTTCAGAGACTGTAGATGTGCCTGGTAAAGTTTGTAGAGCTCCAACAAAATCACCCAAAGCACTTGCTGTAGTTACAACATCTAAAGGCTTTAGAACAGAGACTTTGCTGTTGTCGCTAGCTTCAAACGTTCCTGCACTAATGACTACAGCGTCTAAACTTTCAACATTTTCTCTTAGTTTTATTTGAAGGTTATTCATTTTTGAAACATCATCAATAATAGACTTGGTTTCAAAAGATAAAAAAGAGATGACTAAAGTTTGTGTGCCAATTTCATCAGTTGTAAATGTAAAATTGCCCTCATCATCTGAAGTAGCACCATCATAAGTGCCATCTAAATAAATATTGGCTCCCATAATCGGTAGATTTTTGGTATCGGTGACTTTACCTGAAATTGTTGTTTGAGAAATACTTAAAGCGCTTATAAAAATAGTGAGGAATGTAAAAAGCGTTTTAATTAATAGGCTTTGTTGATGATTGATTGATTTCATTTTGGTTGATGATTAAAAGTTCGTTTTCTAATTGATGACACAAACTTCTAGGAATCTTAAGTGCTATGAAATTCTATTTTACCGAATTGTAATTTTTGAATGATGAATTGAATATATTTGACTAAACACTCAATCTATGCTTAGTAAAACTGAAAGACAATTCGCTGTTATTTATGGTATTATAGTTCTTNTTGAAATCATTTCAGGAAGTATAACATCACTACAAAATTTACATTACATAGCTAAGCCTGCCATACTTATTAGTCTTATTTTTTTCTTCTATAAAGCAGGAAAGGATCTTTCTCAACCTTTAAAAAACCTTATGTTTTTAGCCTTAATATGCTCTTTACTTGGGGATATCTTATTAATGTTTGTTGCTGAATCTGCTCACTTTTTCACCTTGGGATTGGTTGCTTTTTTAATAGCTCATGTGATGTATATCCTATTATTCTTAAAGCATCGTAATAAGACAAGGTCGCCTTTAAAATTTAGCGTACTATTAATAATCTATGCTCTGAGTCTGTTCTATTTATTAAAGGATAGTTTAGGAGATATGCTTATTCCTGTAGCTATTTATATGATTGTTATTCTATCTATGGCTACAACTGCCTATTTAAGAAAAGACAGCGTAAATAGCCTAAGCTATGGATTAGTATTTATAGGAGCATTATGCTTTATGATTTCGGATAGTATTTTGGCCTTAAATAAATTTTACCAACCTATACCTTTTTCTAACATCAGCATAATGCTCACCTATGCTTTAGCACAGTTATTAATTGTTTTAGGGATATTGAAATTAAAAAACTAAGCTTTAATAAAACACCTCTAAAACCCTTTCAATAAACAAATAACATCTACTTTTTAAAAGGTCGAATAATTAATCTGGCTGCTTTATCAAAATTAATATAGTTATAGGTCCAGTTGAATAGCACCACTACTCTATTTCTAAAACCCACTAAAGACATTAAATGCACAAACATCCAAATGAACCAAGCAAAAAAACCACCAAACTTAGAGTGTTTCAAGTCTACAACAGCTTTGTTACGACCAATAGTAGCCATAGAACCTTTATCATGATACTCAAAAGGTTTCATAGCTTTGTGCTCTGCTAAACGTATTAAATTCTTTCCTAAAAGTTTCCCTTGCTGTATGGCTGGTTGGGCAACTTGTGGGTGACCTTTTGGATAATCTTCAGAAGTCATTAAGGCAATATCTCCAATGGCAAAAATATTATCATAGCCTTCCACCTGATTGAATTTATTCACCTTATATCTATTGGCTCTTTCCATTACAGCATCTACTTTTAAACCATTAACTGGTGCTCCTGTAACACCTGCAGCCCAAATTAAGGTTTCAGATTGCATTTCTAAATCAGAATTCGTGGTAACTTCTAAGCCGTCATAACCNGTAACCAAAGTATCACAGTGTACTTTTACGCCTAANGACTTNAGNAATTTTGTNGCTTTTTTNGAAGCGTGNTCACTCATTGGCGGCAANACACGTGNNGAACCTTCNANCAAATGAATATGCATATCNCTAGNATTAAGATCATGATAATCTCTAGGAAGAATATTATTTTTTAATTCTGCAATAGCTCCTGCCAGTTCTACTCCTGTTGGTCCCGCACCAACAATAACAAAGTTTAAATATGCTTCACGTTCTTCTTTGGTNTCTGCTATNGCTGCTTTTTCAAAATTTTGAAGAATCAANCTTCTAATATCTAAAGCCTGATCAACAGTTTTCATTGGCATACTATTAGCTTGTACTTGNTNATTTCCAAAATAATTAGTCTTTGTGCCTGTGGCTAAAACCAAATAATCGTAAGTAAGATCACCAATAGTGGTTTTTATCTTTTTCTCATCTGGTAAAATCTCTTGAACTTCGGTTAAGCGAAAAAACGATGTTCTATGTTTTTTTATAATTTTCCTCAGTGGATACGCTATAGAATCTGGCTCTAAACCTGAGCTAGATACCTGATATAAAAGGGGTTGAAATGTGTGGTAATTGTGTTTGTCGATTAAGACAATTTGAAAATTTTTGTTGGCTAAAGTTTTCACTAAATTTATGCCAGCAAAGCCTCCGCCTATAATGACAAGGCGTGGTAGGTTGGTTTGAGGAATATTCATTTTAATCTGGAATTTATACTCACAAAAGTACGAACTAACCTACCAAAATTGTCCTAAGCTTAACTATTGTTAACTTACATTTGTAACAAAATTAACAACGGAGCTACTAATAGAGTAACTAACCAATTTCATCAATTGAATAAAGAACTAGAACATAGTTTTGTAGAACAGTTGCAAAAGCATCAAAACATTGTACATAAGGTATGCCGTTTGTATACCAACAATGCTGATGCGCATAACGATTTGTTTCAGGAAATAACAATTCAGTTATGGAAAGCTTACCCTAAGTTTAGAGGTGATTCTAAATTTAGTACTTGGATGTATCGTGTAGGTTTAAATACAGCAATTACGCTCTATAGAAAATCTAAAAGACGGATAAACACTCAAGAGTTTGACAGTGTTCAATTTAAGATTAAAGCAGAGGAATATGACGACACTGAAGAACAACAACTAAAGCTTTTATATCAAGCTGTGCATCAGCTAAATGACATAGAAAAAGCCTTAGTTTTCTTGTACCTAGAGGATAAAGATTACCGAGAAATCAGTGAAACTTTAGGTATTAGTGAAGTAAATGCACGAGTAAAGATGAATCGTGTAAAGAAAAAATTAAAAACCATATTAAATCCGTGAGGTTATGGATGAGTTAGATTTATTAAAGAAAGATTGGAAGAAAACCGAAACGAAATTTCAGAGTTATTCCGATTCCGATATATACCCAATGTTGCACAAAAAGTCGTCTTCAATTGTTAAGACCTTATTTTATATAAGTCTTGCAGAACTCGGCTTTTGGATCATTATAAACTTGTTGCCGTATTTCCTGTCTTCAACTTATCAAGACAGAATGAACGAAAGTTACCACAACCCTTTGTTCTTAGGTTTATCTATTTTGAGTTTTGTGGTTATTCTTGTTTTTGTGTTTTTACTTTTTAAATCACAAAAATCAATTTCTTCTACAGACAGTGCTAAAAAATTGATGGAAAGCATTCTTAGAACTCGAAAAATCATTAAGTATTATGTGATGTTTAACCTTATCATGATTTTTATTTCTATACCAATAGCATTTTATTCTGAGTACAATCAAAATATGACTTTCCACGACCAAGTAGATGGCTTTAATTCTAATCAGATGCTGCTACTTTATGGATTCACCATACTGTTAATAGGGGTTTTCTTCTTGGTATTCTGGCTGTTCTACAAACTACTTTATGGTATACTTTTAAAACGCTTGAATAGAAATTATAAGGAACTGAAGAAGCTTGAAGTTTAGTTGTTAGTTGTTAGTTGTTAGTTGTTAGTTGTTAGTTGTTAGTTGTTAGTTGTTAGTTGTTAGTTGTTAGTGAAATTAACTTACAATTATTCAACACAAAATAAAACACAAANAAATGACTACAACAAACCAACTTAGGNAAGCTAAAAGAAAATCATTTCCCCTTTTGGGGAATCACAANAANTCTTNGGNNTAAANNNANATTAATCAAGGGGCTTCTTTTCTCTACCACTCTCTNAACTCTCTGTTCATACGTTCCATTTCCTCTAATTCCTTTTGAGGAATAACCTTTAAAAATGAAGGATGCTGCTCTATGGCATATTCTATTTTTTCTACAATATCTGCAATCGTTTCATTCTCGTAATCAATTTTTAAAGGTTCTTTGATTTCGAATGTTTGGAAGATATTTTTCTTTTTTATTCTAAGTCCTTTTTTATCAAAAGAGCGTCTAAAACCATCAATTACAATAGGCACAACAACAGGTTTATAGGTTTTAATAATGTGTGCTGTTCCTTTTCTAATAGGCTTAAAAGGTGTTGTAGTTCCTTGAGGAAAGGTTACAACCCAACCATCATCTAATGCTTTTTTTATAGCAGTAATATCGCTCATTTTCACTTGTCGATTCACATCCTGACCTTTAGCTCGCCATGTACGTTCAATACTTATTGAACCTGTATACGCAAAAATCTTAGGAATTAAACCCGATTTCATGGTTTCCTTGGCAGCGACGTAATACATATTCAACTTCGGATTCCAGAGATAGCCAACATTTTTGATATTGTCTAAACGACCACTAAGACTGGCATTAAACACATGAAACATAGCGATAACATCCGCGAAATAGGTTTGATGATTTGATATAAAAAGGACATTAGTATCTGGTAAATTCTTTATGATTTCAGAACCTTCAATCTGTAGTTCATTGAACCCTCTAAAACGTCTATGTGTCAATAGACCTAGAATTCTAATCAACCATTTTTTAACCCAAAGTATATGTCCAAAAGGATTCTTTTTGAATAATCCCATAGTTAGTTTTCAATTTTACTGAACTACAAATGTAATAAATCTAAGAGTCCTATAAGACCTGTTTTAGTAAGTCTTTTAACTCACTTAGCATCATTGCGGTAGCTCCCCAAACAATATGACCGTTGAGTCTAAAGGCAGGTACTTCAACTTCAACATTATACGATGTTGGTACTTTTGTGGTGATACAATTCAACTCATCCAAAAAATCCAACAACTTTACTTCAATAATAGCTTCCACTTCTTCATCTTGTTTTATAAAGGTAGGTGTAGCTTCAGAAATCCCAATAAAAGGATGCACCATAAAGTTACTTGGTGGNATATATAACGGAGACAANGGCTTTATCACATTCACCATAGNTTCTGGCACTCCAACTTCTTCTTCGGTCTCTCTTATAGCCGTAATCATAAGNTCATTGTCTTCATCTTCATACTTTCCTCCNGGAAAACCAACNTGNGCNGAATGTACTCCTTTATAGGTTTTACGAAGAATTAAAACNAAATANGTTTCACCTGTTAGATTNGGATAAAACAAAGCCATAACNCCTGCNCGTCTTGCCGACTTNGCTTTTTCTTTCATTTTTTTAGCCAAGTCCAAACGGTATGGTGGAGACATTTTAGCATGCGATTGTTCGCCAAAAAGCTCTAGATGTTTTATTTTTACTACTGATTCTAAAAACGAGTTAAAAACCATTTATGAGATTTTCATTAGTTATTCCGATGCTTTTCGGAATTGGTCTATTATTGAGTTGTGAAGATAAGCAAACTTCAAAAGAAAAGNAAAACACAATTTCNAAAGATTCNATAGTAGAAACCTCCAAATCAAAACCCAAAAAGAAAAAAAAGCNAACNTCTGAATATCCTGTATTAACAGANGATAATGCTATGGATTTCTTTTTGGAATACGATAAAGAACATAAAGAAAANAAAGTNCGNATCACNACAGACTTTGGTACNATTGACATTCTACTTTACGATAAAACCNTATTCCATAGGTCAAATTTNATCTACCTCACCAAACNAAAATATTTTGATGGNACACAATTTTACAGAGTNGTAAAAAACTTTGTGATACAAGGTGGNAGTAGTGATGATTANAACATTGCCAAAAGACGNNGAAAAATTGGGCATTACTTATTNCCTCCTGACACNAAACGNGGTTTNACCCATAAACGTGGNGCGGTTTCNATGCCNAGTAGCGAAATAGAAAATGCCTATAAACTCGCCTCNCCTTTTCANTTTTTTATAATCCAAAGACCTGGTGGTGCTGACTATCTGGATGGTGANTACACCGTTTTTGGTGAAGTTACCGATGGNATGGATGTGGTAGACAANATNAATGCNGTGGAAACCGATGAAGGTGAATGGCCTCTTCAAAACGTCTATATTAGAAAGGTTGAAATTATAGAATAATGGAGTCTGGATATATTATAAAATTTTTGGTCATAATAGTAGTTGTTATCCTTTACCTCTACTTTAAAAAACAATCAGGTAAGGAGGATAATAGACAAAAAGCCATCATTAATAAATATAAGGTCAAAAATAAACCTGAAGTTCACATTGAACCTAAGGACAAAGAAGAGCAGTTTAGACAGCTTAGAAAGCTCATAACACTTTTAACCAATCAAGAAATTTCTGATGAAATTTTAAATGTTATTTACAATAGACAAAAAAGTTTCGATACTCATCCTTGGCATATATCCCACGAATTGTTCTGCAAAGAAGTCATTAACTATCAGTACAAAAACAATATCTATTTGTATGGTTATTTTGATTGGAAATCCCCATCCTATGAATTAGACAAATATATTACGAACGCTCTAAAAGCCAATTTCAATATTGAAGCAAACATTAATGAGAAAATTAATTTAACTGAATTCAAAACTATTCCTGAAGCTTTTCCTCTTTATGAGAAAGAGTTAAGCGGTTTAGGCTTAAAACTAACAAATATTGATAATAACAGTGACAGTTATATTGTCGTAATTGTTAAAAATCAGAATTTTGAAGAACTTGAGAATATCATACAACAAATAAACCTTAAACTTTATCAAGTTCGTCCATACGGAAAGGAGTAAATCGATATAATTTCATTTTAAATTATAGAATAATTAAGAGTTGCTCTTTTCTATTTTCAGTATCTTGTTGTCGCTAAATTTATTACCCTAATTGTCAGACTAAGCTTGTCGAAGTCGTTTTATAAACAACATTTCGACTGCGTTCAAGGTGACCTAAAACTTTTATAAAAACTAACTACAATGATTTCAAAACCCTTAAAAACTGCTATTCTAAGTAGCGTTATTCTTTTTGCGAGTTGCAAAGAAGAACCTAAAGCCAAAGAAAACGACAAAACCATGACCGAAAATGTACTACTAGAAGAATGGACAGGACCTTACCAAGGTGTGCCTGCTTTTGATAAAATGAACGTTGCAGACGTAAAAGAAGCTGTTGAAAAAGGCATGGAACTTCAACTGGAAGAAATTGAAGCGATAGCCAACAATCCTGAAGCTCCTACTTTTGAAAATACCATAGTTGCTATGGAAAGTGCGGGTAAAGTTCTAGACCGTGTATTTACATACTACGGTATTTTGTCTAGCAATATGTCCTCACCTGAATTCAGAGAAATTCAATCAGAATTAGCTCCTAAATTGTCAGATTTTAGATCCAAAATATCTCAAAACGAAAAGCTGTTTCAACGCATCAAAACCGTTTATGAAGCGTCACAAAAAAATCTTTTGGAACCACAAGAGCAACGTGTGGTAGATTTAACGTACAAGCAGTTTGAAATGAATGGTGCCAACCTCGATGCCGAAAAGAAAAAACGCTATGCCGAAATTAACAAGGAATTATCGACGCTTTACACCAAGTTTTCTAATAACGTGTTGCATGACGAAGAAAACTATGTGACTTATTTAACCGAAGATCAACTAGGTGGTTTGTCTGATGGTTTTATAAAATCGGCTGCAAAAATTGCTTCAGACAAAGGTAAAGAGGGTATGCATGCGATTACCAATACACGGTCTTCAATGGATCCTTTCCTTACCTATTCCACAGAACGCGAATTACGCAAACAAGTTTGGGAAAACTACTATTCTCGTGGAGATAATGGTGATGAATATGACAATAACGAGCTCATTGCCGAAATCCTTATACTGAGAAAAGAGCGAGTGGCTTTAATGGGTTACGACAATTATGCTGAATGGAGACTACAAGACCGTATGGCTAAAACCCCTGAAAATGCTATGGACTTAATGCTAAAAGTTTGGGAAGCTTCTACGGCACGTGTTAAAGAGGAAGTTGCCGATATGCAAGCTGTAGCGAATGAACTTGGTGACAACATTACGATTGAACCTTGGGATTATAGGTTTTATGCCGAAAAAGTACGCAAGAAAAAATACGACTTAGATAGTGATGAAGTAAAGCAATATTTACAGTTAGACAAGCTTAGAGAAGCTATGTTCTTTGTGGCTGGAGAAATTTTTAATTATAAATTCACACCAGTTGAAGAAGGCTCAGTTCCTGTGTTTCATGAGGATGTAAAGGTTTGGGAAGTTACAGATAAAGACTCTGGCAAACACATTGGGCTTTGGTACCTAGATCCTTATGCTCGCGAAGGTAAGCGTTCTGGTGCTTGGGCTACAACTTACAGAAGTTCTACCACTTTTGAAGGGCAAACCAATGTATTAGCATCTAACAACTCTAACTTTGTAAAGCCAGCACCTGGCGAAGCGGTTTTAGTGTCTTGGGATGATGCCACAACATTTTTCCATGAGTTTGGGCATGCGTTACACTTCTTTGCGGCAGATGTAAAGTATCCAACATTACAAGGAGGCGTAAGAGATTATACCGAGTTTCAGTCGCAATTGCTAGAACGTTGGTTGTCTACCGATAAAGTTATCAATCAGTTTTTGGTACATCACGAGACTGGGAAACCGATGCCAAAAGCATTGGTAGAAAAAATCAAAAAAGCGTCAACCTTTAACCAAGGTTTTGCTACAACAGAATATTTAGCTTCAGCTTTAATTGATATGAAATTGCACTTGGCAGACCCAACCAATATTGATATTGACACCTTTGAGCGCGAAACCTTAGACGAGCTTGGTATGCCAAAAGAATTACCAATGCGCCACAGAACACCACATTTTGGTCATGTATTTTCTGGTGAAGGTTACGCCACCGCCTACTACGGTTATATGTGGGCAGATGTGTTAACGAGTGATGCTTCTGAAGCCTTTAAAGAAGCGCCAAATGGGTTTTATGATAAAACGGTAGCCGAGAAATTGGTAACGTATTTATTTGCTCCACGCAATGCTATGGATCCTGCGGAAGCTTACCGAAAATTTAGAGGACGTGATGCTACTATTGATGCTTTAATGCGCGACCGAGGATTTCCAGTACCAAAAGACTAAAACAATTTAAAATTTAGATATAAAGCAACCACCATTTCTTTAGAAGTGATGGTTGTTTTTTATTTCACCATTCTCATATAAGTACTTTATTTTCTTTACATTAGTGACTTAAATATATAATGCGGATATAGTTAATACGTATATCCGATTGTTACCTGCAAGCTGAAAAAACCACCAACCCTGTATAATACTTTCGGCAAAAGATTGTATATTTGGACATTATTTGTCTAAAATATAATTGTCTAAAATGTCGGCTATATCAGAAATCCTCTATAATGCTCGTAAACAAAGAAACCTTGTATTAAGAAAAGTTGCTGCAGCTGTTGATATAGACCAATCGCTAATCAGCAAATTTGAAAAAGGAGAAAGAGTTCCTACCAAAGAGCAAACCATTAAGCTCTCGAAATTCTACGGCATTCCACAAAAGGAATTCTTAATTGACATTATATCTGAAAAGGTTGTGCGGACAATTCAAGAATATGAATTTGCTGAAACAATACTAAAAGTAGCAGAAGAAAAAATTGAGTATTTGAACTCAAAGAGAGGATTTAAAAAACAACAAAATAATTTACTGGATGCCAAATAAGTCTCATTTCAATAGCGGATTAAAAGCTATAATAAAACAGAAGAAAAACGGGAATAAGCATAGCTCAGCAATTGAAATGATTGATGTAAATAAAACAATACAAGCAATATTTACTCGAGATTCTATTCCTTTCTTAAAAAAACTACCCGATAATTCCATTCAACTTATTATTGTTGACCCACCGTATAATTTGGAACTTGATACTTGGGACAGTTTTGACAACTACTTAGACTGGGCAAAACAATGGCTTGACCAAATACATCGAATTTTGATGCCAAGTGGAAATTGTGTGATTTTCGGTGGATTTCAATATCAAGATTTGAAGAAAGGAGATTTGCTTGAAATACTTCACTATACAAGACATAATACTGATTTGAGATTCACAAATCCGATAATTTGGTATTACAAAAATGGAATGAGTGCTTACAGGTACTTTGCAAATCGACACGAAGAAGCCATATGGCTTACTAAAACCAAAAAATATTACTTTGATTTAGATTCTGTCAGAGTTCCTTATTCACCTAAACAAAAGGAATTAGCTTTAAAAGATAAGAGATTAATTCCCGAAAATATCGAGAAAGGGAAAAACCCTACTAATGTTTGGGAAATTGGAAGACTAAATGGCAACTCAAAAGAAAGGGTTGGTCACCCTACGCAAAAACCAATTGAATTAATAAGAAGATTCGTAAAAAGCTTATCATATGAAGGTTCGATAGTTTTGGATTTTTTCGCTGGGTCAGGTACTACAACAAGAATTTGCATTGAAGAGAACAGACATTCAATTTCTGTTGACTCAGATAAAAACTCAATTAATTATCTAAAAGAACACATTTCAAATATAAGCCCGGAAATTTCTCATAAACCATATGAGATACACCAAAATAATACTATTACCAAAGTATTGGATTTAATAAAAGAAGTAAATAACGATGTCGTGAATAATTAAGAATACAAAACAGATGGCTAAAAAGAATCAATCAAAAAGACTAACGAATCAACATAAAAAATCGCAAGGAGTTGTAGGTATATTTGGAGAAGAAGCCAAATTACACGATTTAAGCGTTGGAAAAATATCCAAACTCGTCATTGAACAACTTGAAAAAGAATATCCTCAATTATCCTTTCGTTACAGAAAGAATATAAAAAAAGAAGAAATAAATGAAGCTCTTCAAAAGGTTGATAATGATTTAGGACAAACTCTTTTTGTTTCAAATTCAAGCATAAAACCTGACGGAGGGATAATCGAAGTCAAAGATGACAACGAAAATTGGAGAATTGTTTTAGTCTCAGAAGCTAAACACCAAGGAAAAGACATAGAAAACATTTTAAAAGGAAAATTGGTTGGGAAAGCCAACAATCAAGACTTGATGGCTGCTGGAAATGCAATAGAAAGGTCGCATAAAAACATATCGGAAATTGCCAACTTTATGCTTTCTGAGTCACATTTCCCTTACGTTCTATTTCTTGAAGGCTCAAATTTTCTAACAGAAACAATTTCAATTAAAAGACCTGATGGAAGAATTGTAAAACTTGAATACAATTCAGGGATGTTGAATAGACTAGACAGATTGACCTCTGCAAACTATGGAATGCCAATCAACACAAATTTATGCGAAAACAAATTTGTCAAGCATAAAGACAAGACGATTATGCTTCAAGCAAGTTCTATTTACACACAAGGAAATGGAGCAAAATGGGATTCTAAAGAAATGTTCAATGTTATGGTTGAAGTCTCAAAAACCTCTCTTAAGGTTTTAGGAAGCGATATATTTAATCAGATAACCAAAAGTAAATAAAGAAGTATAATGGCAAGAAAAGCAACGAATAAATTACTTCAAAAAGCTAAAAAATCAAAAAGTGATGAATTTTACACTCAACTTTGTGATATAGAAAGCGAATTGCGACATTACAAAAGCCATTTCAAAGACAAAGTGGTTTATTGTAATTGTGATGACCCAACAATCAGTAATTTTTTTAAATATTTTGCTTCTAATTTTAAAGAGTTAGGTCTAAAAAAATTAATATCTTCTTGTTACAGAGAACAGGAAATAGATTTGTTTAATACAGAAGAAACTGAAAGCGGTTTTTTTTATGAATACACTGGTATCGAAAATGTTAGACCAAATTCAACAGACATTATTCATTTCAAAGGCGATGGTGATTTTCGTAGTACAGAAAGTATTGAGTTGCTAAAACAAGCAGATATTGTTGTTACAAATCCACCATTTTCTCTTTTCAGAGAATATGTTGCTCAACTCATAAAGTATGATAAGCAGTTTTTAATAATCGGCAACATTAACGCAATTACGTACAAAGAAATTTTCAAGCTAATTAAAGAAAATAAAGCTTGGTTAGGAATAAACCTTGGGAGAGGAGTTTCAGGATTTATTGTACCTGAACATTATGAACTTTACGGAACAGAAGCACGAATAGATGATTTAGGTAACAGAATTGTTTCACCAAATAATTGTCTTTGGTTAACAAATTTAGACACTTCTAAACGACACGAAGATATTGAGCTTACAAAAACATATTATGGAAACGAGTCTGAATATCCCAAATATGATAACTATGACGGAATTAATGTAAATAAAACACAAAATATTCCTTTAGACTACAAAGGATATATGGGTGTACCTATAACATTTTTGCACAAATTCAATCCTGAGCAGTTTGAAATAATAAAGTTCAGAAAAGGAAATGACGAAAAAGATTTGTCTATAAATGGAAAGTGTCCATACTTTAGGATTCTAATCAGAAATAAAAGATTAAACGAAATAGAAAATAGCCAGCAGGTAACATTGTATAATCGTAATGCGGGCAAAAGTGCTAACACAAAAAGCATTGAATATCAATAAACTGAAAGAGAAGTGTTTCTAATCCCGCACTACGCTTATACGAAACCGTTGTGTACAATAAGAAAAATGGCAATACCCAAAAAAAGAACAAGGAAAATATCTGTTAATAAATTGAAATTTAGATGGCTAATTCGAAAAAAGGCTACTTACACTCAATCTGTTCATGGAACTGGAAAATTACACGTAGCAATCGAATTGGAAGAAAACCCTGGAATGAGTTTATTTATACATACAGACAGAAAACATCCGAATGACATAGGAACTAAAACAGTAAACCCAATAATTCCTTCTGATATTTCTAATTGGATTAAACAAGCTTATGAATTGGGTTGGAATCCTTCTGAAAGTGGAAACCCATTTCGGACTAAAATTGTGAACGATAGAATAGAACTAGAATAAAAATTACTATACACAACAATGGTTATAAGTAATGGCGCTGTTCTCGCCTACTCCTGAAAATAGTAACAACTAACCCTAATTTCACTTCACCATAAGAAACCACTAACCAATGATAAAATTCTTTAGAAAAATTAGGCGAAACTTACTTTCAGAACAGAAGACTGCAAAGTACTTTAAATATGCCATTGGTGAAATAATACTTGTGGTTATTGGGATTTTGATTGCCTTACAAATCAATAATTGGAATGATAACAACAAAAAAAATGAGTTAGAACAAGAAGCGTTATATAATCTAAAAGTAGATTTTGAACTCAATAAAAAGGAACTTGAGAACATCATTGCATCCACAGAATCTAGCATTAATAAAAGCCTAGAGATTCTTAAACATACTGGAAAAAATAATTCGGATAACTTTCTTCT
>PAJL01000008.1 GCA_002706045.1 Flavobacteriaceae bacterium
AGACTACCGTACAGTATGTCATCTCTAAAGGTATTGACGCTTCGCGTATATCTGGNGTTGGAATGGGTGNATCTGAACCACGTATCGACTGCGCTAGCGGTTGTACTAAAGAACAGCATGCTGATAACAGACGTTCTGAATTTATTATCGTAAATACTCANGAAANCGANTAANNNTTGTTCTTAAATCATAATAAAAAAACGCTCTGATTTTCTTCAGAGCGTTTTTTGTTTTTANCNCAAAGGAAATCCTTTGGCTGCCCACCACGGATGGANTTCTATAACTAATCTTCCNGCTTTNACCATAGGATCGGAACTCGCTANACTATCTGCCATTTTCAATGTTGGCACATTATAAATAGTTATACCTCTTATATCNCCATCATCACCAAAAGGTCCGGAAATGTCTGCATAACCTAATTCATACATNTTTCCTAAATGAGCTAAATGTTCTTCTTGAAGTAATGCNGCCTCTTCTTCNTTTTGAGTTCTAATTGGTCCTCTTTTTAGAAAAGCTATAAAATACTGTTGCATCAAAATGGTATCTTGTGTTTTTTCATCTACATANTCAAAAATTTCNTAACCTTCACTTTTTAGTCTTTNCTTTAAAACCGAAACAGATTCCTTNTTTTCTTCTACTTTTTGAACTTCAGGTTGCTCTTCAATAGTTTCAGTTTCAACCTTTGGCAATATCACTTCTTCCTTTGTTTGAGGTTCATCTTTACAAGATGAGAAACTCAAAACCACAATAACGAATACGACGATGTGTTTTAGTTTTTCCATAGATTATAAGGTGTTTTACTTAATTGTGAATTATAATATCTTACATCACCCGTTACTTCTCGAGCTAACCATTTNGGGTTTGTAAATTCTTCATTTTCNGANTGNAATTCTACTTCGGCTAAAATTAAGCCTTCATTTTCTCCATGAAATTCATCGACTTCAAAAGTATGCTTGTCTACTCTAACTTCATATCGTGTTTTGTCAATAACACCTTCTTCACAAAGCATTAAAAGCGATTCGGCTTCTGATATAGAAATTTCTTTTTCCCATTCAAAACGCGACAAACCATCATTTGAAGATTTTCCTTTTACAGTTAAAAACCCTTTATCTTCAATTAGTCTTACGCGCACAGTTCGTTCTTTATGACTATTTAAAAATCCTTGTTTTATGACATAACTGTTAAAGGCTTCTTGCTTAAAAGCTAATGAATTTACTAAAAATTTACGTTCTATTTCTACAGCCATTTTAAGGTATATAATGTCTAAATTTACAGCATGCTTAGCGATTTACCAATAAGAAAGATAATTCATGTGGATATGGACGCATTTTACGCCTCCGTAGCTCAGATGGATAATCCTGAATTAAAAGGTAAAGCTATTGCTGTAGGTGGAGGTGGTGACAGAGGTGTAATAAGTGCCGCAAGTTATGAAGCTAGAAAGTTTGGTGTAAAAAGTGCTATGTCTGGTCGATTGGCCATAAAATTATGTCCTGATTTAATTTTTGTTCGTACAGATTTTGAACGCTACAAAGAAATTTCTAATCGAATACGAAAGATTTTTTTTGACTATACCGATTTGGTAGAACCGCTTTCCTTGGACGAAGCATATCTCGATGTTACCGAAAACAAAATTGGACTTCCTAGCGCTACTTTGATTGCAAAAAAGATACGACAACGAATTTTTGACGAAGTAGGCTTAACGGCTTCCGCAGGCATCTCTATTAACAAGTTTATTGCTAAAGTGGCGAGCGATTATAACAAACCTAACGGCCAAAAAACGGTTAATCCTGAAGATGTACTCCAGTTTTTAGAAGATTTAGACATAAGAAAATTCTATGGAGTTGGTAAGGTTACCGCTGAAAAGATGTATCAAAAAGGNATTTTCACCGGAAAAGATCTAAAATCTAAATCATTAGAATATTTAGAAACTCATTTTGGTAAATCCGGAAAATATTACTACTACGTGGTACGAGGCATTCATACCAGCGAAGTAAAACCAAACCGTATTAGAAAATCTTTGGCCGCTGAGCGTACCTTTAGCGAAAATCTTTCTTCTGAAATATTTATGCTAGAGAAACTAGATCATATTGCAGACGAAGTTGCTAAGCGTTTGGCTAAAAGTAAAGTTTCTGGAAAAACAGTAACGCTAAAGATAAAATACAGTGATTTTACATTACAAACCAGAAGCAAAACGCTACCCTATTTTGTAAGCGAAAAAGCCATAATTCTTGACACAGCAAAAGATTTGCTATATCAAGAAAAATTAAACAACTCTGTTAGACTATTAGGTATTTCTTTATCAAATTTAAATACCGATAAAAAAGCTTTAGCACAAAAAATAGCAGACAAAGACAAAAAAACGGTCAGTGTACAATTAAAGTTTGAGTTTTAAAAACTACAACTCTCAATTTCTGTGACACGAAGTGTGTTTACCATACCTTTATCTTGTATAGGCATAGCTGCTAAACTGATAAGCATATCTCCTACTTCAAGGTAGCCTTTTTTACATGCTATGGCATTAACATCTTCTATAGTTTCATCTGTACTTACAAACTTATCATAGTAAAATGCCGTTACACCCCAAAGTAAACTCAGTTGAGTTAGAATTCTTTTATTAGATGTAAATACAAGAATGTGAGCACTTGGTCTCCAAGCCGAAATCTGAAACGCTGTGTAACCACTATTGGTTAATGTGGAAATAGCTTTAGCGTTAATTTCATTAGCCATGTTAGCCGCATGAAAACATATAGACTTAGTTATATAACGCTTAGTACGAATGTGTGGTGGAGATTGTGGTACTTCGATTAAGTGAGAATCTTCAACACTACGAATGATATTAGACATTTGTCTTATAACTTGTACAGGATATTGACCAACAGAAGTTTCACCAGATAGCATTACTGCATCAGCTCCATCCATAACAGAGTTGGCAACGTCATTAACCTCAGCACGTGTTGGTGTAAGGCTTGTGATCATAGTTTCCATCATCTGTGTAGCAATAATCACTGGTATTCTTGCACGTTTAGCTCTAAGTACCAATTGCTTTTGGATTAACGGCACTTCTTCAGCAGGAATTTCTACACCCAAATCACCACGAGCTACCATAAGACCATCACAATAAGCCACAATTTTGTCAATGTTTTCTACCGCTTCTGGCTTTTCAATTTTAGCTATGATNGGAATTTTATGATCACTATGCTCATTAATCAGTTTTTCTAACTGCATTAAATCTTCGGCATGACGTACAAANGATAATGCAATCCAATCTACTTTTTGTCCAATAGCATAAATAGCATCTTCAATATCCTTTTCAGTTAATGCTGGTTGAGAAATATTAGTGTTAGGTAAGTTTACACCTTTCTTAGATTTTAATGGACCACCTTGAATCACTTTTGCTTTTACTTCAGATTTTCCATCTGTAGAAACAACTTCAAAAATCAATTTTCCATCGTCTAACAAAATACGTTCACCTGGTTTAGCATCTTGTGGGAAATTNTCATANGTCATGTAAACACGCTCACGTGTACCTTCAAAACGTTCTCCNGTAGCAAAAATAATTTCATCACCTTCGTCAACAATAACCTCACCTTTCATAACTCCAACACGGAGTTTNGGGCCTTGTAAATCTNCTAAAATAGANGCGTTGTAGCCATATTCTTCATTAAGCTCTCTTATCATTTTTATGCGCTCTGAAACAGCATCATAATCTGCATGCGAAAAATTGATTCTGAACACATTGGCTCCTTCATCAAGCATTGCTTTTAATACTTCTTTCTTACTTGTTGCTGGGCCTAAGGTGGCTACTATTTTTGTTTTCTTGTTCATTGCTGACATCAATTCAAAAAATTAAATGGTCTCTTGATTTTAATTTTAACGGATCTACCGTATAACTTGTTATTATTTCGGGTATAGCTTGTAACTTCTTTAAAACTAAATGTTCATTTACATTCTGAATTTCATTAGATATTTTAATAAAATAATCTACCTTTTTATATTCAGAGATTAAATAATACGTTTTTAGGGTTTTTTCATTGCTCGCAAAGAGTGTCCCTGTACTGTACAAACTATCTTCCTCCTTTTTGCATATATTGGAAATTAAATTCCAAGTGATATACTGTGCTTCATTATTCCACTCAAAAAAACTATACGAAGATTTTAAGTATTCAAAATCCAAGTCTTCGTCTTTTCGTTTCAGGTTTAAGTCTAGATTTTTGTTAAGCAGATAGGCCAAACGGTAATCTTCTAATCTGCAATGGATAGCAATGAGTTTGTACTCATCGTCATAGAAATCATCAACCAGAAGTTTGTGTAAAGCCATACCATTATAACTTTAGTGGGTAAATATACTATAATAAAAACTTAGTTTTATTAAGAATTGGTTAATCTTAACCTATAAAAAATACGAAAACGTTATCGTAAATCTTTTATCGAAGAAAAAATTAATTTTTCGATTAGATTAATTTGGTAATTTGTTTTTGAAAAGCAAAAAAGGCACGTTTTGATGCTTTTTCTTCAGCTTTCTTTTTTGAAGTTGCCCTCGCTTTAGCNACAACTTTATCATTAATGCTTAGTTTTACAGAAAAGTGTTTTAGTTCATCCTTGCCTGTATCTTCATAAACATCATAATCAAAAGTGTTTTTTTCCTTTTGGCACCATTCTATCAGCAAGCTTTTGTAGCTTATAACTTTGCCTTCAAGAGTTTCAATATCTACATGAGGATTTATAACACGCTTGTAAATGAATTTTTCGCAAAGCTTATAACCTCTATCCAGATAAATAGCACCAACCAAAGCTTCAAAAAGGTTTCCGTGTATATTGTTTCCAAAATTAGATTTTGGAATACGACTTTGTACCAAATCTATTAAACCTAGCTCTTTCCCAAGTTCATTTAGATGTTCTCTACTTACCACTTTAGATCGCATTTTGGTAAGGTAACCTTCATCTCCTTGTGGCACTTGCTCAAATAAGTAGGCGGCAATTACAGAACTAAGCATGGCATCGCCAACAAATTCTAGTCGTTCATAATTTACAGGATGACCTTTTTCATCCTTAAGATTCATTGAACGATGTGTAAAAGCTTTGATATATAACTCTTTAGATTTAGACTTAAATCCTAAGATATCTTTGAGTTTTAAAAAAAAATTCCCGTCTTCATCAGAACGGGAATTATTTAATATGTTACGAATGAAACTCATTCGGGATTTAATCTAATTTTTTGAATAATACACAAGCGTTATGTCCGCCAAATCCAAATGTATTACTCATTGCGACTTTAATATCTCGTTTCTGAGCTTTATTAAGCGTTAAATTCAATTCTGAATCTATGTTTTCATCCACAGTTTCGTGGTTAATTGTTGGTGGTATAATACCATTTTCGAGCGCTAAAATAGAAGCGATAGCCTCAATTGCACCAGCAGCTCCCAACAAGTGACCTGTCATGGATTTAGTAGAATTGATATTAATATTTTTAGCGTGGTTTCCAAATACTTCAGATATAGCTTTAAGCTCGGCAACATCACCCAATGGAGTTGATGTTCCGTGTGTATTAATATGGTCTACGTCTTCAGGATTTAAACCAGCGTTCTCTAAACAATTTTTCATTACTGCTACAACACCTATACCATCAGGATGTGGCGCTGTCATATGGTAAGCGTCAGAAGATAAACCTCCACCAACAACTTCGGCATATATTTTAGCTCCTCTTGCTTTAGCATGTTCGTACTCTTCTAATACAATAGCACCTGCTCCTTCACCTAACACAAAACCATCGCGATTAGCATCAAATGGCCTTGAGGCTGTTTCAGGACTATCATTTCTAGTACTCATAGCATGCATAGCATTAAAACCGCCCATACCAGCAATAGTAACAGCTGCTTCACTTCCACCTGTAATTACTACATCACAATGTCCTAAACGAATAGTGTTTAAGGCATCGATCATAGAGTTTGCAGAAGATGCACATGCTGAAACAGTAGTATAGTTAGGTCCCATAAATCCATATTTTATGGAAATATTACCTGGAGCTATATCAGCAATCATTTTTGGGATAAAGAAAGGGTTAAAACGAGGTGTACCGTCACCAGCAGCATAGTTTAACACTTCGTCTTGAAATGTCTCTAAGCCACCTATACCAGCACCCCAAATTACTCCTACTCTATATTTGTTTAAAGTTTCTAGGTCTAGTTTTGAGTCTACTATAGCTTCATCAGAAGCCACCATAGCATACTGCGAAAACTTATCCATTCGCTTTGCTAACTTTCTATCAATAAAGTCAGTAACTTCGAAGTTTTTTATTTCACAAGCGAATTGCGTTTTGAACTTTTCAGCATCAAAATATGTAATAGGTGCAGCACCACTTTTTCCATTAACAAGACCATCCCAATATTCATCTTTGGTATTGCCAATTGGTGTTAGTGCACCAAGACCAGTAACTACGACTCGCTTTAATTCCATAAAAACTTATTATTTTGCTTCTTCTATGTAAGAGATAGCTTGACCAACTGTTGCAATGTTTTCAGCTTGATCGTCTGGGATTTGAATATCGAATTCTTTTTCAAACTCCATTATTAATTCTACAGTATCTAATGAATCTGCTCCTAAATCGTTAGTGAAGCTTGCTTCAGTAACAACTTCGTTTTCATCAACACCTAATTTGTCTACGATAATCGCTTTTACTCTTGATGCAATGTCTGACATAATCTTTTAATTTTAAGTTTTAATTAGATGGCAAAAATAAAAAACTTTATTTTAAAAATCACCTTTACCGATAAAATGTGTATTTAATTACACAAATTAGGCATAAGTATTTTCATTTTGCACCTAATTGTTAATTATTATTCTTTCTTTTGTCTTGAACTAAAAGAAGATTGGAAGTATCTATGAAACGTATAGTAATTTTTGCGTCCGGAGGTGGAAGTAATGCTGAAAATTTAATTGATTTTTTTCAAAATAACAATCAAGCTTCTGTTGTTCAGTTGCTAACGAACAACCCTCATGCCAAAGTTATTGATAGATGCAAGAAATTTAAAATTAGCACCTTATCATTTAACAGAGTTGCTTTCTTAGAAACGGAAGATGTTTTAAATATCTTAAAAGCATCGAAACCAGATTTAATATTACTCGCTGGTTTTTTATGGAAAATGCCAGAAAATATTCTTAATGCATTCCCTAACAAAATAATCAACATCCACCCTGCACTTTTACCAAAATATGGAGGAAAAGGCATGTATGGAATGCATGTGCATAATGCCATAGTTGAAAACAAAGAAACTGAAAGTGGCATTACAATACATTATGTAAATGAAAACTATGATGAAGGTGCCACTATTTTTCAGGCAAAATGTGAGGTTTTAGCACAGGATACCGCAGATGATGTTGCTAAAAAAATTCATTTATTAGAAATGGAGCATTTTCCTAAGATTGTGGAAGAACTATTAAACGAATATTGAATGTTATGAAAAATTCAATCTTAATCGTTTTATTTATTTCATTGATTTCCTGCGGTCAAAAAAAGCTAAACAATCCTTTAGAACTTACTTTTTTAAATAAAAACCTAAAATCTTTGATTATTAAAGATAGTGTAAGAGGATTGATTGATATTAGTATGGATGAATACAATGAAAAGTTTGCCAATCCGATTCAATTTAAGATTGAAAATAAAAGTTCCGAACGATACTTATTGGTAATTGACAATGCTGCAAAACTATTTTTCCCGTATGATTTGGAGTCTTTAGCCCCGGAAAACATCCTTTTTTTCGACGAAGAAGGTAATTCCCCAAAGTATAGTGGAACAACAGCAAGTGGAGAAATGCTTTTTTACGACTATCTCAATTTTAAGGATAGTATTAATAAGAAGTTTTACAGAGGAATTGGATATTCAGATAAAGATAGATCTTGGTGGTCAATAAATGATGAACTTAAACAATCTATGATAAAAATTGGTCCTAAAGAAATACTATACTTTGAAACCTATATCCATCTTCCTTATTCAATGAATAGGTTAACAGGTAATTGGTATAACGGGGTTATTTTTGATACCACAAAACAATATCATTCAAAATTAAAATACCGGTTTAAAGCTTGGGAGGATTTTGAAGAATTTCTCACAGAGCTTCAAAAGAAAGAAATAACAGAAAACAATTATATTATATTCTCAAAGGAACTAATATCAACAAATGAAATTCCCGTGAAATTTTTAGATTAAAAAAATAGATTTCTGCCTTCGAAGGAATGACAAAATGAGCAAAAAGAAAAAAAAATATTACACCGTTTGGAAAGGCCATAAAACCGGAGTTTTTGAGAAGTGGGATGATTGTAAAGCTCAAATCAAGGATTATAAAGGTGCTCAGTATAAATCATTCGCCTCTTTTGATGCTGCAAAAAAAGCTTACAAAGAAGGTCCAAAGAATTATATAGGAAAATCTAAAACGTTTAAAAGTGAACTTTCTGAAGTACAACTTAAAAAAATAGGTCAGCCTAATTATAACTCAATTTCGGTTGATGCCGCATCTTCTGGTAATCCAGGAAAAATGGAATATCGGGGTGTAGACACCAAAACCAAAAAACAATTATTTATACAAGGTCCTTTTGAAGAAGGCACCAATAATATAGGTGAATTTTTAGCTATTGTTCACGGATTAGCGTTTTTAAAACAACACAATAGTGACCGTATTATTTATACCGACTCAAAAACCGCCATAAGTTGGGTTAAAAAGAAAAACTGCAATAGCAAATTAGAACGTAACACTAAAAACAAACCTGTTTTTGATTTGGTGGATCGCGCTGTAAAATGGCTAAAAGAAAACACTTATACCACTACTATTGTTAAGTGGGAAACTAAAGCTTGGGGCGAAATTCCTGCAGATTTTGGTAGAAAATAGCCTTATGTAACTATTTATTTTGACACATTATTTTTACAATTATAATGCCAATTATAGGCTTTCACAAGGAATATATTTTATGTAAATTTGCAACAAATTTTCAAAACGCTTTATGAGCAAATTAGTAATTGTGGGTACTGTAGCTTTTGATGCTATTGAAACTCCATTTGGTAAAACTGATAAAATCCTTGGAGGAGCAGGTACTTTTATAGGTCTTGCGGCCTCAAATTTTAATGTAGATTCGGCTGTAGTTTCTGTGGTTGGTGGTGATTTTCCTCAAGAATACTTGGATTTAATGACCGATAGAAACATTGATGTTTCTGGTGTTGAAATCGTAAAAGATGGTAAAACATTCTTTTGGAGTGGTAAATACCATAATGATATGAACTCTCGTGATACTTTAGCAACAGAATTAAATGTTTTAGCTGATTTTGAACCTGTAGTTCCTGAAAATTATAAAGATGCTGAAGTGGTAATGTTAGGAAACCTTCATCCTTTAACACAGATGAGTGTCCTAAATCAAATGACTGAAAAACCAAAACTAGTTATTTTAGATACTATGAATTTTTGGATGGACTGTGCGCTTGAAGACTTGCACAAAACCATTGCGAAAATTGATGTTATCACCATAAACGATGAAGAAGCTAGACAATTAACAGGAGAATACTCTCTAGTTGTTGCTGCTAGAAAAATCCATGAAATGGGACCTAAGTTTGTCGTTATTAAAAAAGGTGAGCATGGTGCACTATTATTTCATAATGGTAATGTATTTTTTGCTCCTGCTTTACCATTAGAAGAGGTTTTTGATCCGACTGGAGCTGGTGATACTTTNGCAGGCGGATTTGCAGGNTATTTAGCNAANACAGGAGATTATTCTTTCGAGAATATGAAAACAGCAGTTATTTACGGATCTACGNTAGCCTCATTTTGTGTAGAAAAATTTGGCACAGAACGCATGCTGAATCTTAATGACGAAGAAATTTACAAACGATTAGACCAATTTAAGAGTCTAACACAATTTGAAATAGAATTAACATAAACAAACGCGCTCTAAACTGAGCGCGTTTTTTATTCTGCTTACACTAGTAAAGCAGATATTTATATATTAATAGCAGATTACATAGGTATGAGTGACGCTTTAAAACATGAGTGTGGTATAGCACTTATTAGACTTTTGAAACCTTTAGAATACTACAAGGAAAAATATGGTAGTGCTTTCTATGGTGTAAACAAAATGTATTTAATGATGGAAAAACAGCACAACCGTGGACAAGATGGTGCTGGTTTTGCAAGTATAAAGTTAGATACACATCCAGGTGAACGCTATATCAGTAGAGTAAGATCTATCGCTCAGCAACCTATACAAGATATTTTTGCTCAAATTAACCAACGTATTAATTTAGAGCTTACAAAACATCCTGAATACCAAGACAATGTTGAGCTTCAAAAAAGATACATTCCTTACGTAGGTGAGCTTTTACTTGGACATGTTCGTTATGGAACTTTCGGAAAAAATAGTGTAGAAAGTGTACACCCTTTCCTAAGACAAAACAACTGGATGCATAGAAATTTAATTGTAGCTGGTAACTTTAACATGACCAACGTTAACGAGCTCTTTGATAATTTAGTTGATATTGGCCAGCATCCTAAAGAAAAAGCCGATACTATTACCGTTATGGAAAAAATAGGTCACTTNTTGGATGATGCTGTAAGCAAAGTATATAAAGACCTTAAAAAAGAAGGCTATAACAAAAGAGAATGTTCTCCACTTATTGCAGAACGNCTAAAAGTTGGNAAAATCCTGAAGCGNGCTGCTAAAAACTGGGATGGAGGTTATGCTATGGCAGGTCTTTTAGGTCATGGTGATTCTTTTGTACTTAGAGATCCAGCAGGAATTCGTCCAGCTTATTATTACAAAGATGATGAAGTTGTTGTTGTAGCATCAGAAAGACCAGTTATTCAAACCGTGTTTAATGTACCTTTTGAAGACGTTATAGAGTTAGATCCAGGACATGCTATCATCACTAAAAAGTCTGGTGAAATCCAAATCAAGAAAATACTTGAACCTTTAGAGCGAAAAGCTTGTTCTTTTGAACGTATTTATTTCTCTAGAGGAAGTGATGCCGAAATTTATGAAGAGAGAAAAGAACTGGGTAGATTATTAATGCCAAAAGTTCTTGAAGCTATAGATAACGATACAGAAAATACTGTTTTTTCATTCATACCAAACACNGCAGAAACATCATTCTTTGGAATGATTGATACCGTTGAAGAACATCTTAATCAGAAAAAAACTCAATCTATTTTAGATGGTAATGGTAAGTTGTCCGCAGAGCGCGTCACAGAAATACTATCTGAACGTCCGAGAATTGAAAAAATAGCCATTAAAGATGCCAAACTAAGAACATTTATCACTGAAGACAGCAGTAGAGATGATTTAGTAGCTCACGTCTATGATGTAACTTATGGAGTTATAAAACCAACCGACAATTTAGTTATTATTGATGATAGTATTGTGCGTGGTACAACGCTTAAAAAGAGTATCATCAAAATGATGGATAGACTAAACCCTAGGAAAATAGTTGTGGTTTCTTCAGCACCACAAATTAGATATCCTGATTGTTATGGTATAGATATGGCCAATCTTGAAAGTTTAGTTGCCTTTAGAGCTGCATTAGAACTATTAAAGGAACGAGGACTTTATAGTATTGTTGACGACGTTTATAAAAAGTGTCTTTCTCAGGTTAACCTTAANGATAAAAAAGTCNTTAACTATGTGAAAGAAATCTATGACAAGTTCACNAACGAGGAGATTTCAGATAAAATCTCAGAATTGCTTAGTGATNATGAAGTAAAAGCAGAGGTTAAAATCATTTTTCAACCNGTTGAAAATCTTCATAAAGCCTGCCCTAAAAATTTAGGAGATTGGTATTTCACAGGGAATTATCCAACAGCTGGAGGTAACAGAGTTGTGAATAGAGCTTTTATTAATTTCTATGAAGGAAACAAAGAACGTGCTTATTAGTTATTAACAAAAAACAAGCTTTTTATCCGAAAAAAAAAGTGTTTCGCCGAAGAAAAAGGTATTTCATCCAATATTTGCAACTTTTTATCAAATAAAATCTACATTGGTATCACCATAACATAAGTAGGTTAAGTTCATGGTAGATTTGGGGCAAAAAAAGGTGAACACTGTTCACCTTTTTTTATTNNNTGAATTTAAAGTATCACTTTAAGTAATCTTANTATTGAGTTTTGTTTCGACTCAAAGTATTGTAAAACATTACGCTTTCCACTCTTAGACTAATATATAGGTCGTTTGTCCAAAAAATTTAATAGTTAAATTAATGTCAACTTATATTTGACTCACCATAACATAAGTAGGTTAAGTTTATGGTAGATTTGGGGCAAAAAGGTGAACACTCTCGTTCACCTTTTTCATTTTAAAAACTTCGTAAGACCTTTATTTTCTTACATATACACGTAAAAAAATCCAAAGCAAATGCTTTGGATTTTTATAATGATAATATAAGATTATCAAATATTATTTTGCTTCTGCATAACGACGCTCAACTTCATTCCAATTAATTACATTAAAGAAAGCTTCAATATAATCTGGTCTTCTGTTTTGGTAGTTTAAGTAATAAGCATGCTCCCAAACGTCTAAACCTAATATAGGTGTTCCACCACAACTTACGCCTGGCATTAATGGGTTATCTTGATTTGGAGTAGAACAAACTTCTACTTTACCACCTTCGTGTACACATAACCAAGCCCATCCAGAACCAAATTGTGTTGCTGCTGCTTTAGAAAATGCATCTTTAAAAGCATCAAAAGAACCAAATTCAGCCTCGATAGCATCTTTTAATTCTCCTGATAAACGCCCTTTTCCTTCAGGGTTCATTACTTCCCAAAATAATGAGTGGTTATAAAATCCACCACCATTATTTCTAACAGCAGCATTATCCATATCTAAATTGATAAGNATATTTTCTATTGTTTTTCCTTCTAAATCTGTTCCTTCAATTGCAGCATTTAGTTTTGTTGTGTATCCGTTATGGTGCTTTGTATGATGTATCTCCATTGTACGAGCATCAATATTTGGTTCTAAAGCATCATATGCATATTTTAATTTTGGTAATTCAAAAGCCATAATATTTTTGATTTTTTTGTTAATATTTCGATTCTTAACAAATTTACAATTTTGATATTAAGAAGTTCTAAATAAATTATTAAGATTCCCTATTTTGGTATAAAATTTATCTCTTGTCAAATTCAGCATATAAGATCTATAATGCTTCTGCGGGTAGTGGAAAAACATTTACGCTTACAAAATCATATCTAAAACTATTGGTACAATCCAACAATTTAGATCGGTTTAAGACCATACTTGCCATTACATTTACGAATAAAGCCGTTGGAGAAATGAAAGAGCGTATTATAGATATGCTAAAATTATTTTCATCTGATAAAAGTTTAACCGAACCTCACCCAATGTTTGAGGCTATTTGTAATGAACTTTTTATTTCGCCAGAAAAACTACACAGTAAATCGAAATTAATTTTAAAGCACATTGTTCATGATTATGGTGGTTTTGATGTTTCAACAATTGACGGTTTTACACATAGAATTATCCGAACTTTTGCTTACGATCTCAATTTACCTGTAAATTTTGAAGTTGAATTGGACCAAGATCAACTACTTAACGAAGCTGTTGATCGCTTAATTTCTAGAGCAGGAAGTGACGAAAACTTAACAAATCTGTTGGTGGATTTTGCTATTGAAAAAGCCGATGATGATAAAAGTTGGGATATTAGTTATGATTTTAATA
>PAJL01000009.1 GCA_002706045.1 Flavobacteriaceae bacterium
ACACGGAGCTCAAAGATGAAGAGTTTCTTATTTATGAGGCTTTACAATACCAGTCGTCATTAAAAATTAATGATGTGGTATCTATTTTAGATAAAAAACGAGTGCTTCCAGTTATTAATAGTCTGGTTGAAAAAGGTGTTGTAAACCTTCAAGAAGAACTATATGAGAAGTACCAACCCAAGTTGGTACGCTATGTTAAGCTTCATGAAAACCATAAATCTGAAGTAAAACTACAAGAGCTTTTAGANGAATTAAGTAGAGCACCAAAACAACGTGAGGTTGTNCTGACTTTNTTNAGTATGGAAGCTTCTGAAAGAAGACCAATTAAAGTATCTGAGTTAACAGATAGGAGTGGTGCGTCATCATCTATCNTAAAAAGTCTGATAGANAAGACTATTTTAGANGAATATCATTTAAAAACAGACAGNNTTCAATTTGATGGAGAAGGAGATGCTGATACAAAACAATTGAGTGAAGCGCAATNAGANGCTTTAGATTCNATCAATTCAATTTTTGAAGAAAAGCCAGTGGCATTGTTGCATGGTGTGACATCTTCTGGTAAAACTGAAATTTATGTACAGCTCATCCAAAAGCAATTAGAACTTGGTAAGCAAGTCTTGTATTTATTGCCGGAGATTGCCTTAACAACCCAACTTGTACAACGTTTACAAGATTATTTTGGAGATAAAGTTGCTGTGTTTCATAGTCGTTATTCTGGCAACGAGCGTGTTGAGGTTTGGCATAATATGCTCAAAAATTCTGAAAAAGCACAAGTGGTTATCGGAGCACGTTCATCATTATTATTACCTTTTAATGATTTGGGTTTAATAATTGTAGATGAAGAGCATGAGCAATCTTATAAGCAATTTGATCCAGCACCTCGATATCACGCCAGAGATGCAGCTATTGTTTTAGCAAATTTCCATAACGCTAAGACGCTTTTGGGTTCTGCAACTCCAAGTTTAGAAAGTTACTATAATGCCACACAAGGTAAATATGGTCTTGTAGAGTTAAATATTCGCTACAATAATGTATTGATGCCAGATATAGAATTAGTAGATTTAGCAGATAAGTACAAGCGAAAGCGAATGAAAGGTCATTTTAGCGACAGAATGATTGAAGAAATGGCAGAAACCTTGGATGAAGGTTTTCAAATTATATTATTTCAGAATAGAAGAGGTTTTTCACCTATTATAGAATGTACCACTTGTGGAAACTCTCCACAATGCCCTAATTGTGATGTGAGTTTAACGTATCATCAATACAGAAATCAATTACGTTGTCATTATTGTGGCTATAACTCAGCCATGTTACAAAACTGCCAAGCTTGTGGTAATCCCACATTAGATACTAAAGGCTTTGGAACCGAACAAATAGAAGAAGAAGTTAAAGTTCTATTTCCAGATAAAAAAGTAGCTCGAATGGACTTAGATACCACAAGAGGGAAATACGGTTTCGAAAAAATCATTAATAATTTTGAGCAACGAGACATCGATATTTTGGTAGGTACACAAATGCTAACCAAAGGTTTAGATTTTAGATATGTAAAGTTAGTAGGTATAATGAATGCAGATAACTTACTTAACTTCCCAGATTTTAGAGCTCACGAGCGGAGTTATCAGCTTATGGCTCAAGTTTCGGGTAGGGCAGGTCGTACGGATTTAAGAGGTAAGGTTTTAATTCAGACTTACAATCCGCATCACAATATTTTACAGCAAGTATCTACAAACAGTTANANGGANATGTTTGCAGAGCAAATGAATGATCGCTATAANTTTAAGTATCCACCNATTTANAGNTTAATTAAAATAACATTTAAGCATAAAGATTATAATCGNGTCAATCTTGCGGCAGATTGGTATGCTAAATCATTAAGACAGATATTTAAGGCTAATGTTTTAGGGCCNGANTTTCCACCTGTTTCAAGAATCAGGAATTTATACAATAAAAATATTTTAATTAAGATTCCGCCAAATCAATCTTTAGGAAAAACTAAAGAGGCTATTTTAAAGATAGATAATAGTTTTAATGCTGTTAAGGATTTNAGATCGGTAAGAGTAGTACTAAATGTNGATAATTATTAAAAGAAAAAGTCTCACCAATTGGTGAGACTTTTTAATATTTTGAGGGTGTGTTAATTCAAAGTGTAATAGTTTACATGTTGTTGAGCGCGTCAACTAATTGTGTTTTTTTGTTTCTACTTAGAGGGATTTCGTAGGCACCAACTTCAACGTTCTTACTGTTAAATCTATCAATCTTATCAAGATTTACGATGTAAGATTTGTGAATTCTTAAGAATTTACCTTCTGGTAATTCTGCTTCAAAAGCTTTCATTGTAGATAATACCACTAAGCTGTTTTCTTCTGTCACTACTTTTACGTAATCACCAAGAGCTTCAATCCATTTAATATCTTTGATGTAAACTTTACGTTTTTTAAGATTACTCTTTACAAAGATGTGTTCACCGTCAGTTTCGTTAAAGTCTAATTTAAGCTTGTGTTGCTCAATAGCTTTCTCAACTGCAGTGTTAAAACGTTCTTTTGTGATTGGTTTCTGAAGGTAGTCGGTAGCATCGTAATTAAATGCTTTAAAAGCATACTCGGTTTTACCTGTGACAAAAATAATTTGGGGTTTGTTGTTGAGTACATCCAAAAGCTCAAAACCGTTTAATACAGGCATTTCTATATCTAAAAAGATAAGATCTACCTTATGTGTATTAAGACCGTTTTTAGTTTCTAAAGCACTGCTGTACTCTGCAATAAGGTTGAGAGAAGAATGATTCTCAATCAACTTTACTATAGAGAGGCGCTGAATCGCAGAATCATCAACAACTACACAGTTTAAAGTCATAACATTATACATTTTTAGGTTAAGATATCGACAATAGTACGATAATTTCGGTTAAAAAACAAATAATACCGTTCAACTGTAAATTTTAACATAATTTTTAGCGGGCAAATTTAGTGAAACTTTCGCTAGAAAACGTTGGTGAAATTGGAATTTATATGTATTTTTGCACCCGTTTTAACGATAAACAAAATTTTTTATTATGAATCATTATGAAACTGTTTTCATTTTAAATCCCGTTTTATCTGAAGATCAGGTAAAGGAAACAGTAAAGAAGTATGAAGATTTCTTAACTGACAAAGGTGCTAAAATGATTGCCAAAGAAGATTGGGGACTAAAAAAATTAGCTTACCCAATCCAAAACAAAAAAAGTGGTTTTTATCACTTGTTCGAGTATCAAGTTGCTGGTGAAGCAATTGAACCTTTAGAGTTAGAGTTTAGACGTGATGAGCGTTTTATGCGTTATTTAACTGTAAAGTTAGACAAGCATGCTGTTGCTTGGGCTGAGAGAAGAAGAGAAAAAATGAAACAAAAAGCGTAATTTATGTCATCTATTGAACAACAAGCAAAAGGAAAAAAAGATGGAGAAGTAAGATATCTTACTCCATTAAATATCGAAACTTCTAAAACTAAGAAGTATTGTCGTTTTAAGAAGTCTGGCATTAAGTACGTAGATTACAAAGATGCAGATTGGTTATTAAACTTCGTTAACGAGCAAGGTAAATTATTACCAAGACGTTTAACAGGTACTTCTTTAAAATACCAAAGAAAAGTATCGGTAGCAGTAAAAAGAGCTAGACACCTAGCGTTGTTACCATACGTAGGAGATTTATTAAAATAAAATATCATAACAATGGAACTTATATTAAAACAAGACGTTGAAAATTTAGGATTTAAAGACGATATTGTAACAGTAAAGAACGGTTATGGTAGAAACTTTTTAATTCCTCAAGGACACGCTATTATGGCAACTCCTTCTGCTAAGAAAGTTTTAGCAGAAACTTTAAAACAAAGAGCATATAAAGAGAAGTCAATCATTGCAGAAGCTGAAAAAACAGCTGAAGCATTAAAGACTTTAGACATCAAGATTACTGCAAAAGCTGGTACTGGTGCAACTGCTGGTGATAAATTATTTGGTTCTATAACTAATATGGATTTATCTGAAGCGCTTAGAAAAGAAGGTCACGAAGTTGATAAAAAATACATTTCTATCAACGGTGGTAACATTAAGCGTTTAGGTCAGTACGAAGCGGTTATTAGATTACACAGATCTGTAAATGTAGATTTTACTTTCGAAGTAATTGCTGAGGCTTAATCTTAGTCTTTAAAATATTTAAAACCGTTTAGTTTACTAAGCGGTTTTTTTATTGAAACTAATTTTTGAAAAACAAGAAAGTTTGCGAATTCAAAAATAATAGTTGAAATATCCCGATGAAAATCGGGATCCCAACAAATGTAGATACACTATGAGATATATTTTAGTTGCTTTCTTATTTATAAGTTTTCTTGCTTGTAAAGAAGTCAAAACAGAGCAAAGCGTTTCTGATACATCTGTGCTTTTAGATGTGTTTAGAGCTTCAAAATCCGATTATCCAAAAATCAGTGTGCACAGAGGAGGAAAGGGTATTATTAATTATCCTGAAAATTGCTTAGAAACCATAAAATATGTTAGTGATAGTATTAAAGCCATTTACGAAATTGACATAGCACAAACCAAAGATGGAAAGTTGGTTTTAATGCACGACAATTCTTTGGAAAGAACCACGACAGGTTCAGGTTTGGTTAAGGATCATACTTACGACGAATTGCAAGAATTCAACTTAGTAGATGATTACGGAAACGAAACCAATTATAAAATACCATTGTTCTCTAAAGTTTTAGAATGGTGTAAGGCTAATAAGGTTATTCTTACTGTAGATATAAAGCGTTCCGTAAGTCAGTCGGTAGTGATTGAAGCGATTAAAAAAGCTAATGCCGAAGATGTTTGTGTTATCATAACTTATGATCTTAACCAAGCAAAATCATCTTACGCTTTAGCACCAGAACTTTTGATTTCAGTTTCTGCTAGAAACGATGAGGAATTAAATAGATTATTGGCTTCTGAAATTCCAACCAAAAATATGTTAGCATTTACAGGAACACGTTTATCAAATCCTAATTTATATAAAAGGTTGAAGGATAAAGATATTGTAGCGATGCTTGGAACTTTAGGTAACTTAGATAAACAAGCTGAAGCTAGAGGAAATCATTTATATAATGAATGGATGAGTAAAGGAGTAAATATTTTGGCAACTGATAGACCTTTTGAAGTTCAAAAAGCAATACAAAAATAATTCTCATGAAATACGCAAGATTAACGAAAGAACAGTTTGAAGAATTACACCAAGAGTTTATCAATTTCTTGGCAACACAATCCATAACTGCTGAAGAATGGGAAGATATTAAGAAAAATAAGCCTGAAGCTGCCGAACAAGAATTGGATGTTTTTAGTGATTTAGTTTGGTATGGAGTGTTAGACAAAGTAGAATATCTAGAGCATATTTCGCCACAGCAAATACATCTATTTAAGTGTCGCGAAAAAGACATGCATCTTATCGCCTTAAAGCTTAAAAGTGAAAAAGCTGACTTTACAACAAAAGAGGGGTTTCAGTGGTTGCGTGATAATTTATTATCGGATGATATCGAATTTTTTAATGCTAAAAAAGACTACTCGGATGATAAGCACATGGATATTTTTAAACTTGTTCAGCAAGGAGCTAATATCACAAAAGGTGAATTATTTCAGTATTTTGAAAAGTTGATTAGACAGTAATTCTAAAACTAGTTGTCAGACTGAGCCTGTCGAAGTCCTTTTTCAGAATTACATATAGCATTGTGTTTATTTCAGAGACACTGAAACAAGTTCAGCGTGACAAAATCGGTTGAGTTTTGTTTGCCAAAAACCATCCACCAGACACCAACTACTCGTACCTCAAAGACTCAATAGGATCCAATCCTGCGGCTTTAGTCGCTGGGTACAGTCCTGAAATCACAGCAACTATAAAGGCAATACTCGTTGCCCAAATCATAGCGACCCAAGGTGTAGAAAATTCCAGTTCAAAACCTCTAGCTACGGCAAGACCAATGAGAATACCTAAAATAATTCCGAGAATGCCACCAAGCTGTCCAATGATTATGGTTTCCATAAAAAATTGAGATGCAATTGTTTTACGTTTAGCGCCAAGTGCTTTTCTAACACCAATTTCGCGTGTACGTTCGGTTACGGAAACCAGCATGATGTTCATCAATGCTATGGTAGAACCAAAAATGGTGATAATACTTATGATCCATGCTGCAATGTAGAGTACTTTAGTATTTTCAGCAGCTCTATTCAACAAATCATCACTACGCTCAATGCCGAAGTCATTTTTTTCAATTGGGTTAAGTCCACGAATATTTCTAAAAGTTAATATAGCATCATCTTGTGCGGTTTCCAGCATGTCTTTTTTGTCCACTTTCACACTCAAGGTGTAATTGATATTCGGACTAGTAAAAATAGAACGTGCTTTTTGAATCGGAATAATCATTCTTAAATCCTGATTGTTTCCAAACGTAGAACCTTTCGCCTTTAAAACACCAATGACCTTAAATTTAGAACCTCTAACACTTATGGTTTTGTCTAAAGGATTATCATCTGGAAATAACGCTTTTTGCAAATCGCTACCTATAACGCAGACTGAACTATTATTATCGACATCAAATGAATTCAAAGAACGACCAGTTTCCAACTCTAAACCAGAATTTTCAATAAAGTTTTCATTAGCACCAAGTACGGCGACTTCAGGATCGGTTTTTACGTTTTCATACTTCACTTCAGAGGTTGCAGAACCGTAGAATGACACGGCCACTTTTGTAAACGGATAATCGTAATTATCTTCAAAATCCTTAACATTTCTATAGCTAATCACAGGATTCACCTTTTGGCGTTCTCTACTGCTTTGGCGTTGTGCTGTAAATTCGTAACGCTGAATATTAAAGGTGTTGGCACCCATAGAAGAGAAATTGCTAGAAAGCGTGTTTTCTAAAGCCGAAACACCACTTAAAATACCAACCAAAGCCATAATACCAATAGCAATAATCAAAACCGTTAAAATGGTACGGAGTAGTTGACTTTTTATAGAACCTAAAGCAATTTTAAAATTTTCCTTAAGAAGTGAAAACATAGTTTGGTATTTCGGTTTTGGCTTGTTTTACGTATAAGACTACTAAAACAGCATAAAGTTACTATAAAAACGAAATATCTTCTTTAGACCTCTAAAAATTATAATATTTTTGTGACTTAAATATGAAGTTTCACTAAAAGAGATTTCCACTTTCGTGGGAAATATTATGGCGCAAAAACCAAGTATACCAAAAGGCACAAGAGATTTTAATGCAGAAGAAGTCGCAAAACGTTCCTATATTATGGAAACCATAAAAACACAGTTTCAGCTGTATGGTTTTCAACCGATAGAAACACCAAGTTTTGAGAATTCAGAGACCTTAATGGGAAAATATGGTGATGAAGGAGATCGCTTGATTTTTAAAATTTTGAATAGTGGGGAATTTATGAAAAAATTCTCTGAGTTTTTTATACTTAGGACAGTAAGATTTTTTGAAGCTAATTTAATAAGACTAATCAAAAAAGGTAATTTACCAAAATCAGATATTTTACACGATGACCAAAAGATGTCTGAATTTTATCAAGAATATTTCTTAAAGAATATTTTAAAAAATGAGTATAATTTAAATGTTGAAATTTTTGATTCAAATTATAATTTTTTCATTTATAAGAGTTATTTAGATAATAATGACATTATTAAATATTTATTTAATAATGTAGAAGATGATTTTCAGGTTTTTGAAGGCGAAAAGAAGAAAAAAGCACTAAGTTTTGCTGAATCAATATTTGCTAAATGGATTATTTTAAATACTAGTAAATTTAGTTCACTAATCTCAGAAAAAGCCCTTCGTTACGATCTTACCGTACCTTTTGCACGTTATGTAGTGCAACACCAAAATGAAATTGAGTTTCCGTTTAAACGTTATCAAATTCAACCCGTTTGGCGTGCCGACCGTCCACAAAAAGGCCGTTTTAGAGAATTCTACCAATGTGATGCTGATGTAGTCGGTTCTAAATCTTTATTTCAAGAAGTAGAATTTGTGCAACTTTATGATGCGGTTTTTACAGCTTTAGATCTAAAAGGTGTTACTATAAAAATTAACAACCGTAAAATCTTATCTGGTATTGCTGAAGTTATCGGAGCACAAGACAAACTTATTGATTTTACCGTAGCTTTAGATAAGCTCGATAAAATAGGAGAGGAGAAAGTGAAGGAAGAAATGCGTAGCAAGGATATTTCTGAAGAAGGTATCGCTAAGCTTCAACCTTTGTTTGAACTTAAAGGAGATTTTGGAGATCAGGTGGCGAGTTTAAAATCTATTTTGGGAACTTCTGAAATCGGTCTTAAAGGTATTGAGGAATTAGAGTTTATTAATACAGCGATTTCAAACTTAAAATTGAAAACAGCACAATTGCAATTAGATGTCACTTTAGCTCGTGGTCTTAACTATTACACAGGTGCCATTTTTGAAGTATCAGCACCTGAAGGTGTAAAAATGGGTTCTATTGGTGGTGGAGGTCGTTATGATGATTTAACCAGTATTTTTGGTAAACCAGATACGAGTGGAGTTGGAATTAGTTTTGGTCTCGACCGTATTTATTTGGTATTAGACGAGTTGAATTTGTTTCCAGCAACTATTACAGAATCTACAAAAGTGTTGTTCATAAACTTTGGTGATAAGGAAGCTATGGCATGTTTACAAGCGGTTTCTAAATTGAGAACTAATGGTGTTAAGGCAGAACTTTATCCAGATAGTGCTAAGATGAAAAAGCAAATGACACATGCCGATCGTCGTAATATTCCTTACGTGGTTTTAGTGGGTGAAGAAGAAATTAATGCAGGTTTGTTTACACTTAAGAATATGAAGTCTGGTGAGCAGGACAAACTTTCTTTTGAAGCGATGTTAGAAGTCCTTAAATAAGAAAGCCTCAGTCAATGTGTTGACTGAGACTTTGCTAATCACTAACTAAAAATAATTAAATCACTTAACTAATATTTTCTTGGTCATTACGGATTGGTTTTTAGTGGCTAGCTTAACAATGTAAGTACCAGCACTAAGGTTAACATCATATTCCGAATGACTACTTTTTATTATTGTATTGTAGGTCGTAACAGATTGTCCTAGCATATTGAAAAGTACAATCGATGTAACGTCTATTTGGTTTGGGTTTATCAAGACCAATTGGTTGATATCGGAAGAATAAAGGATATCAATACTTTGGTTAGAATGATCATCGATACCTAATAATTCATCGGATCCAAAAGTGACTTCGAATCTGTTTAAATATTCACCAGCATTCAAAAACACACTGTAATCACTTTGTCTTAAATCGTGATAAAGATTTAGAACTTTATCATGTAAATAGATATTGAAATTATCAGGTACATTTTCAAGATCATCAATTTTAATAGTGTTTAATCCGTCACTAGAGATTTTTATACCTAAAGGATAAATCGCTGATATTTCAGCATCATTACTCGCTTGAATAACGAATTCTTCGTCATTGATGAGCCAAAACATATCATCGATTTGCGTTTCGTTTAGTTCGCCATCATAAGCCCAATCAATATCAGAAGTTGTATTACTGTCAATGGTTAAAAGTAACTGTCGATTAATGGTGTTTGTAGAACTGTAACCGATTCTAAATTTCATACGATTGTCCGCAGATTTAGAAAAGTTATCAGCCATACCTCGCATAAAAACAGAGTTAGAACCTTCTTCTTGCTTGTAAATACGCTGACCGTTATTAAAATTAATAGTGCCACCATTTTTTCCAATAACAAAGAAACCTTGTCCAACAGGAATATATTGACCAGGTTTTTCAGGAGCAGTCATATTAATGTTATTCTCTAAAATAGAACCTTTTGAGACAGCTGCAACTTCACCAGAAAAGTTATATGTAGCATAACCACCTTGATAGTTTTGAGCTGCATGAGAATTACCACCATAGTGGTTCCAGAAATATAAGGTGCCAGAAATGGTAGGCCCTGTACCAGAAGCATTAGTTGTATTGTCTAGTATAAACTGCTTGGCATCAATAGCCGAAGGGTAGGGATTACCAACCAGATATTCGTTATTTGGTGCAAGCGTTAAGTTAATATCTCCGTTGTTAGGTTTTCCACTAAAAACGTAATTCTGTTTTAGGGTTTCATCTTCAATTCCAGGACCTTTCATGGTAAAGCCTTCACCAGGAAAAATAGTTCCTGTACGTCTTATGTGTTGCCAAGATGAATAATTTCCAGAAGCACTGTTGGCATATTTCCAAATCCAATAATCAGCAATTTTTATCGGGCTTGTTGGTGCGCCATTGTAACCAGAAGAGGAAAAATTTATAGTTAACGGATTTTCGGTGTTTGTACCATCTTTTAGGACGTCAATAACCTTAAAACTATTTACTGAAGCATTTTGTTTAGTAACAGGAGATGACCAATAATTGTAGGTGAATTCACTTCCTGTGCCTTGTTGGTCACGTTCTAGATGACCATTAGAAAGTACTTCTAAATCACTATCGATAGGTTGTATTAATTGGGATTCTCCTTGTAAATCTAGCTTCCCATTTAATTTTAAAAAGTGAGTAACTGTTAGTCCATTACCACTGTGAGTTTCGTTATCACCTAAAACGGCTAATCTATTTTCAATGTCAAGACTTAAAATTGTTCTATTTTGAAATTTTGAAGCTGGTAAAGTCTCATTACTCATTGTAATATTATGAGTCGTTTTTACAATATTCCAATCTATTGTAATGTTTGGATCTACAATGGAAGCCGATCCAGGAATGTATAAATCATCTGTTAAACTCCAAGAAGAAGCATTGTTCCAGTCTCCATTTTGCTTAGATGTAAAAGGTAATGGTGTTGTTTCTAAATCAACCGTTGAAATGTTTTTTAAAATACCATCATTGTTATTTCCAGAAGCATCAATTACAGCATTGTGTGTAAAATTAGACATAGGGTAGTAGGCTGTAAGAAAAGACCATGGAATAGAAGAAATATCATTTTTTGTTATTGAATTCGGTAATTCTGAACCTGAAACCAATCCATTGCTATTACTGATTTCTTGATTCATTATAAACCGCAACTGATCTTGATTGAGTCCAATATTCCATATCCTAACTTCATCAATAGATCCTTTGAAATGTTGAACTGGAGAGTTCTTATCTGAAGCTCCAATCAATAATGATTCATTGTTTGGTATAAGTGNAGATTTAAAAGCGGAAGTATCTAAAACACCATCAATATATATAGAAACGATTGAGTTATTATAAGTGACAGCAACATGATGCCATTCATTGTTCGGTATTGAAGTATTTGAAACTAAAGATTGTGCCTGTTCGTTTTTCCATATGATTTTTATTCGGTTATTGCTAACTAAGGAAAAATCAAAACCTGTAGAAAAATTAGAACTTCTTTTAGAAACTATTGATGCTTTTGTCGATGTTTCAGAATTATGCTTTATCCATGCAGAAATTGTAAATTCTGAAGGGTTAATATCTGCAGTTTCATTGATTTCTATAAAATCGTCTACTCCATCAAATTTTATAGAACGCTCTTCTGAGATTTGTGGTGAAAAGCCAAAAGTAATGTAACTTATGCCTTCAAAATTATGATTGGTTTCCAAATAACCATTTGAATTTAAAGTCATAATTCTGAATTTTGAAGAAGTATCAAACACTTCGTTGTCAGAAATAAACATATAATACTTTCCTAGCTCGGAGTTGTTTTCAATAAACTCTAATGGAATTTTAATGGAAACGGTAGGGATATTTCCATTTTCAGTTACTTTCCATACCTTTTGTTTAGTAGAGAAAGAAACATTAGTATCTAAGGCGGATTCTATATCAATACTTAAATTACTTGTTAGAGGTGCATTATCAATGTTGATATCACTGCCATTATCACCCCAAATAATAATAGAATTGTTGTTAGGGTCATCGGTATTAGGAGCAGTGTTTGAACTATTAGAGTTTAAAATACTAATATCAACATCATTTGTGTTTTCAATTATATTGTTCGCAGAAAAATCTAAATAAGAGACATTATGGTCATAACCAGATCCAGAAAATTGACTTTCAATAACATCAGCAATAATACCATCTATTTCTTGTGCGTTTACAGAAATACATAGGCATATAGCCATCATAAGTAGGGTTGGTCTAATTTTTTTCATCAGATTTGGGAGTGAATGAAAATCAATTATGTGGCTAATATAGAATTATTTTTCGATTTTAATCCATAAAACGCAAAAAAAACCGATTAAATGCAATTTTATAAAAATCAGTAATATTCTTAGACTAGTATTTTTGATGATGATTAATTCTTTGTAAATACTTAAAAAACAGTGTTTTTTGTCGTTTTAACAGAAATATTTGGCGATTGTCGATAAAAAATAAAGTTAATATTGTCTTAACAAGATTTTAACTACTTTGATCCGCGTAAGTAATTAGCTATTAATTTTTTATGGGGAAAATAAAGAATCATTTCTTATTGTTTTTTGTTTGCTTTTTGGGAGTAGTAGTTGCATTTAACAGGGATGAAGGTTCAAAACTGACAAATAGTTTTTTGAATTTTACTTCTGAAAATACTGAGATTTTACCGCCTAGCGCATCGATTTCTGGAACGGCTACAGTTTGCCTAAATGAAAATCCTTTACCACAAGTTACTTTTACAGGAAGTGGTGGTAATACACCTTATACTTTTACCTATACCATAAACGCAGGAGCTCCTCAGATTGCAGAAACGACAGGGACTAATGAATCTATATCTGTAGATGTGATGACAAATGCAGTTGGTGTTTTTATCTATGAATTAATATCTGTGACTGATGGATCTAACGATACCAGCTCAGAAAAT
>PAJL01000010.1 GCA_002706045.1 Flavobacteriaceae bacterium
CGTACAATGGATTTTTATTGTAATCAATTTTAGAAACCAATAATTTTCTATGTGGATAAGGTCCAAGATGCTCGGTTAAAAATCGTGTAATTCTATCTGTAATTAAAGCTTTATTTCTCGGATCTAAATTCTTTTCAGAGATATTAGATATTACTGTAAAATCATCGGTTTGTATATAACTAAATCTTGGAAGTTTTTTTAAAGACAAATACGTGTTTGTTCTGTCTTTACCAGTAAATACAGTGGTTTGTAATTTGGTAAGATTATTTGGACTTAAAGAAACAAGATCTAATTCTGATGTAGCTTGGTAGTTTAAAGGATGTTTCAAACTTATGGTAACATCTGATTTTGGAACAAATAAATCATCGAGATTTTTATTGCTGTAATAGTTCCATTTGCCATCATAAACTGTTGGTGTAATGTACCAATACTTTAGTTCAAAATCTTTTTCTTTTGTAAAACCGTAATCAGTAAAAGTCGCATCAGGAATCATTAGAATATAATTCAAATCTATATGGTAAGATTCCTCTGGCAATAAAGGCGTTTTTAAAGTAACTTTTATAACATCAGGATGCTCTTTTAAGCTGTAGTAATCTAAAGTTCTATGTTTATCATCCCTAATTGATGTTACTACCGTAAAACCTCGCTGTTGGTTTTTTGCCAAATGAAATTTTGTGCTGTATTCTTCTTCAAAACGTTTTGCCAATGGTGTAGTTTTGGTAGAATAACTATCGTTCCAATCGTTAAGATATATTTCAGAAAGTGTGTCTTTAGATTCGTTTTTATAAATTATGGTTTGAGAAATTGCAATTGATTTAGCTTCTACATCTACAACAGCATTAATATCCATTTTGTTCTGTGCACAAATTTTTGGACAAAAGGAAACAAAAAGTACAAGTATGAGTAAAGCTCTTATCAATTAGCAATTATAAATTTAAGAGGTTTCAAATTCAATTTTGGTATTGCTAAAAGATAAATACCACCTTGGAGGTCTGAAATATCAAAACGTTGAACACTTTCAGTATTTGTTTTTAACGTTTTAATTTTTTGACCAAGACTATTGTATATCTCCAGCGTTTCGTTAAAAAGCTCTTCTGAACTCAATCGAACCGTTAAGACATCATCAAAAAGTGTTTTTTCTAGTAGCAATTTTTTAGAATTCTCAACATTACTTACGTAAAGTAAGGTAGCATTGGTTTCCAATAACACTGTAACGGGTAAATGGTCACTAAAATTGTGCAGAGCATCTCTAATATTAGACGAAAATTCTGAATTTGAATTACCGCAATAAACAGAGTTTATTGAACTGTTGTGGCACGAGGCTAAACCATTGTTACCATAAACTTGATAAGAATCATCAACATAAGAGATATCAGGATTTGCAATCATAGATTCTGATCCTAAGATGAAATCAAATCGGTCATCAAAACCTCCAGTTGTGCCACCCATTCCTGTTTGTGTTCTTGTAGATTGAGAAAACACATCTACATAATTAACATTATTATGCCAACTACCAATACGATCAGCTAAATCTAAAAAGGTAATAGTGTTATTAGTGCTCAGCAATTCTTGAAATGCTGGTTCACTCGAAGTATACAAATTTAAATCTCCACCTAAAATTACGTTAGCATCGCTTGGTAGCGTATCTAAATAATCTTCTAGATCTTCTACCATGTCAAATCTACTTTGAGCATTTGTAGTACCACTTGAAGCTTTTAAATGTCCTATGATAACATAAAACTCTACTGGATTTGTAGCCTGATCTGTTGAGTTTAATTTCAACCTATAGACATTAAAATCCCTTAGATAAGTAGGGACAATAATTTCTTCTTCAAGTATAAACTTTGAACTGTTGTAGTAAAGTAAATTCTGTAAATCATTCTGATCTCCATAGTTATCATCTGAAGTATTGGAAACGTATGTTGCCATTTCAAAATCAGTACTTATGGCATTTCTGGTAATGTTCAAAATATTATTTGCGCCAGAACTATTGTTTAGTTCGCAAACTAAAAACAAATCGGGTTGATAGTCTGAAAGTATGAATTGCAAATCTTGTTCTCTATTTGGTACAGCCGTTTCAAGAGGGTAGTTGAGTAAGTTATAAAACATAACTTTAAACACCTCTTGAGCAGAAATATAAAAACTGTTACAAAAACAGAGAACTAAGAAAATGACAACGTTTTTCCTCATAAAACCAAAGAGGTCAGAAAATCATTAGAAATTAGGGCTTAGGTTGTATTCTTTGTAGAAATCATTTAAGACATCTAAAACCTCATCAGCAGAATCTACCAAATGAATTAAGTCTAAATCTTTTGGACTAATATTATTATTTGCTTCTAATAACGTTGTTTTTATCCAATCCATTAATCCACCCCAAAACTCAGTACCAACTAAAATGATAGGAAACGTCTCTATTTTGTGAGTTTGTATAAGAGTCATGGCTTCAAATAGTTCATCCAAAGTACCAAATCCACCAGGCATGACCACAAATCCTTGAGAATACTTTACAAACATAACTTTGCGGACAAAGAAATAATCAAAGTCTAGACTCTTATCACTATCTATATATGGGTTATCGTGTTGTTCAAAAGGGAGTTCAATATTAAGACCTACGGAAGTTCCACCTGCAATATGTGCACCTTTATTTCCGGCTTCCATAATACCAGGTCCACCACCAGTAATAACACCGTAACCATGTTCTACAATCTTTTCTGCAACTTCTTCTGCTAGCTTGTAGTATTTATGATCTGGCTTTGTTCTTGCTGAACCAAAGATGGACACACAAGGTCCTATTTTACTTAGTTTTTCATAACCATTTACAAACTCTCCCATAATCTTGAATATGGCCCAAGAGTCATTTGTTTTTATTTCATTCCAGCCTTTATGCTTACTTTCTTTTCTCATAATTATTATAACTTATTATTTCATTATAAAAGCCATATGGAAAATATGGCTTTTGTAATTTGATGCGACCAAATTTAAGTTAAATTGAGATAAATAGATAATTATGGCAAAAAAATAAGCATATAGATAAAATCCATATGCTTATTTTTATTTATTGATGTTGAGATCTATAAAGGTTTTCTTCCTGAAATTATATTGTATAGTATTACAATTACTGCAATAACTAATAAAATATGGATAAGACTATTGCTGCTCATTCCTGGTACTACACCTAATAATCCTAGAAGCCAAACAACTATACAAATCACGGCTACAAGCCAAAGTATACTTTTCATAATGTCTAAGTTTTTGTGTTAATACCAACAAGTTAAGTAATCTGTTTGAGATTCAATTACTCTAAAATTAATAGCGTTAACAATAATTGCATTTAAGCTATTTTTCGATAATTATTGTAAGAAATTACAACAATTCTTTCTTCAGGAACCTAGCAGTATGACTCTTTTTGTCTTTAATAATATCTTCTGGTGTACCTGTAGCAACAACTTGTCCACCACCTTTACCACCTTCGTATCCAATGTCTATAATATAGTCTACAGTTTTAATAACATCAAGATTATGTTCAATAATGAGGACGGTATTACCTTTGTCAACCAGCTTGTTCAATACTTTCATTAACACTCTTATGTCTTCAAAATGAAGTCCGGTTGTAGGCTCATCAAGAATATAAAAAGTGTTTCCTGTATCGCGTTTGCTTAATTCTGTAGCTAGTTTTATACGTTGTGCTTCTCCACCAGAAAGGGTAGTGCTTTGTTGCCCAAGCGTGATGTAGCCTAAACCAACATCTGCNATAGTTTTAAGCTTTCGNTNTATTTTAGGNATATGCTCAAAGAAATTTACAGCTTCTTCAATGGTCATATCTAAAACATCACTAATAGATTTACCCTTGTAGCGAATTTCTAATGTTTCTCTGTTGAAACGTTTTCCTTGACAAGTTTCACATTCTACATAAACGTCTGGTAAAAAATTCATCTCTATAACCCGAAGACCTGCACCTTGACAAGTTTCGCAACGACCACCTGCAACGTTAAAACTAAAACGACCAGGTTTGTANCCTCGGATCATAGCTTCAGGAATCTGAGCAAACAACTTTCTTATTTCATCGAAAGTTTTAGTATACGTTGCTGGATTGCTTCGAGGTGTTCTACCTATCGGAGATTGGTTAATATCTATTACTTTATCAATATGTTCTAAACCTTTGATGCTTTTGTAGGGCATAGGTTTTTTTACACCATTAAAATAATGTGCATTTAGAATTGGATAAAGTGTTTCATTAATTAGGGTCGATTTTCCACTTCCTGAAACACCAGTAACACCAATCATTTTTCCAAGAGGAAATTCAACACTAATATTTTTAAGATTGTTACCTGTACAACCTTTTAAACTTATGGTTTCACCGTTACCTTTTCTTCGTTCTTTAGGAACTTCAATTTCCTTTTTACCATTAAGGTATTCAGCAGTTAAGGTGTGTTCTTTTAAAAGTGCTTTAGGTGTACCTTCACTAATAATTTCACCTCCATGCTTTCCAGCAAAAGGGCCAATGTCTATAACATGATCGGCACGCTCTATCATGTCTTTGTCGTGCTCCACAACAATAACAGAATTACCTACATCACGAAGCGATTCTAAGGAATTAATCAGCTTTTCATTATCGCGTTGGTGTAAACCTATACTAGGTTCATCTAGAATATATAAAACGCCTACCAGTTGCGAACCTATTTGAGTAGCCAATCGAATTCGTTGCGCTTCACCACCAGAAAGTGATTTTGAGCTTCGGTTCAGTGTTAAGTAAGTTAAGCCAACATCCAATAAGAATTGTACACGACTACTGATTTCCTTTATAATTTCAGATGAAATTTGTTGTTGTTTGTTAGATAATCGTTTTATGAGACCGTTTAACCATTTGTCTAACTCAACAATATCCATCTTTATAATATCGGCAATACTTTTCCCATCAACTTTAAAGTAAAGTGACTCTTTGCGTAGTCTTGAACCTTCACAAACATTGCATTCTACTTTATCCATATACTCCTTAGCCCAACGTACCAATGACGTAGAGTCTGAATTGTATTGGTTTTCAATAAAACTGGCAACACCTTCAAAATCTATTTTATAGTCTCTGGTTACACCAAGAAGCTTGCTTTCTACTGTAAAGCTGTCTTTTCCACCGTATAAAATGATTCGTTTAGCCTCATCAGGAATGTCTTTCCAAGCATCGGTTAATGCAAAGTTGAAGCGTTGGGCAATGGTTTCAAATTGCTTGAAAATCCAGCTTTTCTTTTGAGGTCCATGAGGTGCTAAGGCACCGTTTTTTATGGATAAGGTTTCGTCTGGGACTAACTTTCTTTCGTTAACAACATAAAGCTCTCCAATACCATTACAGTTTGGACAGGCACCTTTTGGCGAATTAAACGAGAAATTATTAGGCTCTGGGTTTGGGTAAGATATACCTGAGGACGGACACATTAAGTTACGACTAAAGTAACGTGGTTCGTTAGTGTCTTGGTCTATAACCATTAGTACATCGTCACCATGATACATAGCCGTGTTGATGGACTCCATCAAACGCTTTTCATTGTCTTGTGTGTCGTCTATTTTTAAACGATCAATGACGATTTCAATATCATGGGTTTTGTAGCGGTCTAGCTTCATGCCTTTTTCAAGGTCTACAATTTCGCCATCTGTACGTACTTTAACNAAGCCTTGTTTGGCGATTTGNTCAAATAACTCACGGTAATGGCCTTTACGNGANCGGATAACAGGCGACANAATATTGATGCGCTTACCATTGTANGATTCTAGAATAAGGTCTTTAATCTGTTCNTCGCTGTAGCTCACCATCTTTTCACCAGTTTCATAACTGTAGGCATCAGCGGCTCTGGCATAAAGCAGGCGAAAGAAATCATAGATCTCAGTAATGGTTCCAACAGTAGATCGTGGTGATTTACTGGTGGTTTTTTGCTCTATAGCAATAACAGGAGATAGCCCATCAATCTTATCAACATCTGGGCGTTCTAAACTACCTAGGAACTGACGTGCGTAGGCAGAGAAGGTTTCGATGTAGCGACGTTGCCCTTCTGCATAAATAGTGTCGAAAGCTAAGGACGATTTACCACTGCCAGACAACCCTGTGATGACTACAAGTTTTTCCCTTGGAATGGTAACATCAATGTTTTTTAGGTTGTGTACGCGTGCACCTTTTACTTCAATAGAATCGTCGAAATGGCTCATATATGGTTATAGTCCTCCTNTTGTTTTTTGCAAAGTTGCAAAGGTACAAATTATACTTATCAAAATGAACTATGCTTATGTATAGTAGAAGTTGTGTATTTAGTTCTTTTTTGAGTTTGTATTTTGCTGAGGACTCTGCTTTACAGTTCTAAGTCTTTTGTAGGAAAAAACTATAGGGAAGCCGCTTATGATCCGCTTATGACCCGAGTTTAAACCGACTATGACCTGCTTGTGGTTTTGTTCGGTTAATTATATTTACGTTGTTGGAACCATAAATCGGAAAGGGTAATATTAAAGTTTAGTATGCTTGATCTTTCCTCAATAAGGATACTATTGGTAGTGCCTCTATTGCTAAACGTATAAGAAAAGTTAATCATTGAGCTTCTTCCAATAGGGAAGCCGATACCCAAAGATGTATTGTAGCTGTCAATTCTTGTATCGTCTACTTTTAAATATCCTGAATTGTAGTTAAAACCTATTCTGTAGTCCATACGTTGCCAGTATTTAAGACTTCTAGAATCTTTTAGATAGGATGCTCCAAAACTAAAGATACTTTGATCTGTATAATCGCCTATAGCATCGGATTGGTTGGTAGAAGACCAAAACTTTTTACTGTAGTCCATAGCAAATACAATATTTTTAATCTTAGTACTGTAGCCAAACCCAAATTTCAATGGTAGTGTAAAATCATCTATACGCTCGTCTTCACTATCTTCTAATGTTGTTGTACCTTCTGAAGAATATTTTTGTACTAAGCTATTTTTTGTGGCTTTAAGATTTACAGGAAAATCTAATATGATTCCAAAATTATGTTTGTTTAATAATTGGTATTGCGCCCCTAAACCCAATTGAGCTCCACTGTAAAAGCTTTCATCACTAATTTCAAGATAGCTAGATGATGTGGTAATAGATTCGGACTCTTCAATTTTTCCAAATAAGTAAGAGGCCTTGGCGCCAATATTTAGATTATCTAACAATTCATATCCATAATCTAATCGTAGTTCGTTGATACCACCAGAACCAAGTATATTTGTAGAGAATTCATCATTACTGCCTTCAACATTATTTTGAAGACCTGTTAGTTCATAGCCTATGTTAGTAGTCGGTTTTAAAGTGAGACCTAAGCCATATTTATTGTGATTAAACCCTACAGATATATTAGAAAAATTATATATGTTTCTAACTTCATTGATATCAGAATTTGAGATGTTTGTAATCTCTGCAGTAGCTCCAAATTCAAAAACAAAATGGTCTTCCAGCATAGTTGCAAAGGCAGCAGGATTATAAAGATTGATGCCATTGGCTGCATCTAAAGCAGTACCAGTGTTGGCTAAACCACTAAAGCGTCCCATTCCAGAATTATTTTCTACACCTAAGCCAAATAATGAATATGGTGATGCAGTAAGATTATTAGTCTGTGCATAACTATAAAAACCCATTAATACACTAAGTAATGTGATACTATTAATTTTTCTCATAAATGGCATAGGTGATAATTAATTTTGTTCTGTAATTTGAGGCTTCACTATCATTAAATAAAAGTTTATTGACAGAGGAATTATAGTCACTAGGTATAAGGATAAGGGCATCGTCAATTTCAGGTTGTTCATTTAGTTTTTGATCTAGATAGGCTAAGACAGACATTGAATATATTTCGTGATTATATTCAGATTCATCCGTTTCGAATGTGGCATAGATATAATCTGAACTACCGGAAACCTGACTTGATAGATCATTATTAGGATCTACCGTGTAGAGTTCTAAAGATTCGGGAATGGTCTGAATGGAGGAGTAGGTTGTAGGTACAGGTTCAATGTATAGTGTAGCATCAAGAATAGTACCTTCATCGTTTATATTATAGATGTTCTTTATGGTAGGGAATTGAATACGTGTTACGTAGCCCACACCTGGTTGATTATAAGTGATGTTATTACTTTCAGAACTTTCTAGATTGTATTCACTCGATATAATGTTTTCTATAGGTAAGCCTGTGACTTCACTTTCTATATGGTTGAAATACGCTGTGTCTTCGGTATCCATAATAAAGTCATAAGTTAATTCTTCACTTTCTAATTCACTAGGTATAGTGTAGAAAAAACGCATGTAGACATCTGAGGTATTAAAGCCTACAATAGCACTATTGTCTTCAGTACCTGGTTGTACTGTTAACCCTTTAAGTTTTTGGTATAAAGACTCTTCATCGGTTATAAGATTGTTCTGTATATCGCTAAATAGTTCTAGTCCAAAATCATAATCTAGTGTTACATATAAAGAATCTTGATACGGTCTTGCCTCAAAAGACTTAGTAGCCAATGGAGTGCTTTCATGTTCGAAAGTGCGACTGTTGTAGATGTATCCATCTTCTTCATCCTTTATTTTTTCGTTTAGCTTATAGATGTTGATGTTAGATACCTGTGTAGTATCATTGTAGAAGTATTCATCATAAGACAGAAAAAGCCCTACACTATCTAAGACGGCGTCATCATCAAGATAGTAAGTGCTTGGTTTTATTCTAAAATAAGAGGAAGAAGTAACTTTTCCTACATATTCGTCTGTATACTGGCCTATGAGCAAACGACCTTGACCAGATGTTGCTAAAGAATCAAACTTCATTGTAGATAGTTTTACCGTGAATGTATCTATAGATAACACTCTTATATTGGTATTTGTGAAATCCTCACCTACAGATAAAGAAGTGATCTCTTCTGAAGAGCAAGTAATCACTAAAAAGAGACCACAACCTAAAAGTATTTGTAAGAGTTTATTTTTTGACATGAAAATTAGAATTTGCACAAAACAACTGTACAATAGTTACCGAAAAAAGAGAAATAGACCAAAGCTTAAGTTATCTCTACAAGCTCCTTGATTTACACGATAGGGTTTTAATCAATAGATTCATAGTTTAAAATACCTTATTGGTCTACAAAAAAATAAGCTGTGTCTATTTGATGATTAAGGTATTGCATTGCCGTAGTATGTTCGCTGTCGATGAAGAAAAAAATACTACATAGTGTGCTAATGAGTACTATGGTTTACACGGTTTACGGACAACAATTATTCAGTACTACTGATAGTACTGCCTTGATTGATATGTCTTATAAGTTTTTGCCAAGTTATAATGGTGCTGATTTGAATATCAAAGGAGTTTCTCTGTATAAATCTTTTGACTTTGGAAAGCATGAAATAGGTTTTGGTGGGATATATAATCATAGTTCAATAAACATAGAAGAGTTAAATAAATCTGCTGTATATGATATTTATGAACAATTGCACTACATACAGTTTAGTGCGGTTTATAAATATGCGTTAGATTCTGATTGGGAATTAAATGCTGAGTTAGCTCCAGCTATTGCTTCAACTTTAAATGCCGATATAACTCATGACTCTTTTGTGTTATCAGGATACTTTGGATTTAAAAAAAGCTTAGGATTAGAAGATACATCATCTTATATGCGTTTTGGAATAGGGCATGGTGTACTATTGGGTAAACCACAGTGGTATCCTGTACTAACATACTTTAAAAGTGTTAACTCACAATTGAGTTTTGAATTAGGATTCCCTAAAGCTGCGGCATACTATAAAATCAATACTCAAAACTCTATAGACTTTAGTATTTCACCTCAATCATTATATGCTTATAATCGTATGGATGTTAATGGTGGTGAGTATTCTGATTCTCATATGGAATTTAAAACCTTGAAATTGGGTTTAGGCTATACCTTTAATTTTGATGATGATTGGTCAGCTTACTTCAATTTAGGCTATCTCACAAAGAGTTCTTTTAAGGTAGAGGGATCTAGTGAAACACTATACGACTTTGGCAAAGATGATGGACTGTTTTTAGGACTTAATATTCAGTTTGGTGGATAAAATTGTACGATATATAGATTTAAAAAATAACTAATACATAATATTTTAAAAATGATGAAAACGAATAATAACAGATTAAGACTATCGATATTTTTGACAGGATTGGTGTTGCTAACATTTTTTAACTGTAATTCTGATGATGATGGTGATGAACTAGACGGAAACTGGGTGAAAGTCTCAACCTTTAATGAAGAAGCTCGTAGTAGTGCTTCTGCTTTTACTGTTGGCAATGTAGGTTACATGGCTACAGGTTATGATGGTGACGATTATTATAATGATTTTTGGAGTTACGATTTTGATACTAACTCATGGCAGCAATTATCTGATTTTCCTGGTATAGCACGAAGCTCAGCTACTACTTTTACCATTGGTACCGATGGTTATGTGGGTACAGGGTATAATGGAGATAGTAACGAGGAATTAGCAGACTTTTATAAATTTAATACTTTAACCAATAGTTGGACTCAAATAGCAGATTTTGCTGGTACAGCACGTTATGGAGCAGTTGGTTTTGGGTCTGATAATTATGGTTATGTCGGAACAGGCTATGATGGTAGCGATAAAAAGGATTTTTGGAAATACAATCCCATAGCAGATACTTGGGAAGAAATTTTTGGATTTGGAGGAGATAAACGACGTGAAGGAACAACATTCACTATAGATAATGAAGTGTATTTAGCAACAGGAGTAAGTAATGGAATATATGAGGAAGATTTTTGGAAATTTAATCTAGATACTGAAGAATGGACAGTATTAGAAGATATAGATGAAGATGATGATGATTATGTATTACGTTCTAGTGCTGTAGGTTTTTCTATAAATGGCAAGGGTTATGTGGCATGTGGTGAGTACTCTGGCAGTTTAGGGACGGTATATGAATATAACCCTCTAAATGAAAGTTGGGAGGAAAAAACAGAGTTTGAGCTCTACGCTAGACGTGATGCTATAACTTTTAATAATGGTGAGCGTGCTTTTGTAAGTTTAGGTAGAAGCGGTACACTATATCTTGATGATCAGATGGAGTTTTTCCCTGATGCAGAACAAGATGATGACGATAATTAAGATTAGATTTTTTCTAGATAGTTGTTTGATTGATTGATTGATGGCTGTCAACAAATAAGTTTGTGGATATAGATTAGTTGATAGCAGAAAGCGGTATCGGGAATGGATTGTTAGAGGCATCCATCCTGATACCAATTTCAAATTTAAATGTTAAAAATTATGAAACAAGTATTAAGATTTAGCATTGCTTTTACCATTATTGCATTGGTAACAGTTGCTGCGGTTTTTCAATTCTCTAAAAAAGAGCACTTTGAATCGGGTCGATTAGGCTACTATCGTATGGAAGTTGTTCTAAAAGATAATTGCTGGATTTATGAAATCTATAAAGAGGATACTCTTTTTATACGTCAGGAATACATTCCTGCGGTTCAAGGTCAGCAAACTTTTGAAAGTGCCAAAGACGCAGCGCGCATTGGGAGATTGGTTTTAGAAAAATTAGAATCAAACGGTTTTCCAGTGGTGACCATTCAAGATTTAAAAGCAAATCATATTACTTTTAAACCGATTTAATTTGTAAAACATTTGAGAGTACAGGTTAACCATAGAATAATTCTTATACATATCATTGTTTGGATATGTTTAAGTACATTTCCACTACTGACAGCTTATATGGATTTAGGTGAAATACCATCAGAAATGTATGTCAAGCAGTTGATGCGTCCCGTTTTGTTTTATACAAACTATATGTTGTTAGTACCGCTCTTATTACTTAAGCGAAAGGTGCTTCTTTATATTCTAATCTCCATAATATTCTTAATTATTTATAATTATATCAGCGAATATCTTATTCAAAATATAATGGGGGATTATTTTCCTATTAGAGATATTCAAATGCCAGAGCCGCCAAATATGCCTCCAAAGCGTATGCTCAATATGAGATATGCTGTTCCTGCAGTATTCTCTCTGGTTATTTTTTTATTAGGTGGTATTTTTGCACTTGTTGTCGATTTTTATAAGCGAGAACGAGCTTCCCAATTACTAGAACATGAGAAAACCGATATCAAGCTTCAGTTTTTAAGAAATCAATTAAACCCTCATTTTTTGTTCAATTCCCTTAATAGTATCTATTCGCTTGTACGTAGTAAATCTGATGATGCCCCAGAGGCGGTGATTACCTTATCTGAACTAATGCGCTACATGCTTTACGAAACGGACGAGAATGAGGTGGCATTAGAAAAGGAACTCAATTATATTCGTAATTATATAGACTTACAGCGTCTTAGGCTAAAAAATAGTGAAGATGTTAAAATTAACATCCATGGGGATACCAAAGGTTTGTACATATATCCACTTATATTAATTTCTTTTATTGAAAATGCTTTCAAGTATGGTACTGATTTTAAAGGTCACACACATATTGATATTAAAATCAATATTATGGGAAATCAATTATCTTTCTATGTAAAGAATATTGTTGGTATTCATAAACAGGACAAGCAAAACTCTGGTGTAGGTTTAGAAAATATTAAAAATCAACTGCATTATTTATACGAAGACAAACATGATCTGAGCATCGTTGAAGATAAAACACATTATGAAGTTAATTTAACACTAAATCTTAATAGCAAATGAGATGTATAATAATAGATGATGAGCCTTTGGCAATTGATGTTATAGAATCGTATTGCAAGGCTTTGGGAGGTATAGAAGTTGTTCATACGTTTACTAATGCTTTAGAAGCGATGGATTTTATAAATAATAATGCTTTGGATTTGGTGTTTTCGGATATTGAAATGCCAAATATCTCTGGTATTGATATGGTAAAAGCTCTAGAGGGTAAAGTGCCATATTTTATTTTTACTACTGCATATCCGCAATATGCCTTAGAGGGTTTCGACCTTAATGCTGCTGATTATTTGGTGAAACCTATTCCGTTTCCTCGCTTTATAAAGGCTGTGAACCGCGTTAAAGAAATGATTAAGCTAAGCGATCTTCAATCTAATTATAATTTATCATCTGCAGGTGTTGTTACTAGTGAATCTTCAAAAGCAGATAACTTTATCTTTGTGAAATCAGAGTATGAAAACATAAAATTAGAGGTTACTAGTATTACTTATGTTCAGGGACTTAAAGACTACCTTAAGATTCATACCGAGAATTCTAAACCTGTATTAACCTTAATGAATTTTAAGGATATGCAATCTAAACTTCCTGAAAAAACCTTTATTAGGGTGCATCGTTCTTACGTGGTTAATGTTAATAAAATTGCTTCTGTTCAGAAAAACCGTATTCTTATTGCTGGTGAACGTATTCCAATAGGTGAGAGTTATAAGGGGTTGGTGTATGATCGATTGGATATATAGTTGTCTTTAGTGTTTAGTTTATGGTGGTTCGTTACTTTGTGTGATTTGTGAGGTACTAGCAAATTTTATCTAGAAGTTGTTTTGTGTTGTGTCATTCTGAATTTATTTCAGAATCTATTATATAAATGAAAGTGAGATGCTGAAACGAGTTCAGCATGACAATCATCAAAGGCAATATGGCTCAAATCTAATTCCGACATGGTCGGAACGAACGATTTTCAGAAGTAATGAGCAAGTATCAATCTTAAGAGTTCAAATCTAGGATTCAAGAATAATTAATAATAGTAATACAACATAAGCAAGTTATTAGCGAATGGTGCTTTGCAACTTCCTATAAATCGTTTTGATTTTTTGGTTCGTTTTGTATCAAGACAAAATGAACATAAGAACAATAAAATAACTGAGATAAAGAGCATTTTACTCAAAACAAATGAGATGCTAAAACGAGTTCAGCATGACAGTATAGAGGTGGGGTTGCTTCACATTGTTCGCAATGAAGGTAGCAACTTAAGGATTGTTTCGTTTGTTTCTTCTTGTTCATTTTTGAAAGACCAAAAACGAACCAAAAAGTCTATTACTGTCGGTAGGTATTTTCAATAGCACTGTCGTGCTTTTGAAACCATAATCAAAATCCTAAATAGCGTCCAAGGCTTCCGCTATTTTTAACGTATTTTGATTATATA
>PAJL01000011.1 GCA_002706045.1 Flavobacteriaceae bacterium
CGACTACTGCTCTCCCAGAAAAATCATATAAAATAGAAGTGAAATCTCCTTCTCCCAGATTTGAACTATGATTTAAACCCACACCAGCATGAGCACCCAGGGAGAAAAGAAAATTTTTAGTCAAACAAAAGTTATAATAGTATGAAGGTCCGACAGCAATGTCAAATGAAGATGCTTTTTCATCAATATCATCTAAGGTTAAATGGTATTTTGTGTAGTAGTAATATATAGATGGGACAAAACTACCAGCACTTTTGGTTTGCCATTCATTCTGAAAACCTATAGCTCTAAACGAAAAATTCTTGTTAAAAATATATGAAGTTGATCCTCCTACTTTAAAGGTTTTTACACCACTGAGATTGACTCTTTGATCGTTTGATGAAAAGTAAAAGCCTTTTTGGTTATAAAGGTCAATAGTTTGCATCCACTGACCTAAAAATGTCCTAATATTTAGGTTGAAAAGTCTGGAGTTATCATTGTCTTTATTAGCATTGAAAAATTTAGGAGAAAACCCATAATCTATTTCAATACTTCTAAAGAGAACAGAAAACCCCAAATACTCCCTTACATTTGGTTTTAGTTCGTATTTGGCATTGTTTACAACATCATTTATAATAAAACTATTGGAAGTATTTACCAATGAAATACGAGTCGATATTTTACTAGGAAAAGTTGTTATATATTCATTCGTAGTTAGACTGTCTTGTTGTGAGTGTAAGAATCCACAAAAGAGAAACAGCATCACTATTTTGAATATTAAACCCACTCTCTAGGATTTTGTAAAACATCAATCAATTTTTCTTCGTCGCTTCCTTCTTCAGGATGATGATCGTAAACCCACTGCACATGTGGAGGCAAACTCATTAAAATACTCTCTATTCGCCCGTTGGTTTTAAGTCCGAATAGTGTGCCTTTATCATGTACTAAATTGAATTCCACATAACGGCCACGACGTATTTCTTGCCAATCACGTTGTTCTTGGGTGTACGGCAAATCTTTACGCTTTTCAACAATTGGCACATAGGCTTCTAAGAAACTATTACCAACTTCGGTAACGAAATCGTACCAGTTTTCCATGGTCATATCATCACTTGCTTTGCAATAATCGAAAAACAAACCACCTATGCCTCGAGCTTCATTACGGTGTGTATTATAAAAGTATTCGTCACAACGTGCCTTGTATTTTGGGTAGAATTCAGGATTATGTTTATCACATGCTGTTTTACAGGTTTGATGAAAGTGTTTAGCGTCTTCATCAAACAAATAGTAAGGCGTTAAATCTTGTCCACCACCAAACCATTGATCTACAATATTACCATCTTGGTCATACATTTCAAAATAGCGCCAATTAGCATGTACAGTTGGTACCATTGGACTTTTAGGATGAATAACAAGGCTTAATCCACAGGCAAAAAAAACAGCATCTTCAACACCAAAATACTTCTGCATGCTATCTGGTAATTTGCCGTGTACACCAGAAATATTAACACCACCTTTTTCAAATACATTGCCGTTTTCTATAACACGAGTTCTTCCTCCGCCTCCTTCTGGACGCTTCCAAAGATCTTCTTGAAATTTTGCTTTGCCATCAATAGCTTCAAGTTTAGAAGTGATGGTGTCTTGTAATTGTTGTATGTAGTTGTAAAATTTGTCTTTCACTAGTTTGTTAAATTGTAGTTTACGACCTGCAAGGTTTTCAAAACCTTGTAGGTCTGATATTTCTTTAGAACCTATTTGGCTTATATTTTTATAGGAGTGATGTACTGTTTTTATGTTTTCAATATCGTCAAACAAATTAAGCACATAAGATTTTTCTAAATAGATTGTATTGCGTTGTTTGTTGTCTAAGTAGCTTTGATATGATGAAAAGTTATAATTCTCCCAGTTCGTTTTAGGATTTAAATGAATGTAACAGAACACTTTTTTAAAGTAATCTTCTGAATCAATTTTTTTTCTTTTGAAATGCTTTTCAAAAAGACTTCCTGTTCTTTGGTTTTGTTTGTTAAATGCTTTTGAGTACGCATTGAAGAAGTTGGAAAAAGCTTGAGAGGTTTTTTTAGTATCATTCTTTACCTGAATTAAAAAATGATAGTGATTGTCCATAAGGCAATATGCTACTATATCAACGTTATTCTTTAGATATTTTGAAGCGAGTTTTAAAAAATAGAGTTTGTTTTCGTCAGAATTGAAGATGTTGCAACCGTTAATTCCGCGATTATAAACATGGTAATAATTATTCTTTTCTAAAACTTCTAACTTCATTTTTAGTTTTTTATAATACCTACAAGGTTTTTAAAACCTTGCAGGATACAGGATAAAAACCTGCTAGATCTTATGCAGCTCATATAACTCCATATCCAAAGGCTTTTCACCGATAGGAGTAAATTCATTCTTAAGTGTTTTTTGCCATTCAAAATTATTGTTCAAAGCGACTTTAATACTTGATAAGTTATTTTTATGGGCAATAATTTGAAAAGCTTTCAAGCCTAGCTCTTTACTCGCATAGTCTAATAACAATTCAACAGCTTTGCTTATAATTTCTTTTCCCTTAAAATTATAATCTATACAATAAGCAAATTCACCTTGTTTTTTATCCCAGTCAATTTCTTTAAGGTAAATCAGTCCTACTAGATTTCTGGTTTCACTTTGTTTTACAGTGAAAAGAAACTCCTCTTTCCTTTCAAATTGTCTAACCTTATTTTCAACAAATAATTGGGATAAGGTTGGGTTTTGATTTTGCTCAAGCGTTTTTGGGAAATAGCGTTTTAATCTATCATTATTGGTAATGGTAAAATCACAGATTTTCCAAGCGTCACCATTGTGAATAGAATTAATTTCAAAACCATCAAACTGAGCAATCATTACACAGGTAAATTACTGTTAGGTATTAGCTTTTCGTCCTTTAAAAGTTTAACCGTATTTAAAGAAGATGCTGTTACACTCATTGGCAAAACCAGAATAACTCCTATAACAGGAACTAATAAAAACAGTATAAAAACAATGCCATTTCCTATTGCAATACCTCTATATTTTCTAACAAATTGGATACTCTCTCTGTATTTAAAATGACGTTCTAAAGTATAATCCATATTACCAAAACCAGCATAGTAAGCCTGAACTAAAAAGAGCAGAATGGTAGAGAAAATATTTACGACCGGAATAAATTTCAACAATAAAATAGGAAGTGTAATTAGAAGTTCTCTGATAAGGTTTCTAGCATTGATTCTAATACCTCTCCATAACTGTTCTTGAAAAGAGGTTTTACGATGCTGATGCTTTTGTATTCCCGTAAGATATGCTTCAATTTTTTCTGAAACAGGACTCATAAACGGAGCAGATAATGCCATTATAATATGCTTATAAAGAATAAGTCCAATGGCAATAATGATAATCGCTCCGATAAATGTTGAAATTGATGTAAAGGTTTCTTTTCCCCATTCCCAAAACCAGATTTTTGCTATAAAGCGACCAATATTATCAGACAATCCATAAGAAGACAATAGAATTAAAAACGCCGTTAATACACTAATGACAATCGGAATAGCAAAATACTTCCAAAGCTTAAGTTTAGAGATTAAACTTAATGCACCAGAATAAGCTTGAAGCCCTTTTAATATGTTATTGATCATACAAGTTGTTTTGGTTGAACATCTTAAAAGACGCTGAACAGCTTGTTAAGTTACAATATTATGCTGAGTATTCTTTAACGGCATCAATAAATGCTTTGGCATTTTCTAATGGAATGTCTGGTAAAATACCATGACCCAGATTTACAATGTATTTGTCTTTACCAAATTCGTTTATCATTTGCGTCACCATGGCTTTGATTTTTGCAGGTGAAGAATATAAACGTGTTGGATCAAAATTACCTTGTAAAGTAATGTTTCCTCCAGTTAAATAACGTGCATTTTTAGGAGAACATGTCCAATCCACACCCAAAGCAGAAGCACCAGATTTTGCCATAACATCTAATGCAAACCAACAGCCTTTACCAAAGGCAATTACAGGAGCGTCATCTTTTAAGGCATCTATAATTTGTTGAATATATTTCCATGAAAACTCTTGATAATCTTCAGGAGATAACATACCTCCCCAAGAATCAAACACTTGTACAGCATTACAACCTGCTTTTACTTTTTCTTTTAAATAAGCAATCGTTGTGTCTGTAATTTTTTGAAGCATTTGGTGTGCTGCAACTGGATTTGTAAAGCAGAATTTTTTGGCTTTATCAAAGTTTTTACTGCCTTGCCCTTGAACACAGTAACATAAGATTGTCCATGGTGAACCTGCAAAACCTATTAACGGAATGTCATCATTAAGCTTTTCTTTTGTTACTTTTATGGCTTGATATACGTAGTCTAATGCTTCTGTAACATCTGGTACGATGACATTATCTACATCTTGTTGTGTACGTATTGGATTTGGTAAATACGGACCAAAATTAGGTTTCATTTGTACCTCAATATTCATCGCTTGAGGAATCACTAAAATATCACTAAACAAAATGGCTGCATCCATACCGTAACGACGTATGGGTTGTACGGTAATTTCACTTGCTAACTCTGTGGTTTGGCAACGTGTAAAGAAATCGTATTTGGCTTTTATTTCCATGAATTCTGGAAGGTAACGACCTGCCTGGCGCATCATCCATACTGGTGGACGTTCTACGGTTTCTCCTTTTAATGCTCTTAAAAATAAATCGTTTTTTATCATGATAGCTTTTTGCTGTTGGCTATTTGCCATTAGCTATATTTAATTTTATTTATTAAACTATTTATCATTTTTGCTTCTTTATCCAAAAGTTCAAAAATGGGTTTTAAATTTTCGGATTCAATAAATCCTAATTCTTGAGAAATTGTTAATTGTGTTTCTACTTCAAATAGAGAGCCTATCGCTATTTCGAGAAATCTTTTGAATTCTATTTCACTATTTCTACTACACCCTTCAGCTATATTTGAAGGAATTGAAACAGCAGCTCGAGTTAATTGACTTCGTAATCCAAATTTCTCATTTTTTTGACTTTTTATTTGATTTTAAGTTCGTCTTTATTGTGGCCAATAGCCAACGGCTAAAAGCTATTGTGCGTAGTGTAAATTAACCAACTCAATTACGCTTTCTACTGTTGGTACTTTAGCAATATGTACATCTTTAAAGTGCTTACTAGCTTCTTTTGCAGTGGTTTCTCCAATACAAAATGCGATGCCTTTAGCCACATTTTGTTTTCTATAACTTTGTACTGTAGAAGGACTGTAAAACATCACTCCATCTACGGTTTCAGGAACGCTTAAACTATCAAACTTGGTTTGGTAAGCTTCCACTTCATTAACCGTAAGGTTATTTTCTGAAAGAATATTAGGTAAATCATCCAATCTTAGGTCGCTACAAAAATAGGTGACTTCTGTTCCTTCAATATAATCTACTAAATAGTTGGCTAACTTTTTTGCGTTAGCTTCTGTATGCTTAACTTTTCCAATACGCTTTTCAACCATACGTTTTGTTCTTCGGCCAACACAATAGATGTTTTTGAATTGCAACTCTACTGCCGAAAAGTTATGTAGCAAAGCTTCAACAGCATTTTTGCTGGTAATAATAACGTTTTGAATTTCTTTTCTAACAACCGTTTTCGGAATACGGTTCAAGCTAATTTTAATAGCATCATTACTTTCTGCTACAACATCATTATGAAAAAGTAACATCTGATCGTCCGTTAACTTTTTAGTAGAATAAATATTGGTTTGTTTATCGCTACGTTGCAATTGATCAATCAGAGTTTTTCCACCTTTTTCAATAACATATTCTGCACAGAATTTTGCAATATCATTATGCTTACCGAGTGGTGCGGTTTTTACGACTTCAATTTTCTTAGTACCATCTTTACTTAAAAGAATACCTTTGAAATTGATTTCGTCATTCTTAATTAAAGCCAAAGCACCGATTGGCGCTGTACAACCACCTTCAAGACGATTTAAAAATTCGCGTTCTATGGAAGTACAAATTTCAGTTTCTTCATGATTGATTTCAGCACAGATTTGTCTTATATCTTCGTCTCTTTCTAAAGCTGTAATCATTACTGCACCTTGGGCTGGAGCAGGAATCATCCATTGAAGATTTATCGAATTTTCAGGTCTTATATTTAGTCTTCCAATGCCAGCAGCAGCAAAAATGGCTCCGTTCCAGTCGCTATTTTCTAGTTTTTCCAATCGAGAATTAACATTACCACGTAAACCAACAACAGTGTGTGTTGGGTAGCGGTTAAGCCATTGCGCTCTTCGTCTTAAACTACCTGTAGCGATAACACCTTCTCTAGCCGATAAAAATTCTTCATTGTTTTTAAAAACCAAGGTATCACTAACATTACCGCGTTTTATAACGGCAGCTTGTACAATGCCTTTTGGTAAAAGAGTAGGAACGTCTTTAAGCGAATGTACTGCAATATCAATTTCTTCATTGAGCATAGCAATATCAAGAGTTTTTGTAAAAACTCCTGTAATACCAAGTTCGTATAAAGGTTTGTTGAGTACTAAATCTCCAGTAGATTTTACAGGAACTAATACAGTTTTATGACCTAGTTTTTCAAGTTGTGCTTGAACGGTTTTTGCTTGCCACAAAGCGAGCTCACTGTCGCGTGTGCCAATGCGAATAATTTTAGACATTTTCAGTGGTTTCTAACTGGAAAATTTTTTTGATAAGTTCAATACTTTCATCTGAAGTATTACCATCTTCTCTAAGATGATGTGCAAATTGATTGGTTATTTTCTGAATGATATTGTTCGTAACCAACTCAACTTGATCTTCATTAAAATCTGCTAGTTTTTTACGTTGGGTATTGATTTCAGAATTTTTTAAATCCGTCAATTTATGTTTTATAGCTTGGATTGTAGGTACAAACTTTAGTGTGTTCAGCCAAGCGTTAAAGTCGTTTGTTATATCTTCAATAATAGCTTCAGCATCAGGAATAAATGCTTTACGTTTTTCAAGAGTGTCATCCGTAATTTTTGCTAAATCATCCATGTGTATCAAAGATACATTATTTAGCTCAGTGACGTTGCTATTCACGTTTTTAGGAATAGAAAGGTCTAAAACTAAAAGAGGCTTTTCGGTATTGATAAGCGACTTGTAAAGTGTTGGATTTTGAGCTCCTGTAGCTACGATAACAATATCAGAGTTGTTAACTTCTTCTTCTAGATTTTCAAAATCTTTTACTAAGACATTGAATTTTCCAGCGACTTCCTCAGCTTTATCTTTTGTTCTATTGATAAGTGTGATATGCGGATTTTTAGTGTGTTTTACTAAATTTTCGCAAGTGTTTCTTCCTATTTTCCCTGTACCGAAGAGTAAAATATTCTTTTCAGAAATGTTTTCTACATTATTCATGATGTACTGTACGGAAGCAAAAGAAACAGAAGTTGCACCAGAAGAGAGTTCGGTTTCGTTCTTGATGCGTTTGCTAGCCTGAATTACAGAATTTACAAGACGCTCGGTAAACGAATTTAATAAGCTTTCTTTCTTCGAGGCTCTTGCAGCAAATTTTAATTGGCTAATAATCTCAAAATCACCAAGAATTTGACTGTCTAAACCAGAGCCAACTCTAAACATGTGATTGATGGCTTCTTTGTTTTTGTATACGTAAGCCACATCTTGAAATTCTTCAACAGTACCTTTTGTGTTTTCACANAGTAAGTGAATCAACTGGTAAGGGTGTTCTGCAAAGCCNTAAAGTTCTGTGCGGTTACAGGTAGAAATTACTAAAATNCTTTCAAGGCCATTNNCTTTAGCTTGTAACAAAACATTTTGTTTTGCAGTNTCACTNACACTAAAGTGACCACGAATTTCGGCATCAGCTTTTTTATAGCTAAGACCTATAGCGTAAAAGTATGTTTTTCTATGTTGTTGCATTCGCTCGTTTACCTGACTAAGGAAATTAACAAGGCAAATGTAATTTTGTTAATGACAAAAAAATAACGCTAGAAGAACTTAAAGTGTCGTTAGTGGTTTTTTGAGGTGTTTTTTTAATATAACATGATATTTGTCATATTTTTGTAGTAAAACAAGGGGTTTTTCACNCTTTTGTTTAGAACGAATCTAAATAACATTGAAATGAAAACAGAAAAAGTACTNTCAAAAAGTGTCGCTAAAGGAACTTTTGATGAAACGTTTTTAGAAGAAGGGTTTTTTATCTTAACACATAAAAATGATAATGATGATGTTGAAATTCTTGAACGTGAGATTGATAGCTCNTATATTCAGTTTCATTTTTGTACCAAAGGTTCNGCAGATTTTGTNTTTAATGAAGGAAGATATACCTTAAATATNAAAGAGGAAACNTCACTTTTNTTNTATAATCCACAACGCGATTTACCAATTCACTTACAATTACAACCACATTCTTGGCTAGCTTCTTTGGTAATTTCNATTAAAAAATTTCATGGTTTGTTTTCTGAAGATGCAGATTATGTTACNTTTTTATCTGATGATAATAGAGANAAGAAATATTATAAGGATGGAAAAATATCNCCATCAATGGCTGTGGTNCTNAATCAGTTAATAAGCTTTAATCTNAANAGCTCTATTAANCANCTTTATTACAAAGGAAAGGCGTACGAACTTTTGAGTTTGTTTTTTAATAGAAGTGAGGATGCTAACATTGAGCAATGTCCATTTTTGGTCGATGAGGTTAATGTGGCCAAATTGAAAAGGGCAAAAGATATCATCATTGCTAACATGGCAGAGCCGCCAAGTTTGCAAGAGTTAGCAGATACCATTGAGCTAAGCCTTAAAAAACTTAAAGAAGGTTTTAAACAAATTTATGGTGATACGGTTTACAGCTTCTTATTTGATTATAAGATGGAAGTAGCACGCAAACTTTTGGAATCTGGTGAAAACAACGTTAACGAAGTAGGCCTAAAAGTAGGCTACAGCACATCTAGCCATTTTATTGCTGCGTTTAAAAAGAAGTTTGGTACAACACCTAAGAAATATATTCAGGCGACGAGTTAAAACCTCTAATAATCATAATACCCATTATAACCACCTCGAGCACTAGGCGTTACACGTTTGCGATCTTTGTAAATAGCTAGATTTATAATTTCAGTAATCTGTTCTTCTAACTCTTTAGTTTTATCTACTTCAGTACCGTAGTTGCTAGATTTGTTGTAGAAATCTACTACTAATTCTTTAGGATTCTTTGGTTTTATAAAAGAAATGTAATGAAGGTTTTCAGACTTGCCAGAGTATTCATCTTCCTTATCAATTTTGAAGAAATACATAACGGCATTTTTACCTTTATCAGTTACAAAATCTCTTTTAAATAAGAAATTTATAGAGTCTGTTTCCTTTTCATAACGTGCATTAGATAGTAACTTAGACTTAGCAAATTGTTGTTGGTCTATGTCTAATGAATTCATTTTGCTAAGAAGTTTAGCATCGTCTAATTCCTCTAATAACAAATATTGATTCTCTTCGTCATCAAGGATTTTTTCTTTTAGTTTCGCAGGAATAGCTTCTTTGTGTTTAGCGAGTAGAACATAGTAATCTACAAGAGCAGATTTATCATCAACATTAAGTAATTTCTCGAAGAAATCTTTTGCATTACGATCATTTCTATAAGGAAAAATCAACTTTACATAGGTTGCTAAATCATTGGAATANGAATTNTANCCATAACTAGANTTGTTACCAAGATTACGCTTCACTTCAGTCTTACCNTCGTTTATAATCTGATTTTTGTATTTAGAATACGTTTTAAGCTTTACATAGCCACTGTCTTTTACCTTAGCTAATAAATTATACAAAGGTTGTTTGTATTCTTGAATGGTGCTGTATTGCAGTATTTTTGGAAATAAAGACGCTTTAAGTTCTAAAGAATCTCTACCGTAATAATTATAGAAAATACTTCCAACTCCATTTAGTGGTAAATCGCGATCCATTAATTCTAAAGCCAAATCATAAGAATCTTTATTGTTAGATTCTAACAAACCTTCCAAAATAGCAGTTTGTGTTTGAGGGTCAGAATAGCTATCGTAATAGAGTTGTTTTATAAATTTTAGATTGTCTTTTAAATCGATTTCAATCAATTCTTCAACTAAATGCGATTTAATGTCTAAACGCTCTTTTTCGAATTCAAAGTCCTTAAGCACAGCAACAATGTCTTTGCTATTGTGCTTCTTAAACTTGATGAGGTTGTAAGACTCTAAAACAATACTATCGTTAGCTCTCAAAGCTTCAAAAAATTGTTTGGTCTTATCTTGAAGAACGTCCTTGCCCATTAAAGTGTCTATTGGTGTAAAGGATTCGTAAAACTCAGTCACAAATGAAGATGGGCCGCTTATAGAATCAATAAGGGTTTTAAGCTCAAAAAGTACACCTTCTTTAAGAATATTTTTCACCAAAACTTGCTTAGCACTCAAGGAATCTGTGTAACTAAAACTATAGGAATAAACCTTGTCTTTTCTAGATTTAAGACGATTTGAAATTTTGAATTTCTTGTCTGGTGAATAGTAACGTGTGGTGTAGTTCACCTTTTTGTCTACATCGCTCCATAAGCTATCAACATTATGATACATCTGCAAATCATGAAACTTGGTTCTAGAAATAGAAATTTGCTCATTCGCATTAGTAGAATATGATGTTTGCTTGGTTTTTTCTTGATAGTCTTTATCGTTTTTACCGTTGTTATAACCACCATTATAAGGATTAGGAATAGGTGATTTCCCATTAGTTCTAACAGAAAAATGTAATGAGGTATCTATAACCTTTTCAAAATCTTTATAATTAGTTTTGTTGAATTTAAACGACTTAAAAAATGCATCTTTCTCACTTGTATCTGTACCAACGTAGCCCAATAAATAATAGCTACCATCCTTAACAATAGTTTTGAGATGTAAGTTTTTATTTGAAGTAGAATCTAAAACAGCCTGAGATTCATAGGTTTTATAATCACCTGCTTTGAAGCCACCTTTAGCTTCACTAAGCTTGTAATTTTTGTACAAGGCATGATGAAAATATTTAGCCTCAAAACTATCTTCCTCTATATAAGCCAAATCTTGAAGTGACGCTTCTTCTATAAAATAATAGGCATCGTTTTTATAACCTTCTAACAATTTCTTGCCGCTATTTTCCATATTAGCTGTAATGTAATATTCAGGAAAATCTACTTGAAACTTCTTATGAGGAGATACAAATAATTGGTTAGAATTTGAAGGTGTTTTTAGCGTTATAGAATTGAATATTTTGTCTTCATGTTGTAAAACAAAATCGCTTCGACCAGCAAATTTTATGATAATAATTTCTAAAGGAGTCTGATAAATATGATACTTCTGAAACTCACCTTTCTTGGTTTTGTTAACAATACTGATGCCTGGATAAGGGTCTGTTAGTTCCTCTTTTTTAATAATATCACCAGGAATATCTTCATAAAGAAAATTGTCAATATCTTCCAAAGTCATATTATCCTTTTCATTTGGCAAATACACAAAACGACTAATTCTATTTAAGGTGAGATAAGCACCATTAGTCATATCAGGATCTAAATAATATTTCTGTCCTCCGTATGAAAACTCGCGTAACTCATCATAGGTTTTCATTTTTAGAAATCCATCAGGAGTGGCATTTAGCTTAAGCTCAGGAGCCACAAAAAGACTATCTAGTTTGGTCTTTTCTGTTTTACTGAAATCTGTTTGCTCAGACGTTAGAGCTTTTACTTTATAACCTCTTTCACGAAGCATATTAATCATGCCTTTTTCACCCGGTAAATGTGCTGCACCAACACCTGCGAAGACAGATTTTTTCGGCATCAACTTTTGAAGTGAATTAACCATGTTTTCATTTCTAATGTAAAGCATGTTTTCTCTATAGAATTCCGTATTTACACCTGCACCAATAGAATCTAATAAATCCAGGTTTCTATCTCTGTAAAGGTTCTCTTGAATGAGATAAGGGTTTTCTTTAGAAAATAATTTTTGAATCCAAGGATCTAAATCTTTTTTATCTGAATTATAAGCCGCCTTGGTTGTTAGATATCTAGACTCGGCTAAATCTTCAAGCGCATAAATTTCTTTATTGTTCTTTTTTCCAGCTTGAAAAATAAACATATCAAGATAGGTTTCTTCTTCAAAATTATCAGAGGCGTTGTTTTTACGATATAGATAAGCATTTACAGCATTATTATCCATTCTTACAGAACCTCTAACAGCCATTTCTTCAGGATGCGTTAGCTTAAAAAGATTAGTGTAAAATTCTGTTCTATAGTTGTTGTAGTAAGCCATTTCGCTAACCATCATATCATAGTTAAAACCTGGCCATGTGGTTGGGTCAGATTCTAAAGCAATACAATCACTTTCTTCTAATGCTTTATAAAAAACATCATCTAAGCGAAAGGCAACTTTTTTGCTAACGTGCATGGTACCATAGAGGTAAGACGGTTTTTCAAGACCATTACCAGAAATCTCCCAAAGTAAACTTTGATATTTCTGTTGGGCAATACAGGTTATTGAAAATAAGAATATAAGGGCAGAAAGAAATTTTTTCATTTGTAAAACAGAATCATAGCATGTAAAGATATTTAAATCCTTGAAATAGCCGTATTCATTATATAAAACTCGATAAAAAACAAATAGTTTGGATGTTTATCCAAAACATTAAACTAACAAAGTACAGATATATTTTATTATATCGCAATAAAGAAAACCAATACTAACAAATATTTAGTATTACGATTAGTGTTGTATTTTTGTACTGCAATTAAAAACTATGAAAAAAGGCATACTACTAGTTAATTTAGGGTCTCCAGATAGTCCAAAACCAAAGGATGTAAAAAAATATCTTGGGGAATTTTTAATGGATGAACGTGTTATCGATGTTCCATTATGGGCAAGAACACTTTTGGTAAAAGGGATAATTCTTAATACAAGACCAAAAGCTTCGGCCAAAGCCTATCAAAAGATATGGTGGGAAGAAGGTTCGCCTTTAATTGTAATCTCTGAACGCTTACAAGAAAAAGTGCAGGAAAAAGTAGAATATCCAGTTGCTTTAGCCATGCGCTACGGAAGTATGTCAATTAAAAAAGGCCTACAAGAACTGGTTGATAAAGGCTGTACGGAGATAAAAACGGTGCCGTTGTATCCTCAGTTTGCAATGGCAACGACTGAGACTATAGATGTTTTGGTTGATGAGTTGGTGGCTAAGCATTTTCCGCAAGTAAAGATAACTAGAACACCAGCATTTTACAATCGTAAAGATTATGTTGAGGTACTTTCTCAAAGTATAAAGGAAAAGTTAGAAGGCTTAGACTACGACCATATTTTGTTTAGTTATCATGGTGTACCAGAACGACACATTCGAAAAAGTGACATTTCTAATGGAAATTGCAAAATGAATGGTAAATGTTGTTTTAAAATGGGCAGTCCTCAGCACGAGTTCTGTTATCGTCATCAATGTGAAATTACCACCGTTAATGTTGCAAAAACACTTGGTCTTAAAAACGGCACATATTCAACTACATTTCAATCTAGATTAGGATTCGATCCATGGTTAAAGCCTTACACAGACAGAACCATAGAGCGAATGGGGAAAGAAGGAATAAAGAAAATGGCTATAGTTACGCCTGCTTTTGTTAGTGATTGTCTAGAAACTCTAGAAGAAATTGCGATGGAAGGAGAAGAAATTTTCCATGAAGTAGGAGGAAAGGAATTCACTGTAATTCCATGTTTAAATAATCGTGAGGACTTTGCGCAAGTTTTGGTGAATATGATAGAAGAGTGGGCAAGTACAGAAAAGACAGCATAATTTAATGGCAAACGTAACATCACAAGATTTAGGAAAACAACCGATTACAAAATTACTTGTAAAGCAAGCTGTACCTGCATCTATCGGTATCTTAGTGATGTCGTTAAATATTTTAGTAGATACCATTTTTGTTGGTAATTGGATAGGTCCAATTGCAATCGCAGCTATTAATGTAGTACTTCCTGTATCATTTTTTATAGCAGCACTTGGTATGTCTATTGGTGTTGGTGGTTCATCCATTATATCAAGGGCACTTGGTTCAAATGATGTTTTAAAAGCCTTAAAGACATTCGGAAATCAAATCACGTTGACTGTTTTAATTACAGTTGTTTTTGTTGTGTTTGGACTTTTGTATATCAATGATATTATTCCAGCATTTGGTGGTAAAGGAGATATTTTTGAACCCGCAAAAATTTATTATAAAATTGTGCTATACGGAGTGCCAGTTTTAGCACTGTGCATGATGGGAAACACAGTAATTAGGGCAGAAGGTAAACCTAAATTTGCCATGTATGCCATGATGATTCCTTCTGTTGGTAATCTTATTTTAGATTTCTTCTTTATTAATATTTTTGATTGGGGAATGGCTGGTGCTGCCTGGGCAACAACAGGATCTTATATTATATGTTTTTTCTTCATTTTGTGGTTTTTTCTCTCAAAAAATTCAGAATTAAAAATAAACCTTACCCATTTTGGATTAGATCTACCTGTTGTAAAAGAAATAGCATCTTTAGGTTTTGTAACACTTTCTAGACAAGCAATTGTAAGTGTCACCTACTTATTGATGAATAATATTTTATATGATCTTGGTGGCGAAACTTCTGTTACGGCATATGCTATTGTAGGGCGTATGTTAATGTTTGCATTATTTCCTGTGTTTGGTATTACTCAAGGATTTTTACCGATTGCAGGATTTAATTATGGTGCAAAATATTATGATAGAGTTAGGGAAACTATAAATAAAGCCATAAAATATGCTGCATTACTTGCAGCAGTAGTTTTTGTTTTTCTAATGAGTTTTCCAGAGTCAATAACAAGAATGTTTACTCAAGATGCTGAAGTGCTCAAAGAAACACCATCAGCTATGCGTTGGGTATTTGCAGCAACTCCTATAATTGCGATTCAACTTATTGGAGCAGCATATTTCCAAGCCATAGGAAAAGCTATTCCGGCTTTATTATTAACCTTAACCAGACAGGGTTTTTTCTTTATTCCGCTAATATTGATTTTGCCAAACTATTTTGGCGAACTGGGAGTGTGGATTTCTTTTCCAATAGCAGATGTTCTGTCTACAATAGTGACAGCCTTTTTTCTTTACAGGGAAGTAAGGTTAAATTTAATATCTGAAGTCAATCAATAATTTTAAATCCGTAATTTTAAGCTCATAACCAACATCTTGTAATTATGCGATTTTTAAAAATTATTGCAGTCTTACTGCTTTGCGTTTTCAATTCGAGTCTTAATTCTCAAAATTTTGATGAATCTGATTATTCTGCTTTAGAATATAGACTTATAGGTCCATTTAGGGGTGGTAGAAGTGCTGCGGTAACAGGTGTTCCCAATAAGCCAAATCTATTTTATTTTGGTGCTACTGGTGGTGGAATATGGAAAACAACTAATGGTGGCCGCGAATGGGAAAATATCTCAGATGGCTTTTTTGGTGGAAGCATAGGCTCTATAGCCGTTTCTAAAAGTGACCCAAATGTTATCTATGTTGGCGGAGGTGAAAAAACTGTAAGAGGTAATGTGTCTTCTGGATATGGAGTTTGGAAAAGTGTCGATGCAGGTAAAACATGGAAGTCAGCTGGTTTAGGAAAATCGAGACATATACCACGTTTAGCTGTTCATCCAACAGATCATAACATTGTATATGCAGGTGTTTTAGGAAATATTTATAAGCCAACTGAAGAGCGTGGTATTTACAAAAGTATTGATGGTGGTAAAACATGGAAAAAAACATTATTCTCAAATGAGAATGCTGGTGTTGTAGATTTGATTATAGATCCAACTAACCCAAGAATTTTATATGCATCAACTTGGCGTGTACAGCGAACGCCTTATAGCTTAAGCTCAGGTGGTGAAGGTTCAGCTCTATGGAAAAGTACTGATAGTGGTGAAACTTGGATGGAAATATCAAAGCATGAAGGGTTTCCTAAAGGCATTTTAGGAATTATTGGATTGACCGTTTCACCTGTAAATAACCAACGTGTATGGGCAATTGTAGAAAATAAAGATGAAGGTGGATTGTACCAAAGTAATGATGGAGGTGAAACCTGGAAACAAGTTAATAGTGAACGTAAATTAAGACAACGTGCTTGGTATTATACCAGAGTTTATGCAGATACAAAAGATGTCAATACTGTATATGTGCTTAATGTGAGATATCATAAAAGTACTGATGGAGGAAAGAATTTTAGTACGTACAATGCTCCTCATGGAGATCATCACGATTTATGGATAGCTCCAGAAAATCCAGAGCGAATGATTATTGGTGATGATGGTGGTGCTCAAATTACTTATGATGGTGGAGAAACTTGGAGTACATATTATAATCAACCAACATCACAATTTTACAGGGTTACTACAGACAATGCATTTCCTTATAGAATCTATGCTGCACAACAAGATAACACAACAATTAGAATTCCACACAGAACTGATAGATACTCTATTGCTGAAGATGACTGGGAAAGTACGGCAGGTGGTGAAAGTGCTCATATTGCAGTAGATCCCGAAAATGATGATATTGTGTATGGAGGTAGTTATGATGGTTTTTTAACACGAGTTAATCATAAAACAGGAACTGTAAGAGCAATTAATGTTTGGCCAGATAATCCAATGGGTTATGGTGCAGAAGGTATGAAATATCGTTTTCAGTGGAACTTCCCAATTGTTTTTTCTAGACATAATCCTAACAGGCTATACACATTCTCTCAACATGTTCATGTTACAGAAAATGAAGGTCAGTCTTGGGATATTATTAGTCCAGATTTGACTAGAAATGATCCAGAAAAACTAAAATCTTCTGGTGGGCCAATAACACAAGATAATACTTCAGTAGAATATTACTGTACCATTTTTGCCGCAAATGAATCACCATTAAAGGAAGGTTTGCTTTGGGTTGGTAGTGACGATGGTTTAATCCATGTAACTAAGGATGGTGGTAAAACTTGGGATAATGTTACTCCTAAAGGTATGCCAGAGTGGATGATGATTAACAGTGTTGAACCTAGTGTTTTTGACGAAGGCACTTGCTACATTGCTGGAACAAAATACAAAACCGGAGATTTTTCGCCTTACTTATACAAAACAACTGATTACGGAAAAACTTGGAAAAAAATAACTAATGGTATTGATGAAGAGCATTTTACTAGAGTATTAAGAGAAGATCCTAAGCAAAAAGGGCTATTGTATGCAGGAACCGAAACAGGTATGTATATTTCTTTTGATGATGGTAAAAACTGGAAACCATTCCAACTAAACCTACCAATAGTGCCAATTACGGATTTAGCCATAAAGGATAATAATTTGATAGTTGCAACCCAAGGGCGAAGCATATGGATTATAGACGATTTATCACTTATCCATCAGTTGTACAATACTGATTTGAGTCAAGATGTTTTGTTTAAGCCAAAAGATACGTATAGAATGCGTGGTGGAAGCAGAAAAGGAAGCAAAACGGCAGGTACCAACCATCCAAATGGAGTTATCACTTATTTTAATTTAAAAAATTACAATGAAGAAGATGAGGTTTCGCTAACCTACTTCAATTCTCAAGGAGATACCATAAAAACGTTTTCAACAAAGGATAAGGAAAATAAACTCAAGGTAAATAAAGGATCTAACCAGTTTGTTTGGGACATGACTTATGACGGAGCTGAGTTACTACCAGGTATGATATTATGGTGGGCAAGTTTAGAAGGACCAGCAGCAATACCAGGGAACTATAAGGTCAGCCTAAAAGTAAATGACAAAGAACAATTACAAAATTTTACAATTTTAGCCGATCCAAGAGCAGAAAGCACTGTTGAAGAAATGAAAAAACAGTTCGATTTTATTTCCGACGTGAATGAGACCATTGATAAGGCGCATAAATCGATTAAGAAGATTAGAAATATTTCAAAGCAATTAAAGAGTTTTCAAAAGCAATATGAAGATGATGAAAAGGTGAAAGATTTGCTTGAAAAAGCAAAATCCCTTGAAGAAAAACTGTCTGATATTGAGAAAGAACTTTATCAAACCCAGAATAAAAGCGGACAAGATCCTCTAAACTTCCCGATTAAATTAACCAATAAATTAGGTCATTTGAATGCCTTAGTTGGCATGGGAGACTTTGCCCCAACTGAGCAAGACGTA
>PAJL01000012.1 GCA_002706045.1 Flavobacteriaceae bacterium
CTAACAGCTTTTAATAAGTTGCTCGATGAAGAAGTAGCAGCTTTCAACAACGCTTTTAATAGTAAGAACTTAAATTATTTATTCATAGACGAGTAATGGAATACTACAACTACATAAAATCTTTACACCTTATTTTTGTTATCACTTGGTTTGCTGGCTTATTCTACATTCCGCGATTATTTGTGTATCAAATCGAAGCATTTCACAAACCTTCTCCCGAAAAAGAGATTTTGGGCAAACAATTAAAGCTCATGGCAAAACGGTTATGGTTTATCATTACGTGGCCTTCAGCAATTTTAGCAACCCTTTTTGCTATTTGGCTAATGGTTTTAATGCCAAGTTGGTTTCAGCAAGGTTGGATGCACGTAAAACTAACGTTTGTAGTATTACTTTTTATCTACCATTTTAAAACACATATATATTACAAGCAATTACAAAAAGATGAAGTAAAAGTCACTTCAAATTTTATGCGAATATGGAATGAAGGTGCAACATTTATTTTGTTTGCAGTAGTTTTTTTAGTGATTTTAAAAAGTACTATCAATTGGATTTTCGGAGTTGTAGGTATTATTGTGCTAGGAATCTTAATAATGCTTGGTTTCAAGCTTTATAAAAATATCCGTTCTAAAAATCCGGATGCTTAATTGGCTTGATTATTGCTATATTTAGCGCAATATAATGCTTCATGAAATTAAAAAAACTGTCTTTACGAGCTAGGATATTCACAGCCATGATACTTTTGGTGTTATTGGCTTCGGTTTTAATAGCTGCAGTTACGATTTATCAGTATAATGAAGAAGCTAAAGATTATCATGAAGAGCGTTTAGAACGTAAGGAAAGAGGTATAAGACGAAGTATAAATTTCGCTATTAGAGAAACTACTTATCCTGTCAATACGGAAAATATTCCATTAATTTTTAAAGATGAAATACACGATATTGCAGCAGTGCATAACCTGCAAATCAATCTGTATGATTTAGATGGTCAATTGCTAAAGACCTCAAAAGGGGTTATTCAAAAAGATACACTTTTAAATTGTTTAGATGTTGAAATCCTCAACAGTTTAGCAAATACAGTAGATCATCGTTATGTGCAAAAAAACGAAGTTAATGGTCAAACTTTTCAGTCTTCGTATTCTTATATCACCGACACAAAATTCAAGAATTTAGCCATACTCAACTTACCTTATTTAGAAAATGATGATTTTTTAAATAGAGAATTGAAAGAATTTTTAATTAGACTTGGTTTGGCTTATTTGGTGATGATTTTGGTTGCCATAGCCTTTGCTTTTTTAATTTCAAAATACATTACAAGATCACTAAAAACCATTAGTGATAAGATGAATGAAATTCGACTTGAAAAAAGAAATACAAAAATTGAAATAGGATCGTCTAGTGAAGAGATAGAAACACTCGTTAATTCATATAACAGTATGATTGATGAGCTTGAAGAGAGTGCAGTAAAATTGGCAACCAGCGAGAGAGAACAAGCATGGAGAGAGATGGCCAAACAAGTGGCACATGAGATAAAAAATCCGCTCACACCAATGCGATTGAGTGTGCAAAGTTTTCAAAGGAAATTCGATCCGAATGACGAAAATATCCACCAAAAAGTCAATGAATATAGTAACACACTTATTCAGCAAATAGATACCATGAGTTCTATTGCTTCTGCATTTTCAAATTTTGCAAAAATGCCCGCACAACAACGTGAAGTTTTAGAAGTTGTTGAGGTTGTAAAATTAGCATTAGATATCTTTAATGAAGATTATATCTATTACCTACCAGAAGAAAAAGAAATCATTGCTAAGGTAGATAAAACGCAATTGATTCGTGTTGTTACGAATTTAGTAAAGAATGGTATTCAGGCGATTCCAAACGATTCTGAAGACCCAAGAATTGAAGTACGCGTTTTCTCTGAAAAGGATGTTGTGAGAATTACCATTTCAGATAATGGTATTGGCATAGCAGAAGAAACCAAAACCAAGATTTTCGAACCAAAATTTACAACAAAGTCAAGTGGCATGGGACTTGGGCTTGCTATGGTGAAAAATATTGTGGAAACCTATAACGGAAGTATTACCTTTACATCTCAACTTGGTAAGGGTACCACATTTACCGTAACCCTTCCGAAGGAATAATTACCATTCTGAACTTGTTTCAGAATCTCACAAGAAATAATCACATCATCTAAACTTACTTTAGATAAAAACTAATATTATGAGCTACGAAAACATAACATCCGAATTTTCAAACGGAATTACAACAATTACAATTAACAGACCCAAAAAACTCAATGCCTTAAACAAGGCGACTATTCAAGAACTGCATGACGCTTTTGATGAAGCTAATAACGATGCTGACACAAAAGTTATAATCGTTACAGGAAGTGGTGAAAAAGCCTTTGTAGCAGGTGCAGACATTAGTGAATTTGCCGATTTCAATGTAGAGGAGGGTGGAAATCTTGCCGCAAAAGGACAAGCTTTATTATTTGATTTTGTTGAGCATTTAAGTACGCCAGTTATAGCTGCTGTAAACGGATTTGCTTTAGGAGGCGGTTTAGAATTGGCTATGGCTTGTCATTTTAGAGTAGCGAGTACAAATGCAAGAATGGGATTACCAGAGACTTCTCTAGGTGTCATACCTGGTTATGGTGGTACACAACGTTTACCACAACTGGTAGGAAAAGGTAGAGCTATGGAAATGGTAATGACAGCAGGTATGATTGATGCTAACCAAGCTTTGCACTATGGATTGGTAAACCATGTGGTAGAGCAAGAAGAACTAATAGAGTTTTGTGAGAAAATAGCAAGTAAAATTATGCGTAATTCATCTGTAGCCATTGCAGAAGCTATTAGAGCTATTAACGCAAACTATGAAGATGGTGTCAATGGCTTTAACGTAGAAATTAAAGCTTTCGGTAATTGTTTTGGAACCGAAGATTTCAAAGAAGGAACCACGGCATTTTTAGAAAAACGTAAAGCGGATTTTCCTGGGGGATAAGACTTTTTATAATCTACCTGAAGCTAGTAAAAAACTAAAACACCTTTCGATTTGGCAATAAATAGGTCAAATTGAAAGGTGTTTTCTTTTTACGAAAGATAAAATTAACATAATGTACGGTTTTACCGTAAAATCTACTTTAGATACCACATTAGTTTTACAAAACATTAAAAACTTAAATAATGAGACTAATAGTATTTATCCCTCTATTATTGTTAGGAGCAATATTGCAGGCACAAGAAGTAATAGAAATTGAAACCAATACAGACTATAAAGATAGACAATGCAGACATCCTGGTGGTAATACGTGTGAGATTATCATTGAGAATGGTGGTAATACTAATATAAGCTTATCAGGAAAAACACTCACGTTTAAGGTATATAGAGATAGAATAACAGAAGAGATAGATGCGGCTATATTGGGAAAAACTCTAAAGGTTGATGGCAATGACATTTATATAATGGATAATCCATTTGTTTTAAGTAAAGACTTAAGAGACGCTTTGGAACTAGTGGAAGAAACAATTATACCTTCTGGTGAATACCCAGTTATTATAACAAGTGAAATAGTAGAAATAAAATTTCTAATTGAAGAGATGAAGTAATTTAGGGATGTATTAATGGCAATATCATCCTTGTCAATATTTTAAGATGATGAAGATACATGTGTTAAATAAGTTGTTTTTAGTAGTATGCCTTTCTTGGTGTTTCTATGGTTATAGTAATAATAATCCCAATGAAGCTATTGATAAGATTTTAACTGAATTAGTTTCTGAAATAAAAGAAGTAAAATCTAGTTATGAAAAAACGAATACAATTTTATTAAAAAAACTACAAGACAATAAAAATAAATTGGAGTTATCAAATGATAATGCCGAGCAATTAGCATTATTGATAGATATAAACCAATTAAACTCTCAGCTAAATTATAATTTAAAAGTAGAAGCTGCGGATCTTAGTAAAATACGCTATATTAAAGGCTTACAGATTATTAAGATTTTATACGAAAAGACGCTGTCTTTAGATCATCATTTTTCATCTGTTGCTACATTTAATGAGATAAATAATCTAAGCAACCCTAATCATTACCCAGAGTTTTTAGAGCTTAAAGGCAGTATAAGCAGCAAACAAGATAAAAAATCTGGCTTTGATTTAACTTCCATGTTAGGTGAAAATATATACACCTCGGTTATTCACTCTTTTGTCTCTCTATTTTCAAATGATAATACAAGTAAATCTGAAAAGGAAGCGGATTTAAAGGATGTTGAATGTATTTTGGATTTTACTTTAAGAATGCATAACGATTTAAGCACCATTTATTTTGAAACTGCATTTCTACAGAAAAGTAATGCTAATGTCCTCCATGAGCTAGAGCAATTATTTGTAGACTTTACTAAACCTATCAATTATTATATTCCTTTAGCCGAATGTAGAAATAATGATGATTGGGATGTTGTAAAGGAAAATTTAAACAGCTTTATAGATGAGCTCACACGTTTTTCAAAAGATGAGGCTTTACAGTATAAAGCGCATAAAATGCGAATTAACCTTGAATTTTCAATAGATAGATTATTAAACTTTATTACAGTTTATAATGCTCATATAGACCAAGGATCTAAGTTTTATGAAAAATTCGGGATCATGTTAGATAGTTATGAAAACGAACAACAATGTGCTACAGAAATACCTTTAGAATATATAAAACTTAAAGAAAATATAGCTATAACCATAGAAAAATTTAATACTGCATATAGACCTGTAGAAATAAATGGAAGCAAAATGAAAGAGATTTTGTATGGTATTAATGAGTATGAATAACTAGTGATTTAATCGTAATTGATAAACTATTGAATAACAATTTTTTAATATGAAAAATAAAAATATTATTTTTTCAATAATTATATTTTTTATTGGATTATCGGTTTTTTCTATTGTATTGTCCTACAAAGTAATCATGAATTTTAGAAGCCATTATACTTATAATATACTAATATTTAAAGAAGATGTAGAACTGAGTTTAATTGTTATGATAGCAAATATTATTGGTGATATAGGGTTATTTACTTATCTAAATAAAAGTGAGCTTATTAATAAGATGTTCAATATTGAAAAGTAAGCAAGAGTTTTAGCAACAAATTAACATTAACAATTATATTTAGTTTAGTAAAGAAAACAAGTAACAGTTTTAAACACTTACTAATCTAAAGTTTAGAGATTTCGTATTAAAACCATTTGTTTATAACTTAAACAAATGGTTTTTTTATTTATAAAAACTGACTTTCAAATTAAAATTAACAAATTATACGGAAAACCCATAAAACCAATACGTCTTTGAAGGTTACTTTTATTAAAGAATTTGAATGCATTCGGATTTTAAGAAAATAAAATATTTAATTAAAAATCCACAAACAAAATGAAGACTAAACTAACTTTGGGAGTCGTATTAATTGCTATATTGATTTCCGCATGTACCGTTGAAGAATTACCAAATGAAGACTTTAAACTATCTGTAGAAGATCTTGAAACTATAGAATACAACACTATGTCTATGGATTCTATTGGCCAAGGTTCTGGTGGTAGTGATATTGATCCTGGAACTGGAGGAGAAGACGATCCAGATGGTGATTAATTATTGAAGTAAACTCCTTTTTTCTATTTTTAGGAAATGAAAAAAACGACTTTTTTATTTATAACCATAACAGCATGTGTTTTAATTTCTTGTAAAGAACAGAAATATAAAAGCAAAGAACCACCTATACCTTCTAGGGTGGAATCTTTGTTTAATGTAGCACATGATAATTCTATACCTACAGTAGAAAGGAAAAAGGCCATTAATAATATCGAAGACTATCTTAATCAAAGAAAAAATGATTCCACTAAAAGAAGAAATTTTTTAAAAGTTGCAAATAGGTATTATAGTATAAATGATATTGATGGTTATTTTGAAAGTGCTAAAACCGCTCATAATTTAGCGTTAAAGGCTAGAGATACATTTATAATTGCGAGAAGTAATATGTATTTCGGAAAATATTTCCTAAATCTTAAAGAAATAGATAGTGCATTTTATTACAGTTACAAGGCTACAACATTTTTCCCATCCACCAAAGATAATAATACACAGCGTAGTGCTCTTTCAAGTTTGTCACTTATCTTAAAATCTGTAAAAGACTACCCTAAGAGTGAAAAGTATGCGGTTGAGGCATTAAAAGTAGTAGAAAATGACAGTGGTTTTTTGGCTAAATATGGTGCATACAATACGTTAGGGAGATTGTTTATGGAAACAGGTAAGTATAATTTAGCTTATGATTATCATAAAAAAGCTTTAAATATCACTGATAATTTCACTAGAAAAGAAAGAACATATCAATTAAGATTGAAATCACAATCGTTATTAAACATCGGTGTTTTAAGAATGGAGCAAGGCCTATATAAGGAAGCAGAATCTTACTTTAATCAAGCTAATGATTTAGGGATTCTGTCTGTTCAGAATCCTTTGAATTACGCTTATCTTCTAGAAAATTGGGCGTATACTAACCATAATTTAGATAAGAATAATATCATGCCACTTTTTAAGAAAGCTTTAAAAATACATGATAGTTTAGATTCACCATCTCGTAGTTCTGCAGAATTATTGTTAGCAAAATATTATAAAGAAATTGACAAAGCAGACTCATCATTTTATTTTGCACAAAATGCTTATGCATCTTCTAAGAAGAATGATCAGCTGGGTGATGAATTAAAAGCTTTACATCTTATGGCGCAGACTGATAAGATAGAAAATAAAGCAAAATGGTATGAAACGTATTTGTTTTTACAAGACAGTATAACTAAAAACGAACGTCAACAACAAGAAAAATTTGCATTAATAGAATATAATACAGAGAATATAAAAAGAGAAAAACAATTTGCAGAATCTCAAAGAGACGAAGCTAACACAAGATTTTGGATTGCTTTACTCTTAAGTATACTTATAATATTCTTGGCCATAGTAATTTATGTAAATCGTGCCAGAAAATTAAAAAATAAAGAATTGCTTATTGCTCAAAAAGAGTTAGAGGCTAACGAGCATATATATAATCTTATGTTAGAAGAGCAGTTTAAAATTGAGCAAGGCAAACATTTAGAAAAAAAGCGTATTTCTCAAGAATTGCATGATGGTATCTTAGGAAGGTTATCAGGTATTAGATTAAACCTTTTTGTATTAAATAAAAGAAAAGATGAGCAAACTATTGAAAAATGTCTGCCATATATTAAAAGTTTACAAGAAGTAGAGAAAGAGATTAGAGCCATATCTCATAATCTTAGTGAAGATCTATTTTCGGATCAGATAAATTTCACTAAAATGGTTTCAGGTCTATTTGATAACATTAAAGGGCATTCTAATTTAAAGCTTAATTTATATTTCGACGAACTTATAGATTGGAAAACTATTTCTACAACAACAAAAATAGAGGTTTATCGTATTCTCCAAGAAGGGTTTCATAATATTCAAAAGCATGCTAAGGCTAGTAATGTTGTTGTGCGTATGATTCAAAACGAAACTAATATTATTATAGAGCTCATAGATGATGGAATTGGTATTTCTAAATCAGACTCATCTTCTGGCATTGGTCTTAAGAATATAAGGGAAAGGGCTGAAAAAATACATGCCGAATTAAAAATAGATTCACAACCTAATAAAGGAACAATACTTTCAATTTCTATCCCTAAAAAAAACTAGGAAAAATCTTATACTTACATTAAGTAAAGGTTAACTATCAGATATATAAAAAAAAATTCTATATTTGATTTATACCTATCTATTCTTAGACTAAGTTACTTTATGGAAGTATTGATTATCGATGACCACCCTACACAAATTGATGGCTATAAAAGTATATTATCTTTTAGTGAAATTAACGAAACTCTAGAATTTACAACCTGTAATAATTGTAGAGAAGCTCACAATCTCGTAACCGCACATCAAAATAAACATCGCTTTCATATAGCAATAATAGATTACAGTATTCCACCATTTGAAGAACAAAATCTTTTTAATGGTGAAGATGTAGCTCGATTAGTACAAACTCATTCTCCAGAAACAAAAATAGCTATTATAACTTCTCATACAGAAGCTATTGTATTGTACAATGTACTTAAGAAAGTAAATCCTCAAGGGCTCTTAGTTAAAAGTGATATCGATGGAGAAGAACTACTCGAAGCTTTTTCAGCACTCATAAAAGGAAATATGTACTATTCTGAAAGTGTTAAAAAGGCAAAAAAGACATTAATTTCTAAAGAAGAACTTTTAGATACAACTAACAGAAAAATCATTGAGTTATTGGCACAGGGTATAAAAACCAAAAACCTGCCAACACACTTAGCATTATCTCAAAGTGCTATAGAAAAGCGTAAATCTAGTATCAAAGATGTTTTGGGAATTACCAAAGGAAATGATGAGGACATATTAAGAGAAGTCCGTAAACTGGGTCTAATATAGCTACAAACTTACCCTTATTTTAAATTTTAACATATAGTACGGTTTTACCGTACCACTAACTCCTACTCTCATTTTAATTTTACAGTATCAATACGTTGCAACAGAATAAGTATTGTATTTATTGTTTAATATTTAAAATTTAATAAGATGAAAATAAATTTCAATGAAAACCAAAAACAGGTATCAAGTATCCGAAGTCAGATTAAAGACGCTAGTGATTTAAAAAAATTCGATGATTTCTTAGCAGAACATGATTCATTTGATTTTAATGATGCAAATGATGTTGCGGCAGCGAAAGGATGTTGTGGAGGTGATAAGTGTTGTACAATTACTATTGGTTTTGAATCACCAATAAAAATGGGTTGATCAGATTGTTTTTTAAAAAAAAAGAATTTGATAAAAAAAATTTAGAAAGGGTGTAGGCCGAAAAACCTTTAAAGAGTAGGCGTAAAAATATTTAAATTATGAAAATTCAATTAGACAAGAATCAGAGTTCAATATCAAGTATTAGAAGTCAAATAACTAAATCAGACGATTTAAAAAAGTTTGATGAGTTTCTAGCAAAAAATGATTCATTCGATTTCAATGATGAAAGTGCTGTAAGTGCTGCTAGAGCATGTTGTGGTGGGGATGAATGCTGCCATATAGTTATCAATGTACCTACTTTAGATTTTAAGTAATAACTAAAACATCCAAATTATAATGTTTAAGACTTACTGTGTCCTAATTAAATACATTCAAAGATGCAGTAAGTTTTTTTTAACTAATTAAAATTTTATCCTATGAGCCTAAATATTGATCAAAAACAAGTTTACAATGAGAATGTAAATAAAATTAGAGATGATGTTTATAAAACAAAATTTGATGAAATAGAAAGTATGGGTTTATTAGGTACTTACTTAATGGTTTCAGCTAATCTCTCAACATTCATATCAGATGTTAAGAGCGACAATCATTACAAAGTAATTCAAGATATTCAATTCCATCGTTCACTATCTTCATTAGATCAGTATTATTTTCATCTTTTAGATGATCTAGAGACAAAAGACGAATTTAATACACTAGAAAAATGCCATGATGAGGGACATATTTTTGTTACATATCACACCGGCTCATACAGATTATTTATTCAAAAATTAAATAAGGAGAATATCCCTTTTTGCCTAGTTACCGAAGGTGATTATATAAAAGATCAAGGAGATGTTACTCAAACATTATTTAAAAAATTGAATAATAACAAAAGAGACTTGGAGATTCTACCAGCAGAAAACCCAAGATTAATTTTTGAGCTAATCAAAAGATTAAAACAAGGTATATCTGTTGTTTTTTATATAGATGGAAATAAAGGAGCCTCTAATAAGAGTTTAGAAGAAAATAAGAATTTATTAAAAATAAATTTTTTAAATAATCACATATATGCCAGGCAAGGTATAGCTTTTTTGTCGTACTTATCTAAAGCTCCTCTTGTTACTGCACTTACTAAAAGAGATAAAGACTTAAATAATTCTATATGTTTAAAGCCTGTTGACACATTAAAATTGATTAATGACAACGACAGAAATGGCTTTATAAATATAATTACAAAAAAATTATACGGTGAATTAGAAAGTTTTCTAAAAGAATCACCTGAACAGTGGGAAGGTTGGTTCTATATAGATAAGTTTTTTCAATATGAAGATTCTCAAAATGAAAAGCTTAAAACAAAAGTCAATTTTACTTCCGATCAAAAAATAACACTGAAAATTAATCAGTTTGTTCATCTTATAAAGCATAGTGACGAAAATATGTTTTTAGTAAGTAAGAAAGATTATAAAATCATGAAAATAACGGATTTTTTATATGAAACTTTATCATATTTCAAAACACCAAGAGTTGTTTCTTTGAACAAGATTTTGAGCATTAGGGATACGAGTATAAATTGGAGTATGCTTGAAGAATTGATAGAAATGAAATTTTTAAAATCAGTATAAATGAAAGTTTATTTGAGTCTATTATTTATGTTATATATAACTTATTCTCTTGCACAAAAGGATAANGTTATTTGGAAAAGTGAGTTGGATTTTGGAGAAGGTGTTGTATTTACTACATTTTTAAATATCGAAAAGAATGAAAACAAATATGTTATAACATCTCCTAAAAACGCCGATATTAGAATGGTTGGTGGGCTTAAGGCGAGATTAGGTCGAGCACTTGGAAAAATACCAAATCAAGGGGTTTTATTAAAAATTGAAAGTGAGCAAAATGCAGATAGTATACACGGTACAACTAAATTACCAATTTTTGGTGACTTAAAATTTAAAGGAATTCTAACTTCCCAAAATTTTAGCGGCGAATTCATAAAAGGTGATTCAATAGTAATAGGAACACTAGAGGGTGAAAAATCAAAAGACAACCATTTAGATTACTCAGACCTATACTCTAAAATTTTAAAAATTACTGAAGAGAGAATTTTTTCTAAAAATACCTTAGATAATAAAGAATGGCGTAAGTTCAAAAGCAAGTTAAAGAAGCTCTGTAATAAGTCTAAAGATGATATAGAATTTTTCATAGGATTTAATATGATAAACTCTAAGCTTCCATTTTCCCATTACAATATTTTCATTTCAGAAGAAAATCAGGTAGATAATTCAAATGAAGTTTCACCAGTAGAGCCAACTGTAATTTTTGAAGAAAAGAACCCCAAAACAGCATATATAAAGATTAAAAACTTTAGTACCACCAAACAAGAATTAAAGGAAATACTTCCAAAAATCTCAAAAAATAAAAATTATAAAAATCTTATAGTTGATTTAAGGGATAATGGAGGTGGAGGAATAGGTGCGGCATTTGAACTTGCAAAGCATATTGCATCTAAGGATATAGAGGTTGGTTATTTCGTTACCAATAAGTTGGAATATTCAGGCTTCAAACAAGAATTATTTGAAACTTTACCTAAACTTCAGCCTGAATCTACTGAGGAATTTAGTAATGACCTAATGACAGGGAGAGGAGCACATCTTATTTTTGAAAGGTCTGACTCGGAAATTTTTTCAGGCAAAATATTTGTATTGACAAATAAAAATACAGGAAGCACTTGTGAACCAATAGTGTACGCATTGAAGAATAATTTTGACGCTACTGTCATTGGTGAAAAAACAGCAGGAGCAATGTTAGCTGCTAAATGGTTTGACGTAAATGAAAAATATGTTTTAATGCTGCCAATTGCCGATTTTTATACAACCGACGGTGTTAGGTTAGATCAAAGAGGGGTATTTCCTAATATTGATGTTGAGTCAGAAAAAGCATTAGAAAAAGCATTGGAGATAATAAATACTAACACTAATAACAATAATTAATATGGATTTATTAAAAGGAGGTGCCATATTAGGTGTAATAGTAGGTTTTTGGGATAAGATAAAGACATTTTTATGGATGATTTTATCATCCTTTATACAAAAGTCTGAAATTAAGACTGAAGATGTCCATAATGAGGTTATAGGTCATTTAATAAAGAATTATAAATACCTTAAAAGCTATGACAAAGTATTTGCTTCTCAGTACGAATCCTTCAGAACTGGTAAATATGGTTTAGTTGCATATGAAAAGTTTGGAGACAAAATGATAATCTTTTTATCAGAAAAAAAATATTTCTTTAAGTTGTTCAGAGTGCCTTTCATTTTTACTAAAAATAGTATGTCGGTAGGAGGGTCAGAATCTAAAGACGGCTCAGAAGGTAATAAAAGTTGTTCTCATATTATTTCTTTAAGAGGGAGTGTAGATGTTTCTAAAATAATACAAAAATCAACAATACAGAGAAATGAGTTAAGCTGGAATATTGAAGAAGAACATGAAAGGGCTAATAGGTTTAACATTTATTATTTTCCTGAAAGGAAGGGTATTCAAGAAAATAACAAAAAACAATATGGATACGGTTACTCTTGGTTTAGACAAAATCACTATAAAATACTGACGACTAATCAAGAGGATTTAGGTAGAGAAATAAAAAATCAGAGGAGTGCTTTAGATAATTTATTTTTTCCAGATAATGTAAAACACCTAATTAATTTAATCAATGTATGGGTAAGAAGTAAAGAATGGTATAAGGAAAAACACATTCCCTGGAAGAGAGGTTGGCTTCTTTATGGAGTACCTGGTACAGGAAAAACTGCTTTGGCTAGAGCATTTGCAGAAGACTTAGACTTGCCAATTTATTTTTTCTCATTAGCCCAAATGTCAAATGAGGAACTAATTGAGTCTTGGCAGAGCATGCAATTAAATGTCCCTTGTATAGCACTTATCGAAGATATTGACAATGTTTTTGATAAACGCAAAAATATTGCCCAGTCACCTTTGTTAATGCAGGGACATATGCTTGGTCAAGGAAACAACTTAAATGGAGGGAAAGGTGAAGGGAATAATTTGAGAACACCACTAACTTTTGATACACTTTTAAATTGTATCGATGGAGTGGACAAAACAGATGGCGTTTTTACTATAATAACGACTAATGATATATCAAAAATTGATGACGCTATTGGTCAACCAAATATACTTGAAGATGGTACTCAATCATTTGTATCAAGTAGACCAGGGCGAATAGACAGAGCCATACATTTAACTTATATGACAAGTGAAAATAAAATCAAGATGGCAGAAAATATTCTTTTTGAGTTTCCAGATATGTTAAATAAAGTCTATAGTCATATTAAAAAGAACGAAAGAGAAACACCTGCTCAATTTCAAGAATATTGTACTCAGATTGCATTAGAAGAATATTGGAACATTGAAAATGATAAACAAAGAAAAGTTCTAAAGAAAATCTCATAAAATTTGTATGAGAGTAATAGATTAATCTTTTATCAAACAATATTATTTCTAAGAGGTTAATAGATATAATATAAAATGAAAAAATATATTCCCATTTTGCTCTTGTCATTGCTCACGACTTTAATAGTGTTTTTAATATTTTGGTTAATAATGGGAGAATTTAATCTAATGTTTTCTGTGTTTTCAGGTTTAACCGTTTACGTATTCTCAATAAGAGTGACAAATGATCAGTAGAATGAATAGGTAAAGCTTATAGAAATTCTTCTAAAAAGTTTATGAGAATATCCATTAGTAAGAACCAAATAGATTTAATCCTAAGCTTTATGGAATAAAATCTATATATGTTAAAAAGTTGGTGTTTTGCAACAGATTGTACATAATCGTTTTTTGAGCTGTCTAGTTAATTCGGGAAGACCTTTTAGAATATTACTAAAAGAAAGAGAAAGCAACAAGATCATTTTTCAAAGAGTAATATTAGGATGTTTTCCATAATATACAAGATATCATGCTAAAAATAAATACTTTAAAATTCTTATTGCTGATACTAATTTGTTTAACAGTGAATTCTTGTGGCACAATAGTATTAAGCCTAATAGGTGCTAATGCAAAAGAGGTAAAACCGATAACAATAAAAAATGGGGAGAAAAATGTAGTATTTATACCTATGCACCATGTAGGAAAAAAAGAATTTTACAATTCGGTTTATTTACTTACAGATTCACTCGGAAAAAAAGGATATAAAGCTTATTACGAGTTAATAAAACCTTTAGTCCCTAGTGACACGGTTTATAATAGATTTAACTATAAAAAACTGCGAAAATTAATGAGTAGACAACTTGCAAAGGGAGGACATATAGATACTGTAACATATAAATTGTCTGGAAGAATAAAAATCAGTAACAAGTACATCAATCAACCACAACCAAAAGCACTTATTTCTGATATATCAAATCCATTAAATATTGATGTGTCATTAGACGATCTAATAAAAAAGTATGAAACAGATTATGGCGAAATAAAGCTAGATTCTTGTGATATGAATACAGGAATTTATCAAGAGTATAAATGTCAAGGAATTAAGGTGTTAGTTTCTGATAAATATAAAATTTTTAAACAGGGTTTAATAAGAGATTTCAGAGATAAACATTTAGCTGAGTATGTTCATAATTCAGATGATAGCAAAATCATTGTAATTTATGGTAAAGCGCATTACAATGGATTTTTAAGGGAATTGCAAGCAATAGATCCCACTTGGAATCAAGAATAGATTATTCTAGTATATTCATAAATTTTTATAGACAAGAGGTATGATATTATAAACAGCCATAACTTTAACATATATTACGGTTTTACCGTACCAACACCTCTTTTTATCAAGCTACTTTTACCTTGTCGATGCATCTGAAGGCTAACCGAAATGTGTCCTATTAATATCTTAATTATATTAAAATAAAAGCCAAAAATTATGAAAACGAGATTGTTTATTATTTCATTTTTTCTATTTAATTCTGTGTTGTTTTCTCAATCTAAATTTGCATTAGGGTTTAATCTAAGTGAACAGTTTATGCAAAAGGATATGGGTGTAAATATTGAAGGTTTGTTAAGTTATAACATAAATTCTGATATAACACTTGTATTAAGTGCAGCAAATGCAACAATGGAGAACAAGGACTTAGATTTAAAGTATAAATTAGACAAGTATGCATTTCAAGTCAACTATGATTTTGGAAAATCAGAGACTTCTAAGTTTGAATCTATTTTTGGGTTCTCTTATGTTAATTTTGATAAGAAGCTAAACCTTGAAGATGATAACGGGTTAGGAATTGATTTAGGAGTCCAGGTTTTATTTTGTTTAAAAAATAAACTGCATTATGGAATTAGGGTTGTTTCAACTTACAGTAGTGTTGCGCCAGGCGGTATATTGAACGCAGGAGTGATTTTTAGTCATAGCTTATGAAATCTGTAGTCTTATTTGCTGTGATGTTAAGGTTAAATGCTTTTGGACAAGATTTTAGTAGGGAGTATAATAATCTATTTTTTAAAGAAAATTGAATAAAAGATATACATAGTTAATACTACAATCATTAGCGAGAACCAAATGGATTTCATTTTAATTTTATGGAATGAAATCCAAATCTATTATAAAAGGTCGTGGCGCACAGCAGAATGTGCATAATCGTTTTTTTGAGTTATCTCATGAAATTCGAGACGACTTTTTAGAGTACTGCCAAAAGGAAGGTGAGATAGCAGATAAAAATAAAACGCAATACCTTAATGTTTTCCCAAAGACCATAGTTAATAAAGTCACCAGTCCAGATGTTGGTATGGCTTATTCTATGAATATGTACCAAGGTTGTGAGCATGGTTGTATTTATTGTTACGCTCGTAATAGTCACGAATTTTGGGGTTATAGTGCAGGATTGGATTTTGAAAGACGGATTTTAGTAAAAAAAGATGCTCCAAAATTATTAGAATCTCATCTAAAAAAGAAAAGTTGGAAAGCCCATCCAATTGTTATGTCTGGCAATACCGATTGTTATCAACCAGCAGAGCAACAATTCAAGCTCACAAGGCAATGTTTAGAAGTCTTTCTAAAGTATAAACACCCAACAGCAATCATCACTAAAAATGCTTTAATTCTAAGAGATTTAGATCTTCTAAAAGAATTGGCTAAGGACAATTTGATTGGTGTAAATATTTCAATCACCTCACTTTCAGAAGACACCAGGCGAATTCTAGAACCCAGAACAGCAACAATCAAAAGAAGAATTCAAACTGTAAAAGAATTAAGTGATCATGGCATTCCGGTAAACGTTATGTTGGCACCAATAATTCCTTCAATTAACAGTCATGAAATTTTACCTATGGCAAAAGTAGTTTCCGAGGCTGGTGCTTTAAGTATAGCTCATACAGTAGTAAGACTCAATGGAGCCATTGGAGAAATTTTTACAGATTGGATAAAGAAAACACTGCCAGATAGAGCAGATAAAGTACTACATCAAATAGAAAATTGCCATGGAGGCACTTTAAACGAAAGTAGATTTGGCTTAAGAATGCGAGGTGAAGGGCAAATAGCAAAACAAATCAATGATCTTATAAAGCTAGCAAGATCAAAATACTTTAAGAACAAAGTTATGCCCAGACTTAATACGTCTTTGCATGAACAGTATAAAGACGGTCAAATGAAATTGTTTTAAAAATAAAAAAGTGGGCTAACTAAGCAACGCCCACTTTTTACTAAATAAAAACTAATATATAAACAACAATCTATATTCTGAAATTCTCAACAAACACTCTGTTGTCTGATTTTACAACAGCTGTGTAGTCGCCTTTTAATTTGCTATCCAGTTTGTAAACTCGGTTTAAGATAGCTTCTCCCTTTACTGTTTCAGAGTGAATTAACTCACTATTGTAGTAAAGCTCTACCTTCATTTCATTACTTTGGGTAGCTAATTTTGAAATTAAAACTTTGTCACTCTCAGCTCTTACAACTGGTTTGTGAATTTTCTTTTTAGTACCATCTAAGAAAGAAACTGTGTGGTTTTTTACTTCGATAGTATTGATTTCAATTTCAAAATCTTTATTTATTTCTACAACATACTTACCGTTTTTCAATTGGGTAAAATCGAACAACGTTGTTAGATTTCCGTTGTAGTTTATTTGTCCACTGTAAATAACTTCACCTTTTGTATCAGATACAGAAATGTGACTTCCTTTTGCAACATAGTTAAAAATTGATTTAACTTTTTCTCCGTCATTGGCGTAGCCTGTCAATGTTCCCAACATCACCGCTACTACTAAGATTCTCTTTAAATTTTTCATAGGTTTTTCATTTTTTGGTTAAACTAAAAGTTACTGTTTAATAGAACGTTGTTTTTTAGTTATCAGCTTCAAATGATTAACACTACAAATGTATAGCGCATCGTAAGTTTAAAAAACAACGATTTTGGCTTATTTGTATTCAAAATTAACATCAATATTGTGTGTTATAAAATAATAGGTTAATTTTGCATATATTGAAGGTAATTATATATATAATTCCATTTTCTATTAAAATTATCTTTGCATATATATTTATTATGACAACTAGAAAACCCACATTAGAAAGAATAAGCCCAGAGTTTGGAAGTTCTCTCAAAATAAAGAAGAACGAGGCTTATGTTGGTGAAAATAAGCCGTTTTGGCATTTTCATCCAGAAATTGAATTGGTCTATGTTAATAAAGGTCAAGGGAAACGTCATATAGGTAACCATTTGTCCTATTTTAATAATAGTCAATTATTATTATTAGGGTCTAATTTGCCTCACAATGGTTTTACAGATCGTCTTACTATTAATGGTACGGAAACGATTGTACAATTTAAGCCAGAGTTTTTGGGAAATCATTTTTTTGACATTCCAGAAATGGAAACCATCAACAAGTTATTTGAACGTTCAAAAAAAGGTATTCTATTCGGAGTTAAAACAAAGCAGAAGCTTGGTAAGAAAATTGAAAAGTTAGCTGAAAAGGAAGGATTCAAAAAAATATTGATTCTTCTTGAAGTTTTACACGGTTTAGCAAAGGCAGATGATTATACCATATTAAATGCAGATGGTTTTGCTTTTGAAACCGAGCCACAAGATAGTGCAAAGATTGATGTGATCTTTAAACACGTTAACCAGAATTTTAAAGAGCATATTAGTTTAGATGAAATAGCAGATAAAGTGAGTATGACCGTTCCTGCGTTTTGTCGCTACTTTAAAAAAGTTACAGGAAAGACGTTTACCAAATTGGTAAATGAATATAGAGTAGTACATGCTACAAAGTTATTATCCGAAAGCCAAATGAGTATTACAGATGTGTGTTACGAATGTGGTTTTAACAACTTTTCGCATTTCAATAAATTATTTAAAGAGTTTACCGGAAAAAGTGCTTCTAAATATAGAGGAGAACTTAAGATGATGGTGCAGTAAATTTACTTAGGATACCATTTTACAAAACGAGTTATATTTCTTAAGTAAAAGATTTTGAACTTTGTTTTTTGGTTTTAAAATTTATATTTGTGGTTCTATAAAACAAATAATCAATTTATTATGAACAACAAATTTTTGCCCTTACTATCTTTCTTATTACTTATTGTCTTATCAAGCTGTAGCGATTCATCTTCAGACGAGTTTGATGATGCAAATCCAGATGCTGTAGCTAGATATATTGAAACTATTGCTATTGTATCAGCTCAAGATTCAGAAGAAGACATTAACATAACAGTTAATTATGACGCTAATGATAGAGTTTCTAGCATTACTAACGGAACTGACACTAGTCTTTTTGTTTATAATAATGGTGATTTAAGCAATGTATCAGGAGGTGGAGACAACCTTAGTATTGAGGAACTATACCAATCACCTTACGATGCTTTTGAAACAGGTGTTGTAAATCAGTACGATAACAACGGTAACCCAGTGAATATTACTTTCTACGAAATGGAATATGATTTTAATACTGATGACTATATCCAAGTAGAATATACTGCTGAGGTTAGTTATGATTCTGAACCAAACCCTTATTTCTATACATTAGAGGCTGCTGGTATTATTGATGTTTTAGATCAAGTAGATCTTAATGTTACATTTAATACTTCTAGTCCTGAAATTATCCAAGCTAGAGCATTATTTCCTTTAAACAATATCAGTTCTATTACTTATAGAGATGATGAAGGTGTCTTACTATATGAAATTAATGCTGATTATGTATATAACGATGTAGATTACCCAACATCAGGTACCGTTACAGCTACGGCTTACGAAGACGATTTTAATGGTGGTGTGAATACTTACACAAGTATTTATTCGGCAACTTACACTTATAGAGATTAACTAGTTTTTTAAAAATATTTTGAAAGGTGATTTTAAGTATAAAATCACCTTTTTTTATTTATTTCCTTCCCACTCAGCATAAAATTGTTTTAGAAAGCCTTCCATATAACGATGTCTTTCTAAAGCAATTTTTTTTGCAGTTTTGGTATGCATCTGATCTTTCAATAACAGAAGCTTCTCATAAAAATGATTGATTGTTGGAGCTACAGAGTTTTTATATTCTGATTTGGTCATTTTTAAATTTGGAGGAATCTCAGGATTGTATAATGGTCTATTTTTAAAACCACCATAATTAAAACAACGTGCAATACCAATAGCTCCAATAGCGTCTAAACGATCTGCATCTTGTACCACTTCCATTTCTTTTGAAGTAAAGGAGGTGCCTAAATCAAATGAGTTTTTAAAGGACATGTGCTCAATGATTAGTGTCACATGTTCTATAATTTTACTATCAACATTTTGTTTTAGAAGAAATTCGCTGGCAACTCTAGGGCCAAGAGTTTCATCACCATTGTTGAATTTAGAATCTGCAATATCATGTAACAAGGCAGCTAAAGCTACTACTGTAATATCAACAGGCTCATTTTTGGCAATTAGTAGCACATTTTTATAAACACGTTCTACATGAAACCAATCATGTCCACCTTCTGCATTAGAGAGTTTGTCTTTTACAAAACTTATAGTTGAAGCAATAAGATCGTTAGTCTTCATTCTGAATATTGCTTTTTACAAGTTTCTCAGTAATTTCAACTAAGTCTGTCAAATATTCGTAATCTTTTGGGTTAATAGGTTGATGAACTCTGAATTTTATGTGAGCACCAATTCCCATAGGAAATTTGCCATACCTCAATGTTTTCCAAGAATTATTTATAGTTACCGGAACAACTAAAGCATTTGGCATATTTTTTAGCATGGTTAGAAGTCCTTTGGTTTTAAAAGGCTTAGGCTTACCATCTCTACTACGCGTTCCTTCAGGAAATATAACAGCAGCCCATTTATTTTGGTCTATACGTTGGGCAAAATCTTCAATTGCTTTAATAGAACCTAGAGCATCTTTTCTATCAATTAAAACTGAACCGCCATGTCTTAAATTATATGAAACGCTAGGAATACCTTTACCAAGCTCTTTTTTACTGATGAATTTTACATGATGTTTTCGCATATACCAAATTAGAGGTGGTATATCGTACATGCTTTGATGGTTGGCAACAATAATTAATGGTACACCTTCTTCAATAGCGTAAGGATTTACAAACGTAAAGCGTGTACCCAATACGTTGAGGCTTCGCATTATAAAAAATTGAAGCCAATCTACACTGATTTTATGTGCTTTGTAACCAAAAACATTAAAGCAAAACCACTGTATAGGATGAAATATCACTAAGGTTAATCCAAAGCAGATAAAATAGAGAATTGTTAATGGGTATGCGAGTAACTTTTGCATAATACAAATTTAAATCAATGACTTGTATGCACAAAAAAACCACGAACTAATTCGTGGTTTTATAATTTATAATAACTAAATACTTCTTAGCAATGCTCATTATAAGCATCCATAAGGTTTTCTGCAATTAATTCTGCAGGACGACCTTCAATGTGGTGACGCTCTAACATATGCACTAATTCTCCATCTTTAAATAAAGCCATACTTGGCGAACTTGGAGGAAAAGGAATCATATATTCTCTAGCTTTAGTTGTTGCATCTTTATCAACACCTGCAAACACAGTTACTAAGTTATCAGGTTTTTTAGCATTCTGTAAACTCATTCTTGCTCCTGGTCTTGCATTGGCTGCTGCACAACCACACACAGAGTTTACAACAACTAAAGTTGTACCTTCTTTTGCTATGGCGTTATCTACAGCTTCTACAGTATGTAATTCTTCAAAACCAACGTTGGTTAAATCCTCACGCATCGGTTTTACTAATTCTGCTGGATACATATTTTTTAAATTTTAATTTATCTAAATTTTGAACTGCAAAGATACAGAAAATTAGTTGCTAGCATGAGGTATTCAGTAATCAGTTATAATGGCATCATTTCTATTTTCTATCGTAACAAAACCAAAAAAATATCTACAAACAAATAGTATATTTGAAAATCACATTAAAAAACAGTTTATGAGTTTTGCAAAATGGATTGGTGGAGCCATAGGATGGTCGTTTGGCGGACCAATAGGTGCTATTATAGGATTGGCTATTGGAAGTTTTGTCGATAATTTATCTGAGAACGGAACACCACTTATAGGAGATAGACAAACAGGAAAAAAGTCCCGAGATCCCTACAGAAAAATGCCTAAATATGGTGCTCAGAAGGAAAAACCTAAAACGAAATCGGGTGATTTTGAAGTAAGTTTACTCATTTTAGCTTCTATTGTGATTAAAGCCGATGGAAAGCAAGACCAGCGCGAACTCGATTTTGTACGTCAACAATTTAGAAACATGTATGGTGCCGAAAGAGCAAACCACGCTTTTGAATTGTTTAAACGTATTAGCAAACAAAATATATCCATGAGACAAGTTTGTTTACAAATCAAGCAAATGATGGATCATGCTTCACGCTTACAACTGCTCCATTTTTTATTCGGAATCGCCAAAGCTGATGGTTTTGTTACTGAAGATGAAGTTCGAAAAATTTATACAATTTCAGGTTATTTAGGCATTAGCAATAGAGATTACGACAGTATTAAAGCGATGTTTTATAACAGCACAAACAACGCTTATAAAATATTGGAGATTGATAAGTCTGTATCGGATGATGAAGTTAAAGCAGCTTATAGAAAAATGGCCAAAAAATACCATCCAGACCGTGTTGGTCATTTAGGCAAGGAGCATCAAGAAGGAGCTGAAGAAAAGTTTAGACAGGTACAAGAAGCCTATGAGCATATTCAGAAAGAAAGAGGGTTTAAGTAGAATTTATTATGCTTTGGTTTATAGGTGGAATTGTATTCATATTTGTATTAGCTTTTGTGATTATAAAGCTAACCATTAATACAAAAGAAAATCCAGATTCTAATTTAGGAATATTAGAGCATCCGAGTACTTATAAAAAACCAGATATTGAGATGGTAGATGATAGTCAGAAACCAGAGAATGAAAAATTTTAATAAGATTCTTCGCTATCGCTCTGAATGACAAAACACAATGGAGATGTCATTCAGAAGGACGAAGGACTGAAGAATCTCAAACTTTATTAAATTTTTATAGGTGACCTTTTAAATAAAACGCCATTAATAAATAAACCACTCTTATGAGCGACGACAAAATAATGGCATTATTTAAAAATGGTAAACGCGAAAAAGCGTTTAGAGAGTTGTACAAACTCTATCCTCGTATAGAAAAACTCATCCTGTCCAACAATGGAACAAAAGCAGACGCTAATGATGTTTTTCAGGAAGCATTAATTATTCTGAATAGAAATCTGGAAAAATCAGATTTTAAACTCACATCTTCATTTTACACCTATCTCTATTCTGTATCTCGATTTGTTTGGAAAGACACGCAAAGAAAATTCACCAAACAAGAACTACATAATTTACAGAGTGAAGAAGTTTCAATATTTGATGCTGTTTTAGAAGAGCAAAAATACAAGTCGGCAGAAAAAGCGTTTCGCGAATTAGGAGAACGATGTCAACAGTTACTACAATGGTTTTATGTAAAGAAAATGACCTTTAAGGTTATTGCAGAGCAAATGCGATTTAAAAGCGAAAAGGTCGCAAAAAACCAAAAGTACAAATGCTTACAAAAGGCAAAAGGCATCTACAGAACTCAAACAAAAACTGTTCAATCTTAATTCAGAAATACTATGGAAAAAGATATAGATTTAATCAACGCATATTTAAATAATAGCCTTCCTGAAACTGAAAGGTTGGCTTTTGAAAATAGACTTAAAATAGACGCAACATTCTATGAGTTTTTTGATGAACACCAAACGATTATAAAAGGGATTGAACGTGTTGAATTACTAGAAGAAATAAAAACCTCGAAGAATAATTATCTTATAAGCAAATGGCTAAAATATATTGGCGGATTTGCTCTATTGATTATAATTCTAATAGTAGCATATAGTTTGTTTTTTAGTGCCCAAAGCGAAGAAAAGCACAGCGATAACAGCACCTCTTTTGAGTTTGTAAAGGATTCAGTTGTAAATGAAACTTTAGTAGATTCTATCCCAAAATATATTGTAGTTAAATATCATTTAGAATATATTCTAGATGAAGAATTAACTAGTAGGTTTGGAGGTGTGAAAACGATGAGAGACACAATTATTAAAGAAATGTTTGGTCCTTATACAATTGAAGAATTCAAATCAGCATTTCCAGAAAATGATGATTTTAAAATGGAAAATGATACCATTTTTGTCAATCCAAATCTTTTATTAGAGATAGAAAAAGCGCAACAAAAGGTGCTGAAAGAAAATGAGACTAATAATGCCACCAAACCAGTCTCCAAAAACACAAAAACTTTTTTCAATTCAGTTAAAAAGGAAGTACAAATAATGTCTTTTAATGCTAGTGAAGACTATAAAGTCACCTTAAAAGAAGGCACCAAAATTTCAATCCCTGCCAATGCTTTTATCAATTCTAAAACTCAAAAGGAAGTGACAGGAAAAGTTAGCTTAGAGGTTACTGAGTTTTATAAACTATCAGATATGCTATTGGCGGATTTAAGTACAAAATCTGATGAACAAATTCTTGAAACAGGAGGCATGCTGTATATAGAAGCCAAGAAGAACAATTCTAATTTAAAACTAAAACGAGGTAAAGAATTAGAAATTGTGTTTAATAACAATGGTAAAAAGAATATGCAGCTTTTTAATGGATTAAAAACTGACGGATTGGTGAATTGGATTTTGCCAGAATCTACAGAGATTATCACAGGTCAATCCAAAAGTATATCGCAAGAAGTTAGTTTGTCTAGAGAATACTATGAGAATGCTGATAGCTCTTCAAACTTTGAGCTTATAGATGTAGTGCCTCGACATCCTGATTGCGAGCCAGGAGATAATGAACAATTAAAGCAATGTTTTAATGAAGAAATAACAAAGTTTGTAGCTAGAAAATTTAATTATGAAATAGGTGAGAGGCTAAACCTAAAAGCCAAAGAAAACATATACGTTTCTTTTGAAATTGATAGGAGAGGAAACATCGGTAAAATAGAAGCCAGATCTAAGTATGATGTGCTTGCTAAAGAAGCAATAAGGGTTTTAGAATTGTTTCCAAAAGTAGTTCCTGGTAAAAAAAATAGCAGGTATGTTGCTGTTAAATACCGTTTTCCAATAGCATATAGAATATTTGGTAGTGAAAATTCAACAAATGTGGCTAGAGACTCTAGGGTGACTTTTCAACAAGACTCTCTGTTAATTGTTGGAAATAAAAAAGAAGTTCAGAAAGAGATTGAAGAAAAACCCATTTCAGAAATTAGTAAATCTGACCTTGAGCGTTATACACTTTCAACAACACAGCTAGGTTGGATTAATTGCGACCGTTTCATTAACAGCAGAAAAAATAAGATTAGATATAACATTAANATTAGCAATGCTGAAGATGCNAATGTAAAGTTGATTTTTAANTCGATNAGCTCAATTCTGCCAAGNAGAGCATCAAACGGATTTTACGATTTTGGTTTAGTGCCTGTTAACGAAGANGTTATTNTACTAGGTATAAAGAAAAAGGGTNNTAAAATATTTTTAGGTCTTAAAGANNTAANAANANNAGNGACTTCAGAAGAACAANATATTGATTTTAANGAGGTGTCTTTAGAACAGTTAAAGTCAGAATTAGAAAAATTAAATGGAAACTTTAATTGAGNTGATTCTCTGAAAATAAAAAATTGATCACCCTCTAAANAAAAAGAAGTCATCTTTCATATCCTCAATCTGCGCATCTTCATTGGTGATAATATAATCTATCGNTTTNGAAGTAAATTTATCACCNTTATNGGTAAGGGAAACAANTTGGTCTTCAATTAAAATCATATTGTTTTTTTGAGCTAAATCNAANACNGTTTTNGAGCGNACTTTTTGCCANTTAATATGNTCGTTNAGGTGTTTTACNTGNCGTTCAGAGATTTCATCGTGGTTTTTTAAGTGCAACAAAAAGGTNAGTAAAGAAACCTCTGTACGTTGTTGTTTTTCTCGATACATTACAGCAATAATTCCCTTAGCAGGNGCAAANANATAAACGAGTAAAAATACAAGTCCCAATACTGTAGTTATAGANCCAGANATTGAAGCGTCTAACCAGTGAGCAACCCAATATCCNGAAATAGCACTAAAGACACCAAAAGCTATCGCTAAGAGTAGCATCTTTTTTAAATCAGTTGTAATTAAATAAGCCGCAGCAGCAGGTGCAATCATTAAAGCCACAACTAATATGGCTCCAACAGCATCAAAAGCTCCAACCGTAGTAACGGAAGACACAGACATTAAGCCATAGTGGATTATAACTGGTGAAAAGCCCAAGGAAGATGCTAAACCTTTATCAAATGTGCTTAATTTTAGTTCTTTAAAAAANGTAAANAGTAATACAATTGTAANNAATAGNATNNTNCCAACTACCCAAAGTGATTTTGGTCCAAAATCTGTGTCACCTATCAGNAGTCTATCAAAAGGAGAAAATGCAAGTTCTCCAAGTAAAACGGCATCAACATCTAAGTGGACATCATTGGCGTTTTTAGCAATAAGAATGACACCAATACTGAATAGAACAGGAAACACTAAACCAATAGCGGTATCTTCTTTTACGAGTCCTGTTTTTTGAATATATTCAACCAAAACAACAGTAATGATTCCTGTTAAAGCTGCCAAGAGGATAAGTAGAGGAGAGTTTAAATCTTGAGTGATAAAAAATCCGACAACAATGCCTGGCAGAATGGCGTGGCTTATAGCATCACTTATCATAGCCATTTTTCTCAGTACCAAAAATGTCCCTGGAATAGCACAAGCAATAGCAACCAAACTTGCAATAATCTGTATTTCTAGTTGTGCATTATTCATTTGTTGATTGTTGTGTGTATAGATTCGAAGCTGTTTTAAAGCCGTCTTCGGTAAGGCTCCACATGTTCCCCTCAAGTTTTACATAGCCTTTATCTACAAGTTTATTGAGTGTACTTTTGGTATAACCTTGAAAATTATTCAATATTTTAATAGTGTGAGGATGTGAAATATTCTCATGAGTTTCGGCAATATGATACATAAATGCTAAGGTCTTATGAAGTTCTAAATCACGTCTATTTTTTATGAATCGGATTTGTTTAAACAACAATCCGCGACTCGGTGAAAATATAAAAGAAAACAAAACAAAAATTCCTGCAATAATAACAATAACAGGTCCTGTAGACAGGTTGTTTTGGCTGGCGCTTATTGCAGTTCCAAACACACCAGAAAAGGCACCAAATAGAGCAGCAAGAAAAACCATCACTGATAGACTGTTGGTCCATTGTCTTGCAGCAGCAGCAGGAGCTAACAGCATAGCGCTCATTAAAACCACACCAACAGTTTGAAGCCCTAAAACAATAGCCAAAACTATAAAACTTGTAATGAGAACATCAATAGTTTTAGTATTAAAGCCAAGTGTTTTGGTATAATCGGCATCAAATAGAAGTATTTTAAATTCTTTCCAAAAGGTAAGCATTACTAATAAGCAGATACCTGTGATTATGGTCATAAGCCATACGTCGCTTTCTACCAAAGTTGCTGCCTGACCAAAAAGGTATTTGTCTAATCCAGCTTGATTTGCATTAGGTTGTTTTTGAATAAAAGTGAGTAACAACATTCCAAAACCAAAAAAGATAGAAAGAATAAGACCTAATGCTGTGTCAGATTTCAAGTGTGTTTTTGTTATGATGCCTCTTATCCAAAATGTTCCAATTAGTCCACTCACTAAAGCTCCGAGCAATAACGTGTTACTGTCTTTAGCACCAGTAATTAAGAATGCTATAGCAATACCAGGTAAAGCAGCATGAGAAATAGCATCACCTAATAAACTTTGTTTTCTAAGTACAGCAAAACTTCCTAACATTCCTGTTACTGCACCTAGGATGGCAGTACCAAGTGTTATGGTTCTGAGTGTGTAGTCTGAGAAGACGAGTTCTATGTATTCGTTTAGTTTTATAGTTGTTTATTTTGTCATTCCGCACTCGGTGCGGAATCTTATTATTTATATGAGATTGCCACGCTACGCTCGCAATGATAGTCATCGATTTTTGTTTATATGCCAACTGCTACTGCATACTACTTACTTTTCACTTCATCATTCTTGTATACTCACTTTATAATTTATTCCATAAGTTTTAGTGAGGTTATCATCATTAAAAATATCTTTCGTTGGTCCTGTNGCAATTTTTTTCACGTTCAAAAANGTTACCCAATCAAAATATTCAGGNACNGTTTGAAGATCGTGATGNACTACAATAACCGTTTTACCTGCTTTTCGTAANGCCTTTAAAATATTGATNATNGCAATTTCCGTTGAAGCATCTACACCTTGAAAGGGTTCATCCATAAAATAAATAGACGCATTTTGAACCAACGCTCTAGCTAAGAAAATACGCTGTTGTTGCCCTCCTGAAAGTTGATTGATTTGTCGGTTTTTAAAAGCTAGCATCCCCACTTTTTCTAGAGCTTCAAGCGATGCTTTTTTCTCTTTTTGGCCAGGTCTTTTAATCCAGCCAAGCGCTCCATAAGTTCCCATCATTACCACATCGAGTGCTGTTGTTGGAAAATCCCAATCAACACTGCCTTTTTGAGGTACGTAAGCAACTAATCTACGTTGTTTNTCATAGGATTTACCATAAATATTAACGCTTCCGGCAATGGGTTTTAAGATNCCTAAAATAGATTTTATGAGTGTTGATTTTCCTGCTCCGTTAGGGCCAACAATAGCCATTAAAACNCCTTCTGGAATTTCTAAATCAATATCCCAAAGCACTGGCTTATAATTATAAGCAACAGTTAAATCGTCTACCTTAACAGCTATTTTAGGTTTGTTTGATTCCATTACCTTGTGTGTTATTGAAGTAACGAATTAACGATAGTCTTNATATTGTATCTATACATACCAAGGTATGTNCCTTCTCGTGTACCAGCATCACCTAAGGCNTCAGAATATAGTGTNCCNCCTATTTTTACTTCATGACCTTTAGATTTTACGGCTTCTTGNAAAGCTTCAATNGTGCGTTTTGGTACTGAGCTTTCAATAAAAATAGCTTTCACTTTATTTTCAATNATAAAAGCAGATANNTTTTGTACGTCTTGTACACCNGCTTCGGTAGCAGTAGATAANCCNTGNAATCCTATAACGTTAAAATCAAAAGCTTTACCAAAGTAATTAAATGCATCGTGAGCNGTTATCAAAATACGNTCNTNTNNNGGTAAAGCANTNACAACNNCTTCAACATCACTNNGAAGTTTNTCTAAATCCATTTGATACTTTTGCTCATTGTCNAAATAAAACTGAGCATTTTTCGGATCTTTTTCAGCTAATGTTTCAGCCACTTTTTCAGCGAAAATTTTAAAGTATTCAATATTAAACCACACATGAGGATCATAGTTAGAAGAAAAATATTCAGAACTGATGAGACCTCTCTTGTTTATTGCTTCAGCCAATGCTACTTGGGTTTTGTTTTGCTTTTCCATTTTTTCGAAAACTTCAACAAGTTTACCTTCAAGATGCAAGCCATTGTAGAAAATAATATCCGCATTAACGAGTTTAGATACATCGCCTTCACTCGCTTTATAAAGATGTGGATCAACTCCAGAACCCATTAATCCTTGAACATTAACCTTGTCTCCACCAATATTTTTAACCAAATCGGTGATCATAGTTGTGGTAGTTACAATGTTGAGTTTATCATCCTTTTTAGGTTCATCTTTACAGCTAAAAAGTGTTGCAATTAGTAATATGAGTACGTATGCTTTTTTCATGTTTTTATATTTTAATGTGAAAGTACTAAAATTCATTTATTAATTGAGTTTATAACGCAGACCTAAAAACAATCTAGCTCCTTGATTTGGACCATAGACATAAGAGGGGTCGAAAGTTAAAGCATAAGGATTATCTGCAGTTGGAATAACATTACCCTCAAAATCAAACTGTACATTTTCATCGAAAGGGTCATTTGCTCTGGCAATTATAAAAGGATTTCCTTTGTTTGGCGTCCAGTTCAGTAGATTCTTTACTCCTCCATAAATTTCGAAATTATCAAATTTATCATACGTGAGTTGAATGTTTTGAATGCTCCAAGTTGGCGAGTATTCTTGCCTTGGATCTAATTCTCCTAAAAGAGGCAATCGCATTGGTCCATAGATATTACCAGTATAATCTAAGGTTAAATGTGTTAGATAATGTTTGTATGTAAAAGACCAAACTCCCGAAAAACGTTCCGTAAGAATCTGCTTTTTGGTTTCACCATTTTCTGTTTGAGAAACATCTTGATAAGTTCCACCAATTGATACATAAATTCCACTTCCAAAAATAGCGTCTATATTAAAGCTAATACCTGTTGAAGTGGAATATCCATCAAGATTATTATAAATAATTTGATTTGGGTTGGTGTCATAATCTGGTATGATGGCATTAGTGAAATAGGTATACCATGCAGAAGTATCAAACGTAAAGAGCATACCGTTTTTTAGGTAGAGTTTCTTTAAGTAATTGATATTAATGTTGTAGGATTCCTCAGGATCTAATGTCTCTTCAATGATGACATCTCTTGCTCCTGTTAATGCAGCATGTTCTTCTGTAAATAGGTTGACGACTCTAAAGCCAGTGCCAGCATTCAGCCTAATGATATCATCTTCTGTTGGTTTAAAACGATAAGCAATTCGAGGTGTAAAAATATTTCCGTGTCTGCTGTCATAATCATAACGCATCCCTAAAAGCAAACTTTGCTTTTTAGTAAAACNAATTTCATCTTGAATGAATAGTGATGGTATTGTAACTTCATCTGCATTTAATGTAGCTGTGGTGTTATCATTNTAATAATTGTANCGTANNGCAGNNCCNANAAGTANNTCGTGTTTGCTTNNTTTTTTATCCCAAATAAGTTGGCCAAAACCAATACGTTGTTGNGCTAAGTATGGTGTGTTGCCATANACTGAATTTTGATCGTGATCGGAATACGAAAATTGAAAATTCACTTTTTCAGTAATAGGGAGNTGNTAGTNNCCTAAGATTTCAAAGCGAGAGGTGTAAATNCTTTCTCCATAAACTTCNTNNCCTCCTCTATAGCTTGGNTTCCACTGCATTTCACCTCCCCAACGATCTTCATAAAAATAGCGACCNGCTATTGAGAATTTACGGTTATTAGCACGTTTAAAATCCCATTTCTGAAANATTGATATACGGTCTTGNAGNGTTACATCCGTAAAGTTATCNTTNTTATTATCTATTGGGTTGNTGTAATTAAAATAATTAGCNCCAAAAAGTACCGTTGCTTTTTTACCAATTCTTGATTTAAGACCAACATCAAGATTAACTTCTCCCCAACCAGATACAAAACCATCTGCAAAAAACCGTGGAGCATTTTCTGGAAGTTTGGTGATGATGTTAATGAGTCCGCCAACAGCTTCACTTCCGTACAATGATGAGGCAGGTCCTTTTACAATTTCAACTTGTTCAATGAGGGAATTAGGAATTCCAGAAAGACCATATACCGTTGATAGTCCGCTCACAATAGGCATTCCGTCTATCATTACCAATGTGTAAGGTCCTTCTAAACCGTTTATATGAATATCTCCTGTGTTACAAACATTGCAGTTGAGTTGTGGACGAACTCCGTTAACATTCTGTAAAGCTTCAAAAATATTGGGTGTGGGATTCTTTTTTAGAAATGTTGGAGAGTAAACTTCAACGGGAACAGGACTTTCTAGACGCGATACGGGTTTTAAGGTTCCTGTGATTATCACTTCGTCTAAAGAAGCACTCTGATTAAGATTGAAATTAATTGTAACATCACTATCTGAAATTATAACCGTTCTTTTTTGTACAATAAAGCCAGTAAAAGAAGCTACAACAGAGTNNTTACCTGCTTCTAAATTTGAAATTNAAAATGTTCCGTTTTCGTCTGTNACAGTTCCTTTTGTTGTGTTTTCAATATAAATATTTGCATAGGGTAGTGGTTGCCCCTCAGAAAACACTTGTCCTTTTAGACTGTATTTTGATTGAGCTAAGAGCTTTGAAGTTATTAGTATAAAAAGCAGCACTATTAGCCTCATGTAATTTTAAATNTTATACAAAATTAAAATAAAATTTAGATTAGTCTAAAAATATATTTAAAAATATAAGTTTACTATATTTACCTTCTACAAAACAATNATGATTACACTAACAGAAGAAAACTATATTAAAGCGATTTATCACATTGGNGATAANGGTAAATTATCAGTAAAAACCAATGCAATAGCAGAAGCTATGAATACCAAAGCGTCTTCTGTTACAGATATGATAAAGAAGTTATCGGATAAGAACTATGCAGATTATAAAAAATATCAAGGTGTTACATTAACTGAAAATGGTAAGCGTGTTGCCATAAATATTATTAGAAAGCATAGGCTTTGGGAGGTGTTTCTGGTTGAAAAGTTGAATTTTACNTGGGATGAGGTTCATGAAGTTGCTGAACATTTAGAACATATAAAATCCGATAAACTTGTTGATGAGCTCGATGCATTTTTGGAGCATCCTACTCACGATCCTCATGGTGATCCAATACCAGACAAGGATGGTAATTTTCATCATATTGATAAAATTGTACTTGCCAAGGCTGAGGTTGGAGAAACCTATAAATGTGTTGGAGTAGATGATACCTCCACAGCTTTTCTTCAGTATTTAGATAGTAATAATATTGCCTTAGGAACAATAATCACTGTGAAACATAAAGAGCCCTATGATAATTCTGTAAAAATTTCATTAGAACATTCTGAGATAGTCGTTTCTCAAAGTGTAGCCAAAAACTTATATCTCAAAAAGGTTTAGAACCTAAAGTTTTTATAAATGAAAGGAATCTAAATATTGTGCGACAAATGAAATTTGTATTTAACCACTTAGCCAAAACTAACCAATGAAAAATCTTTATCTGTTTATCGTAGTACTGATCTTATTTACCAATTGTAACGAGCAACCAGAAAAAAATAAAACTCAAAAGCAACAGATATCTAAAGAATTGACTTGGTTACAAAAAACCGAAAAAGCACATAAAAAAGAGAGCTTTCTAGCGCATGACGCTATTGCTTTGGACATGACAGTTAACTTTGGAGGAAATGAACGTCTGAGTGGCAGAATGACCTTTTTAACCAATTCAACCAAAGGAAAAATTGAATTAAAAGATGGAACTGCTATTCATTTTGATGGTTCAAAAGTGTTTCATTCACCAGATTTAAAAAATGAAAAGGCAGCACGTTTTGATGCCTATACTTGGATGTATTTTTTATTGTTTCCTTCAAAAATTGGCGATGAAGGTACTGTTTTAAAAGATTTAGGAGTATTACAATTAAATGATATTAATTATAATGCTCAACATTTATCTTTTAAAGGAAATATTGGTGATGCACCAGACGATTGGTATGTTATTTACAGCAACCCAGAAACCAATCTAATTGACTATGCTGGTTATATTGTTACAGCGAATAAATCTTTAGAGGCAGCTGAGGCAGATCCTCATGCTATAGGTTATGAAGATTATAAAACTATTGAAGGCATTCCTGTGCCTCACAGCTGGAAATACTACGAATGGACTAAAGAAAAAGGTCTTGGTAAAGAAATTGGTTTTGCGACTTTAAGTAATGTTGAATTTTTAAACACTGATGATTCTACGTTTAACATTCCTGAAGGGTTTGTAGAGAAATAAAAGCTACTTATTTGTTTTATCAATTAAAGATTTTAAAACAAAAATTAGAATTAGCTCAACACCAATACAAAAAATAGCATGAAGAATAGTTAAATTAAAAAGGACCATAATTATAATTCCTGACACAGCTAAACCTAAGCAAAAAGTTAAACCAGCTAATAAATCACTGAAGAAATCAGAGCGACTAGATTTATAGTCGAAAAAATAGCCAATAAGAATTAAAATTAATGACATCCACAGTCATCAGTTCCACAAGATTTACTTGAGGCTTTCTTCGGCTTCCAGATAAATTTTCTAACCAAAAACCCAACAGCAATTAATAATGCTGTAAACACTAAGCTATTTTGAATTATTGTGTTCATCTTCTATATTAATATTTGGTAAGCTGCTAAAGCAACAATATAAGCAAAACCACTCATAACAACAAGTTGATACATAGGCCATTTCCATGAGTTAGTCTCTCGTTTTACAATAGCTAAAGTACTCATACATTGCATCGCAAAAGCATAAAATAAAAGTAAAGATATGCCTGAAGCAAAGTTAAACAATGGCCCTCCAAGTATTGGGTTAACTTCACCAGCCATTCTGTTTTTAATAGTATCTTCTTCATCACTACCAACACTATAAATGGTTGCTAATGTTCCTACAAAAACTTCTCTAGCAGCAAAAGAGCTCACAATAGCAATACCTATTTTCCAATCGTAACCCAAAGGTCTTATGGCAGGTTCAATGGCTCTTCCTGTTATTCCTATAAAAGAATGTTCTAGTTTATATGAGGCTACTTTTTGTTCAAGTTCTTCTTCAGAAAGATTATCAGACGCATATTGTTCTGTAACAATTTCTTCTGCATTATTGAAATCATCACCAGGACCATAAGACGCTAAAAACCAAAGTACAATAGAAATAGCTAAAATGATTTTTCCTGCTCCAAAAATGAAAGCTTTTGTCTTTTCTAATACTGTAAGTGCTACATTTTTTACCAATGGCACTTTGTAATTAGGCATTTCTACTACAAAGAATGATTTACTTTTAATTTTTAGAACCTTATTTAATATCCAAGCAGAACCTACAGCAGCTCCAAATCCAATTAAGTAGAGTAGCATTAAGGTTAACGCTTGATAACTTAAGCCTAAAAATCGTCCTTCAGGAATAACTAAAGCAATGATTATAAGGTACACAGGAAGTCTTGCAGAACAGGTTGTAAATGGTGTTACCAAAATAGTGATTAGGCGTTCTTTCCAACTTTCAATATTTCGGGTTGCCATAATTGCGGGAATGGCACAAGCTGTACCCGAAATTAATGGTACAACACTTTTTCCGCTGAGTCCAAACCGTCGCATAATTCGGTCCATTAAAAACACGACTCGACTCATATAACCACTTTCTTCTAAAATTGAAATGAATAGAAAAAGAAATGCTATTTGTGGTATGAATATTACAATACCACCAAGTCCAGGAATAATACCTTCGGCTACTAAATTAGTAAAAGCTCCTTCTGGCATTACACTTTTGGTCCATTCACTGAGTGAAGCAAATGTGCTATCTATAAAATCCATTGGTACACTAGACCAATCGTAAATTGCTTGAAAAATTGTAAGCAGAATTACTGCAAAAATTAAATAGCCCCAAACTTTGTGAGTAATAATTCTATCTAATTTAATACGTAAATCTTTGGCAGACTTAAGGTCTATGGTTTGTCCTTTCTTTAGTGTATCGTTTATAAACTGATAACGTCTGATAGTTTCTTTTTGCTGAAGACGTTTTAAATCACTTTTAGGTTTAGTCTTAAAATCGGCAACAGCATCAATAGTATTTCTATCTGTTTTACCGAAGTTAACATCTTGGGTAATAACCAACCAAAGCTTGTAAAGTAACTGGTTAGGAAAAGCCTTTCTTAAATTGTCAAAATATGGTTCATCTATAGAAGAAGCATTAAGACAAGGTTCTGTAGATAAATCTTTATAGTTAGTAATGAGTTCTTTTAGTTCATCAATACCATGCTTTTTTCTTGTGCTTACAAGTGCAATTTTGGTTTCTAATTGCTGTTCTAAATAATCAATATCTAAAGAAATACCTTTGTAAGCCATACGATCAGCCATGTTAATGACCAGTATGGTTGGTATTTCTAAATCCTTAATCTGAGTAAAGAGTAAGAGGTTACGCTTTAGGTTTTCAACATCACTAACAACAACCGCTACATCAGGAAAATCCTTATCATTTCTGTTAAGTAATAATTCAATAACTACNTTTTCATCGAGCGAAGACGCATTAAGGCTNTATGTACCTGGTAAATCAATAATATGTGCTTTAACACCACGAGGTAGCTTACANATACCTTCCTTTTTTTCAACTGTAATACCAGGATAATTCCCGACTTTTTGATTAAGTCCGGTAAGGGCATTAAAAACAGATGTTTTGCCGGTATTAGGGTTTCCTATTAAAGCTACATTAATCTGCTTACTCATCTAGATGGTTTCAATTAGTATATGAATCGCTGTTTCTTTGCGTATGGCAAGGTGAGAGCCATTAATGTTTAAATACATTGGATCCGCAAAAGGAGCGACTTGCACAAGTTCTACAGCATTGCCAGGTAAACAACCCATTTCCAAAAGTTTAAGAGGAATATGAATTGAAGACACATCTTTAATAATGCCTTGTTGTCCGCGTTTTAAATCTGCTAAAGTCAATTGNGCTTATTTAGAATAGTTTTAAAGAAGCAAAAGTAAGGTAAAATTTTAAGGCTTTAAAACCTTTGTAAANTTTTTAAGATTAGTCTTCTTTCTTTAAANTGGCAATATCTTTAAGAAGTTGGTCAATATCTTCAGGATTGGTACCNTCGTAAAAGCCTCTAATCTGACGTTTTTTGTCAATGAGCATAAAGTTTTCGGTATGAATCATGTCATATTCATCACCATTACCATCGGTTTTTACAGCGAGATAACTTTTTCTAGCAAGCTCGTAGATTTGTTTTTTATCTCCCGTAACTAAATTCCATTTTCTGTCTATAACTCCTTTTTCAGTGGCATATTTTCTAAGTTGCGCCACACTATCTATTTTAGGCGTTACGGAATGGGATAAAAGCATTACTTCGTCATCACTCAGAATTTTTTTCTGTATTTCAAACATATGATCTGTCATAATTGGACAAATAGTTTGACAGGTGGTAAAAAAGAAATCGGCCACATAGATTTTATCCTTGTAAGTATCTTGAGTGATGGTTTCTCCGTTTTGATTTGTCAACTCAAAATCGGCAATCTTGTGATATTTTTTTTGGTATTGAATAGTGCTATCTACCAACTCTTCACTAACCATGGCTGGTTGATAAATAGGAAGTGGTTTTTGAACATTTAGAATGTTATAGATAATTAGGATTATTATAGTTGAAAGGACAAAAAAGAAAATTCCAAACTTTTTGTAGCCTTTAAAAAATGTTAGAAGTGACATTATTGTAATATGAGTAATTTAAGTGCAAAAATACAATGCAATAGAAACAAAATCAGTATTTTTAACAATAAAAATTAAGCTATGAAACCTTATTTATTAGGCATTTTGATATGTTTTACACTATCATCTTATGCTCAGGATTATAAAAAGAATCTTGAAGACATTATAGCCATGGAGGCAAAATCGGCAAGGCAGTTAATGATGACTCCAAAAAATTTAAATACCGGAAATTATGATGTAAAGTACCACAGGTTAGAGTTGAATGTAGATCCTTCTCAAACATCAATTTCAGGAGATGTAACTACTTACTTCGTTGCAAAAGAAGATTTAAGTGAAATAACCTTTGACCTTTCAGACAACATGGTGGTTTCTCAAGTTACAAAACAAGGCAATAGTTTGGCGTTCTCACAAAACTCAGCTGATGAACTAGTAATTACTTTACCAGCAATACAGAATCAAGGAGTTTTAGATTCATTAACCGTAAGTTACTCAGGTAATCCCATTAGTTCTGGCTTTGGTTCTTACGAGCAAAGTACACATAATGGAGATCCAATAATTTGGACGTTATCTGAACCTTACGGAGCTAAAGGTTGGTGGCCTTGTAAGCAAGATTTGAATGATAAAATAGATTCTATAGATGTTTATTTAAATACTCCGAGATTTAATCCTTCAAATGAAGATTATGTTGCAGTGTCAAATGGCTTAGAACTTAGTCAGACTATACAAGGAGATAATAAGATTACACGTTATAAACACCGTTACCCAATTCCTGCATATTTAATAGCTATAGCCATTACAAATTATGAAATCTATACGCATCAAGTTCCCAATAACGGGAATCCTTTTGATATTGTAAACTATGTTTATCCTGAAAGTTTAACTAATGCTCAAACAGATACTCAGGTAACCGTAAATATTATGAATTTATTTACCAATTTGTTTGAAGAATATCCTTTTTCTGAAGAAAAATATGGTCACGCACAGTTTGGTTGGGGTGGAGGTATGGAGCATACAACCGTTTCTTTTATGGGTTCATTTAATAGAAACTTAATTGCTCATGAGTTGGCACATCAATGGTTTGGAAATAAAATAACTTGCGGTAGTTGGAAAGATATTTGGTTAAACGAAGGTTTTGCTACCTATTTGTCTGGCTTGGTTATAGAGGATTTTGATGGAGATACCTCTTTTGATATTTGGAAACAACAGCGAGTAAATTCCATAACGTCTTTACCTGATGGGGCAGTGTATTTATCGGACCAAGATACGTTAAGCGTTAACAGAATTTTCAGTAGTAGGTTAAGTTATAATAAAGGAGCTATGGTGTTGCATATGCTCAGAAAAAAGTTAGGTGATGCTAATTTTTATCAAGGACTTCAAGATTATTTGGTGGATCCTGATTTAGCTTTTGATTATGCAAAAACTGAGGATTTTCAAGATGTTATGGAGGTTTCTTCTGGTGTGGACTTAGGTGAATTTTTTAATGATTGGGTTTATAATGAAGGATATCCAAGTTATAGTGTAAACTGGAACCAAAGTGCAAATCAAGTGCAGCTATCGTTGTCTCAACTTCAAAGTCATACTTCTGTAAGCTTTTTTGAAGCAGGAGTACCCATTAGGTTGATAGGTATAATGGGAGAAAGTTTAGATCTTGTTTTGGATAATACAGAAAACAATCAACAATTTACCGAGACGGTTAATTTTACAGTTCAAGAGGTTTTGTTTGACCCAAGAACGGATTTGATATCTAAGAATAATACCGTTTCATTAAGTATACCAAACTACAATTTGGGTGAAATAGCGATTTATCCTAACCCTACAAACAATATACTTCATATTGATAAACCTGAAAATTTAGAGATAAATGCCCTTAAAGTATACAACAATTTAGGGCAGTTATTATGGCAAAGCAAAGCGGTATCTCAAATAGACTTATCTGGTTTTGATTCAGGTGTTTTTATCTTACAAATTCAAACAAACAATAAGGTTCTAAACCATCAATTTATTAAAAATTAAGGTTCTAAAATCTATTTGTTTTCTAAATGATGTGAAAAGATTACTTTTGTCAATCGAAATTCGAAAATGATTACATGGAATTTATAATAAAGATATCTCAATTTTTACTCAGCTTATCGTTACTAATTGTGTTACATGAGTTAGGGCATTTTATACCAGCTAAACTTTTTAAAACGAAAGTTGAAAAATTTTACCTCTTTTTTGATGTCAAATATTCTCTCTTTAAGAAGAAAATAGGCGAAACCGTTTACGGTATAGGATGGTTGCCTTTAGGTGGTTATGTGAAAATTGCTGGAATGATTGACGAGAGCATGGACAAAGAGCAAATGGCAAAACCACCACAGCCATGGGAATTCCGTAGCAAACCAGCTTGGCAACGTCTTATTATAATGTTGGGTGGTGTTACCGTAAACTTTATTTTGGCGTACTTTATATATGTTGGTATTTCGTTTACCTATGGTGATAAAGACTACACAATTGATAGTTTAGAAGGTGGTTACTACATTGAGAATCCTTTGCTGTTAGATTTAGGATTTAAAACAGGTGACAAAATTATTGAAGTAAATAATAAGCCTGTAAAATCGCATACAGATGTTACTAAAAGTTTAATTTCAGCAGAAGAATTTACTGTAGAGCGTAATGGAACTACAAAGAAGATAAACTTACCTGAAGACTTTTTAGGGCAGCTTTCTTCTAGAAAAAACAGATCGAGTCTTTTTAGTGTACGTGTACCTTTTATGGTTGCTGAAATTAATGACACTATGCAAAACAAAGGTGTAGATTTAAAACCTGGTGATGTTTTGGTTACTGTTAATGGTAATGATTTAAAATATTTTGATCAATTAGAACCAACATTAGAAAACTATAAAAACCAAACGGTATCAGCGACGTTTTTAAGAGATTCAGAAACCATTCAAAGAGATTTAAAAGTAAACGCTAATGGGAAAATAGGCATATTCCCAGCCTACTCAGAAGAAAAGTTTGAAGAACTGGGTTATTTTGAATTTACCAGAAAAGAATACTCTTTTATTGAAAGTTTTGGTGGTGGAGCTGATAAGTTTGTAGATCAGGTTGCTGGTTATTTTGAACAATTAAAAGCTATCTTCAATCCAAAAACAGGGGCTTACAAAGGTCTTGGCGGTTTTAAAGCTATTTACGATATTTTTCCAGACTTCTGGAGTTGGGAAGCATTCTGGACGCTTACCGCATTTCTTTCTATAATGTTAGCCATTTTAAATTTACTGCCAATTCCGGCATTAGATGGTGGTCACGTTATGTTTTTACTCTACGAGATGATATCTGGTCGTAAACCAAGCGAAAAGTTCTTAGAACGCGCCCAATTAGTTGGTTTTATCATTTTAATAGCATTGGTATTATTTGCTAACGGAAACGATATTTTTAAAGCCGTGACCAACTAAAAAATTTACCAGAAAAAAATTGCGTTTCGTTTGGTAGGGAATAAAAAAATAATTTATATTTGCGCTCGCTAAAGCGAAAACAACCTTCCTCAGTAGCTCAGTTGGTTAGAGCATCTGACTGTTAATCAGAGGGTCACTGGTTCGAGCCCAGTCTGAGGAGCAAAAAAAAATCCCATCAATTTTGATGGGATTTTTTGTTTTACATGGTTTTTTATTTGAAACAAAACGAAGGTGCGTATAATTTAAATGTACTCTAATCGGTTTATTTTAATAATTTCAATAAAGCTCCAAGTCTCTAAATAAAAAAACCTCATCTGAATTAGATGAGGTTTTTTGTTTTATTGATTAAGCTTCACAGCTTACACATTCTTTTTTCTGTTTGAATTTTTGAGCCGCATTCATACTATGCTGATAGTACAAGGACTTTAATCATAACTTCCATGCTGTAACATGTATGTTGTTTATTTCTTTAACTGGCATATCTGGATGCACAATAATGTTTACAGATTGGCCTTGGTCAATAAACTCTTGTCTTGCAGAAGCTTGGTAGATAATATCTAACTGATCGATTTCAGAGTAGGTTCTAAATACTGCTTTTTCTTCTTCTGTTAAGAATTCAAGGTGTTGTACAGAACCATCCATGTCTCTAACGCTTCTCCAAACTTCAGTTGTGTTTTGCCCTTTGTCTTCTAATAAAGCTTCTAAGAAAGGATTTTTAATCGTAGTTTTAATCTTAGCAATATCCTTTACATAAATGTTAGACCATATTGGCTCAATACCTTGAGAAACTTGTCCTAAAATAAACGCAGAAGACGTTGTTGGTGCAATAGCATTTAAAGTTGCATTTCTACGACCATAACCTTCTAAAACTTTAGGCTCACCAAATTTTTCTGCTAATTCTTCTGAGGCTTTATAAGAACGATCTTTAATAGTTTTGAAGATTTCGCGGTTAAGGTTGAACGCTTCTTGGCTATCAAAAGCATGCATTTTAGACTGTAATAAAGAGTGCCATCCAAGAACACCTAAACCTAAAGCTCTGTTATCTTTTGCAAAGTTATAAGCACGCTCCATGAATAGGAATGTTTGACGATCATCTCTGTTATCTGAATCACGATAAACTTCTAATTTCTCAATAAATTCAGTAATTACTGCATCTAAGAAGTAAATCATTGTTTCTACAGCATCAGTATTTTTCCACTTGTCATAGTGTAATACGTTGATACTAGAAAGTACACAAACAAAAGACCAATCATCATTTGAAGGTAACATAATTTCTGTACATAAGTTACTAGCGTGAATCTTATGATCTTTATCCTTATAAACTCCAGGTTTACCATCGTTAGCATTGTCAGTGAAGAATATGTATGGATAACCCATTTCTCCACGACTTTGTAATACTTTAGCCCAAGTTGTACGTTTGTCAACATCACCAGCAATCATATCTTCCATCCACTTGCTAGTTACAGTAACACCATGCGTTAATTGTTGAATTGGATTACCTTCAGTACCAATTTCTAAAAATTCTTTAATATCTGGATGTTCAATAGGTAAATAAGGGGAAAAACGACCGCGACGAACAGAACCTTGACTTACGACATCTACCATAGATTCAAACAATTGCATAATATGAACAGCACCAGAAGCTTGACCATTGTTTTTTACAGGCGCACCTCTATGACGAATTTTTCCAAAAAATCCAGATGTACCACCACCAAGCTTAGACATCATACCAACTTCAGACTGTGTATAAAGAATATTACCCATGTCATCATCAATATGAGAACCAAAACAACTAATTGGTAAACCACGTTCCTTACCAAAGTTAGACCAAACAGGCGAAGCTAAAGAGAAAAACCCTTCAGACATATAGTGGTAAAATTTATCAGAATAACCCGGAATTTTAAGGATTTGCTCCGCTCTATCTCCAATTTCTCTAATACGTTGCTTCGGAGTTACACCTTCTGTAAGATATCCAGATTCTAAAAATTTCTGGCTAAATTCATTTAACCATTCAAACCCTCCTTCTTCTTTGCTAGTGTTGGCTAGAAATTCTTTTCTTGCGTTAACTAAAGGGTTAGTAGTAGTTTGTTCTTGTACTTGTGGCTGATCAATAGTTTTGTTCTTCATGGATTTTGTGGATTATTAAAATAAGTCGTCGCTTGTTATACTTTGTGTTCTTTTGCTATAGTTGATAGATCTCTTTACAAAGAAATCACCATGTTTGGTTCCAATAATTTCATCGTCAAACCATTCTGTTTGAGATAATAAATTTTCATCAATATCAAATGCTTTTTCAATACCGATACTTTCTAGAGATTTGTTGAAACGGTTTTTGATAAACTCGTTTACTACTGCTTTTGGTAAGAACTCTAATTCACCATCTTCAAAAATCCAATCTACAATTCTGCTTTCTGCGATGTAAGCATCCTTACACATATCTTGAATAAGTGTGTTGTGATTTTCATCAAACCACTCAGGATTTTCTTCTTTGATAATGTTAATGATGTCTATACCAAAATCTCCATGTATTTGCTCTTCTTTTGAAGTTGCCTCAACAACATTAGAAATACCTTTAAGCATATTCTTGTGCTTGTTGAAAGCCATAATAATTAAGAATTGAGAGAATAGAGACACGTGCTCAATGAACAATGAGAATAATAAAATAGATTCTGAATACTCTCTGTTATCTTCACTCTTAGCATTTTTAAGCGCAGTTTCTAAATACTGCACACGCTTCATTATTACAGGTTTTTTCTTTAACTCTTCAAATTCTTTATTTAATCCTAAAATTTCTAGTAAGTGCGAATAAGCATCATGATGTCTTACCTCACTTTCAGCAAATGTTACACCTACAGATCCTATTTCTGGCTTTGGCATTCTGTGGTGAACATCACCCCAAAATGTTTTTACAGCAACCTCAATTTGAGAGATGGCTAACATCGTATTTTTAATCGCTGATTTTTCTTTTTCACTTAGGTTTGATTTGAAATCTTGAATGTCGCTAGTGAAATTAAATTCTGTATGAATCCAGTATGAATGTCGTATCGCAGGAACGTACTCGTAAAGTTGAGGATACTCATACGGTTTTAAATTTACACGCTTCTCAAAGATGTTACTTTTACGACCTAAAGCTTGTTTATTTCTGTAAAGAATATAGGCTTTAGCTACATCATGAAATTCACTTTCCATCAGCTTATCCTCAACAACATCTTGTACCTCCTCAACGGTTGGTAAATAGTCTGCATCTTGGTTTTTTCTTGCTAACAAAACATCATGAACATTGTTCGCAATAAGCTGTGCATCAGTCGCTTCTCCGTGGTTAACGGCTTTCATCGCCTTTAAAATGGCGTTTGTAATTTTACTTAGCTCAAAAGGTTTTTGGCTAAAATTTCTTTTAGTAATGTGCAAAATTTCCATAAACAGAATCGGTTAGAATCAATCAAAAATAAGATTTGATAAAAGTCATAAAATATTCTAAACGAAATGAGGAGATGCCATCTTTGTTCTTAACAATTTATCAACATTAGGATTTTAAATTTTGGGTTAAGATGTGAAAAAACACCCCAAAAAATCATGCTGAAAATTTAGGTTAATAAGTGAAAAAATAGGCCTTAAAAAGGATTTGTATAACGACTTGAAAAAGTGAGAAATAGACTATGTCTAAGTTTGTTTTTTAGACATAAATTTCAAAGAAAAAAATTAATTGTATTTCTTTTTTAGTTCTTCTAGCATCACTTTTGTCATGGCATCTAAATCAAAATCGTGTTGCCAATTCCAATCTTGTCTTGCAACCCTATCATCAATTGACGAAGGCCAACTATCAGCAATGGCTTGTCTAAAATCGGGATTGTAGGAAATTGAAAATTCAGGTAAAAATGATTTAATGCTTTCGTAAATTTCTTTTGGTGTAAACGTAATAGCAGCTAAATTATAAGACGATCTTATAGTCAGTTTTTCGGAAGGTGCTTCCATTAATTCGGTTGTGGCTTTAATAGCATCTTCCATAAACATCATCGGAAGGCTAGTATCTTCAGATAAAAAACATTCATAAGTACCATTTTTAACAGCCTCGTGATAAATCTCTACCGCATAATCAGTGGTTCCTCCTCCAGGCATTGCTTTATGACTAATAATTCCTGGATAGCGAATACTTCTTACATCTACATCATATTTGTTATGGTAGTATTCGCACCAACGTTCTCCAACTTGTTTTGTAATACCGTAAACTGTAGTTGGTTCGCAAATGGTGTGTTGTGGAGTATTATTGCTAGGTGTTGTAGGGCCAAATACAGCAATACTACTTGGCCAGAAAATTTTATCAATTACCTTTTGTTTGGCTAAATTAAGGACATGAAACAATGAATTCATGTTAAGATCCCAAGCTTCCATAGGGTATTTTTCGCCAGTAGCACTCAAAAGCGCTGCCATTAAATACACTGTTTTTACATTATTGTGAATGCAACAGTCTTTAATTGCATTAAAATTTTTAGCGTCTATGATTTCAAAAGGACCAGAATTTACTAAGTCTAGATTTCTGGTATTTATGTCACTGGCAATGACATTATCTACACCGTACTTTTCTCTAAGTTTAGTTGTAAGTTCAGTACCTATTTGCCCGCAAGCACCAATGATTAAAATTTTTGAAGACATGACACAATTAAATTTTCAGCAAAAATAATAAGAAATTAAGGTTGTAAAACTTAAAATGTTCAAAAAAATAGACTTTAGAATGCGATATCTTTAATAGGTTTTTATTGAGGACAATACAAGATCAAAATTTTAGTTTAAGTATCTTTACACCTTAAATAAAAAATGAAAATGAAGATTTTTCTAAACGTTTTATGCTTGGCATGTTTGTTATTAATCAGTTGTGGAGACGATAAAAATGAAACTGAAGATGTTGATGCAGCCAAAAAAGCTCAGCAACAACAGCCACTTATTACTGAAGATGCTATTGAAAAATTTGATTACACGGATTATGCACTCAGTAGCGAAAGTGAAGAACGATTAGAAAATTGGAAAAAATATCAAGAGTTAGCAATACAGATTAGCTATTTAAAGAAAGCTGATTTATCCTTCTTTAATAGCGAAAAAGAGCCTTTAAAGAAATTTTTGGATGAGTTCAATAAGTCAGTTCCTAAAACCCTTAGAACCAATCAAATTTTATCTAGAATTGCCATTCTAGAGACAAACATGCTAAAACTTAACGAAAATCTTAATCTCGATAATATAGAAGATCGTTTAAAGCTGATGGGTGTAAAAGATGTTCTGGAAGCTTTTTCTAATCTTAATTATCAGATTAATAAAAAGTTAGAAAGAGACTTCTACGACAAGATTAAACCTGAGTAATTTTTAAAACTTCATATAATTTTTTTGAAAGTTGTAACAATTTTATGATTTATTGGTCTAATAATTAATTACTTTTAATCAGAACTAATCAAATCATTAATTTATGAAAACCAATCTTAATCGTTTTTTAACGATATCAGGCTTGGCTATTCTTTCGTTTGTGTCGTGTAAAGAAGAAGCTAAGAAAGACACTGCAATGGCAGAGGAAGAGAAAATTCCTGGAATTGTATTGCAGAACATGGATACTTTAGTAAATCCAAAAGATGACTTCTACAATTACGTTAATGGAACATGGATGAAAGACACCAAAATACCAGAAGATGAAGCTGGTTGGGGTGGCTTTAATGTGTTACGAAAATCAACAAGAAACGATGTATTAAACATTGTAAAAAAATCTAAAGAATTAGGTGCTTACGAAGAAGGCACAGATCAAAAGAAAGCCCTTTTGTTTTTTGAATCAGAATTAGATACGGTTGCAAGAAACAGGGAAGGAATCAACCCAATTATTCCATTATTAGACAAAATTGAGGGCATAAAAAATCTTGAAGATATGCAAACGGTGTATGCTAAAACCATAGGTATAGATGCACCGTTTTTTAGTTTTAATGTGTTCCCAGATATCAATGACAGTAGTGTTTATGCTGCATATATTGCTCAAGGTAGTTTAGGACTTCCAGATCGTGATTACTATGTATTACAAGATGAAAAATCAAAAGAACGTCGTCAACAATACGTAGATCACGTTACGAGAATGATGCAGTTTGTAGATTACAATGAAGAAGAAGCTAAAAAAGCTGCAGAGATGATTTTACAACTCGAAACTAAGTTGGCAGAACCACAACTTGATAAGGCTGAGCGTAGAGATTTCAGTAATCTTAACAACCCGAGAACTTTAGAAGAGTTATCGGAACTAACACCATCAGTAAACTGGAATATGTTTATATCAGACATTGGTGTTGAGCAAAAATTAGATACAGTTTATGTTATCGAATTAAGATACATGAAGGCTCTAGATGATATTTTAAAGTCTACACCAATAAATGATATCAAAACAATGATGAAATGGAGTACTTTAAACAGTAATGCTTCATTTTTAAGTACCGATTTGGAAAGAGCTAACTGGGAATTTTACAGTAAAACTTTAAGAGGAACCGAAAAACAAAAGCCAGCTGAAGATCGTGCTATGGATAATGTGACTGGTAGAGTAGGTGAGGCTATAGGTAAGCTGTATGTAGATGCTAAGTTTCCACCTGAAGCTAAGGAAAAGGCAGAGAAAATGATAGCGAATGTCATTACAGCATTTAAGGGCAGAATTGATAAGTTAGATTGGATGAGTCCAGAAACAAAAAAAGAGGCTATAAAGAAACTAGACAAGTTTACAGTGAAAATTGCCTATCCAGACGAGTGGAAAGATTATTCTGAATTAATGATAAAAGAAGGAAATAGCTATGCTGAAAACATGATAGCTTTTGCTGATTGGAATATGAAAAAATCACTTTCAGATTTAGGGCAACCAGTAGATAAGAAAGAATGGGGAATGCCACCACAAATGGTAAATGCATACTTTAATCCATTGAATAATGAGATTGTGTTTCCTGCGGCAATATTACAGCCACCTTTTTATAACTATACAGCAGACGAAGCTGTTAATTATGGAGGTATAGGAGCTGTTATAGGTCATGAAATTTCTCATGCTTTTGATGATCAAGGAGCTCAATTTGATAGTGACGGTAATTTAGTAAATTGGTGGACAGAAGAAGATTTAGCAGAGTTTAAAAAGAGAGGTGATAAGTTGGTAGAACAATATTCTGCTATTAAAGTTAATGATAGTTTACATCTTGATGGTAGAAACACATTAGGAGAAAACATCGGTGATTTAGGTGGTGTTTTGGGAGCTTATGATGGCTTACAGATATATTTGGAAAAGAATGGAAGACCAGAAAAAATAGATGGTTTTACGCCAGAGCAACGTTTCTTTATGTCTTGGGCAACCGTTTGGAGAACTCTAAGTAGACCAGATGCTTTAGAAACACAAATTAAAACAGATCCTCATTCACCAGGAGTATATAGAGCGATTCAGCCTTTAAGAAATATTGATGCTTTTTATGAAGCTTTTGATATTAAAGAAGGTGATGCCATGTACATTGCACCAGAAGACCGTGTAAGAATTTGGTAAGAAACTTTGTGAATCACTATAAAAAAAGCAGCTCAATTTGAGCTGCTTTTTTATTCTATATTTAAGCTTTTATTAGTTTCCGGTAGCAGGTTTTTTAGCTGCTTGCGCTTTTTGGGATTCTAGAGCTTCTCTGCTCACTCTAGCTAAGTTGAAATTAGGGTCAATTGCTAAAGCATCGTTCATATGTTTTAGAGCAGCATCAATATTAGCAGTTCTATTTTCTGTGAAAGTTAAAATACCTTTTAGGTATAATAAGGCTGCTTTCATTGAGGTCTCATAAGGCTGTTGCGTTTCGTAATAAGCACGCTTCATATCATCCTTTACATTTGCTAAAGCATAATCTATGTTTAATTTAGCACCAGCTAAATCTTGAGTTTGGATTTTTAGATCAGCCATTTCGTAAGCTAAATAAACATTTGGGTCTCTTTTATAAAGTACTTCATAATGTTCTAAAGCCATTTTTGGTTGATTAAGATTTTTTAATGCTAAAGCTTTTACTTCAACATTCATATCAGAATCTGTTGCATTCTTTTCTACACCAATAGTATTAAGAGCTTGCATATATTGTCCTTCAGAAAGGTAGATGTAAGCAATGGTATCTCTTCTGGCAACAGATGGTTCTAAAACCTCAAGATGAGTCATGGCATTAATGATACCTTGAATATCTCCTTGCTTTTTCATCTGTTTGTAATAAGCTTCGTAGTGCTTTTTTAAATCTGCATTAGTCTGAGCAAAAACACCAACCGAAAAAAGCATAATAACTGCAATTGTAATCTGTTTCATTTGTTCTTAGTTTATCATTTATAGTCTATTTAGTAGAATATTTGCTAAATCATTTTTATAAGCGAATATTACCTATAGAGGATTTAAGGCGCTAAAACTATGAAATTTAATAGAATTGAACCTTTAAAATTCTGCTAAATTCAAATATTCTGGATTGACTTAATCCAAAAGTTATACCAAACCGTGAACAAATTAAAATTAGAAAGACTTGTTCTGAAGATTTCAGATGTCATTTTTAGTATTGTAACCGCCTTTTATTTGAGAATAATCAATATTTAAGCCTTATTTAGTGAATAATTCCTATTATTTTAATATTTAATGTTTTGAAAGCTCAAAATTATTGTATAAATTTAGAATTCACTCAAAATCACTAACTATGGGAATCAAAAGTTTTCAAGGGTCGCGAAAACAACAAAATGTTGTTGCACCTTCGTCATTAAAAGTTAAAGATTATATGACAACTCAGCTTATAACCTTTACTCCAGAACAGTCCGTACAAGAGGTTGTAGAGTCTTTAATAAAAAATAAGATTTCTGGTGGTCCTGTTGTTAATGATAGGCAAGAATTAGTAGGGATAATTTCTGAAGGTGATTGCTTAAAACAGTTGAGTGAGAGTCGTTATTACAATATGCCTTTAGAACATGATAATGTTGAAAAACGTATGGTTAGGGATGTTGAAACTATTGATGGAGAAATGAATGTTTTTGATGCTGCCAATAAGTTTTTGAGTTCAAGAAGAAGACGTTTTCGTATTGTTGAGAATGGAAAGTTAGTAGGGCAAATAAGCCAAAAAGATATTTTGAAAGCAGCACTACAACTCAAAGGCGAAAATTGGAATAGTACAATTAAGACTAGCAACTCTGCTTAGTCATCGCGTTTTACCAAAGCGTAATAGTCTCCTTCTAAAGGTAAATAGCCTTGATCGTAAACAAAGTAATAGGTTGTACCTGATTTTGTGGTATAAATACTTGTGAAGTAATTAAAGTCAAATCCCTTTTCAATAAGTTTAGCTCTAGAACATTTGGTTTTCTTATTTGGATTTAAGCCTTCTAAGATTCTATAGTTTTTTCTCAGTCTATTATTGGTGTTTCTAATAAGATTCTTAGAATCTTTATTCATGCGATTGTTATGGTTATTTCTACAACCATCACTACAGAATTTTTTATCAATTCTACCAGTAATTTTACTACCACATTCAGGACATTTTCTTTGCATATAATTCGCTTAAGTAGCTACAATATAGTAAATTAAAATAATTATAGTCCTTTAGCTATAATGACGGTATTGGTGTTGTTGACATTGTCATAAAATTCCACATTAAACACTTTGGTCTTTAGATAATTTGAAATCGAAATAATTTTATCAGCTTTTGAAACTTTAACTGCTGCATTGAAAATTATGGATCCAGAAGAGTTTTTCAGTTCCAAAATATTATTCCAAAATTCAAAATCAAGAAATTTGTTCGGGACATCTAAATCTATGTAAAGATCCACGATAATAAGGTCGAATGTTTTAGAGTGGTCTTTAACGAACTCATAGGCATCCGCACAATGAATTTTTAATGTGTCGTTTTTGTCTATACCAAATTCAGTTTTAGCTATATCTATAATTACAGGATCAATTTCAACAGCTTCAATTTGTCCAGGATAATTAAAATCTTGTCGCAAGGTTTCAATGACACTTCCTCCTCCCAATCCTAAAATTAATACTGAATTTATTCTGGAAAGATTAATCTTTTTTAAGCCAAACTTTAAAATGCGTTGTAGCGAACCATAGCTATAATTGGCGTTTGCTGAATTAAGATGTTTTTTACCGTTATACCATGTAATTTCTAGCTTTCCACTGTATTTGGATTCGATGGTTTTAGTCACGGGATAAATGTAGCTTAGCAAACGCTTCATATCTATATTTAGAGAATAAAGAACATTTTTTTAAGTTCTGTTTTGGTCTCTTTGTCTTTTAGGTTGTATTTTAAGAGTATCTAAATGTAGAGATATTTAAATTCTTATAGTCAATAGTTGTTATGATTTATTCAATTCCATGTGTAAGATGGGATACGGCTTTCCAGATGAATCTAACTCAGAGCGGCCAACAATTTCAAAACCAGAATATTTATAAAAGTCTAAGGCTTGTCCGTTTTGTTCGTTAACGTCTACTTTAAATACACCCAGATTTTCAATAGAATAGTTCAGTAATAATTTACCGATTCCTTTTCCTCTATAATCTGGATGGATGAAAAGCATTTCTAAATTATGTTCGGCAACTCCTGAAAAGCCTATAATGGTACTTTCATGATTTCTCACACATCTTAATTCTACAGCATCTAAATAAGAATTCAAAATGAGTGGTTTAAAATACTCAATATCGTCATCTTTAAGAAAGTGATGCGTCGCCCTTACCGATGCCTCCCAAAGATTCACCACTTCCTTATATTCAGATTTGTTTATGAAGTCTATTTTCATTTTAAAAGAAATTAATCGATTAAACGCATTATCATTTTTTTTCCACCAAAATCAATTTCTTGTTTAAGAATTTTTCTCTTTGAAACTTCAATGTAATATGTGTTTAATACCGAATTATCCGAAATGTCGTCTGTGGTTTCAACTTTCCAAATATTGTGAGTTTTTCCGTCAAAATCTAATTTTATTTTGGTGGTGTTTTTTATTGTGGCTTTAATTACACCAATTTTAGAATCAGGGTTATAGTCAAAAATAGAGATGCTAGTGGAGTAATCTTTGGCTAAAGGTAGAAGTCTTATTAGTTGTGGATAAAAATTACTGTCAAAAAAAGGCTTGATGGTTTCTTCTAAAATTTGCGTTTTAGTATTGGTTTGTTTGTCAAAATAGTATCCAGTGATATTATCGTCAAACTTTAAGACCATATCCCTATTTTGGTTAAAAGAAGAATGGTATATAGGCTTTAAATTATCAGACGAAATAACGGTGCTATCAATCCATTGAGTAGATGATTGTTTAATATTTACTGAGGTAATAAAATAGATTATCTCTTTTTCTTTTTTTATTTGAGTTTCTATTTCACCAATTTTTACTTCGGTTGAATCTTTTAAAATAATCCATTCCATATTATAAGTTTCTGATGTTAGAAACTCTATATTGGCATTATGATTTAATGGGTTTAATGGTGCATCTTGGCAAAAAGACTTCATATATATGCTTAATGCCAAGAATATTAAAAATATTATATTTTTCATTTTTTATTAATTGTTTTTTGAGGATACCAAATACCAGTTATAACAGTGTCTTCGGCATATTCTTTAAATGTTTTTGCTGGTCTTCCTAATACGTTTTCTACATCATTACTGATCTTTTGGTTATTTGGATTGGTCAATACATGGCTAAATAAATACTCAATGAGCCAGATAACATCATTAGGTATTTGCATTTGCCTCATGCCGTCTACATATTGTTCTAAGCTTATGTCGTAAAAGTGTAAAGTTCTTTCACTGACTTTGGCAATTATGTTAACAGCGTCTTTAAAAGTAATTAATTCCGGACCTGTTATTTCTATAATTTTTCCGTTATAATTGTCATCCAACAAAACAGTGGATGCTACTTCGGCTATATCTTCTGCATCTACAAATGGAATTAATACATCAGACATAGGTAGCGCCACTTCACCAGAAAGTATAGGATCTAGAAAGAAACTTTCACTCCAGTTTTGGTTAAACCAAGATGCTCTTACAATAGTGTAATTGACACCAGAATTTATAACAATGTCTTCACAGGCTTCTGCTTCGATTTCGCCTTTTCCTGAGAGTAAAACTATTTTTTTAACACCTAGCTCTTTTGCTAAATATGTTAAGCTTTCAATAGCTTCTCTGGCGCCAGGAACAGCTAAATCTGGATAATAGGTAACATACATCTTTTCGATACCATTTAAAGATTCTACCCAAGTGTCCTTGTTGTCCCAGTCAAAACTTGGTGAAGCACTTCTAGATCCAATTCTAGGATTAATACCTCGGTTTTGTAATTGCTTTACTACTCGGCTACCAGTTTTACCAGTTCCGCCGATGACTAAAATGTTACTGTTCATAATTTGATTGATTTAAAATATTTTTTGAATAAAAATTGAGATTAATAATAGGATAAAAGAGATCATAGTTGATAGTGTTCTAATGTTGTGATACATGTTCCAGTGACCTTCATAATAGGTTCTGAAATTTTTTAATTCTAAAGCGTTGAGTTGACTAATATTTAAAGCTTCCAATTCATTGTTTAAGGGAACATTCCCAAGGGCAGTAACTCCAAAAGTACCCAGTAAATAAATCATTGTTGATGATTGCAGAAGCCAAAAGACAAGCTTGTTATTAAACTGTAAGGCAGTGTTTAATATTAAAGCAGCTAAACTTCCAAAAAAGATTAAAAAGAATAGCGGATTTAGAATTTCCTTGTTGATATTCTGCATGGTTTCTAAATAAGTGAAGTCACTTACTTTTTTTGTGCCTAAAATGACCGAAACCGACCAAGCAAAGAAAAAACCAGCAGAAAGACCATTTAATAATGTGGTGGTGAAAAACGTAATAGATTTCATGCTTTATTTTTTGCTTTTAATTATGAAGCAAATCTATTACGATTGTATCTCAGGGATTTATTCGGGAAGAACTATGATTTATTCGAAAAGAATTTTTAAACTTGACTAGGTCTATAACCAAACTTTTTTTCAAAAGCATTTGAGAAAGAGCCAAGACTATCGTAGCCTACAGCCCATGCAGCTTCCTGAATGCTTTTTTGTTCGTTTTTAATAAGATTGTAGGCTTTTTTTAAGCGTTCATTCTGAAGATATTTAAAAACAGGAACACCAAATTGCGCTTTAAATTCTTTTTTCAGTTTGTTGGTATTGGTGCCTATTCTCTGGGCTAATTCGGTTAGGGAAGGTGGATTTTCTAAATCGGACAATAAGATATCTTGAGCCAAATTTATTTTTTCTAATTGGGCAGTATCCGTTTTAATAGTTTGTTGGTTGGCTAGTTGTCCAAAATAATGTGCAAGCAATGCAGTCATATGGCTTTTGTAAAACATCATTTTAATACCTCCGTCATAGGTATTGCTAAAGAACTGTTCAACTAACAGAAACATCTCAGGCGTCATGTTGAATACGGGACCTTCTACATAATTATCTTTTGGGTGAACTAACTGGGATAAAAATTGTTCTAAAAACTGACCTTCACCATTTGGTAGTTTATCCAAACTCTTTAAGGTAGTTGCAACAACCAAACATTGTAAAGGCTTAAGTTCTGAAACGTGATGTTGAAACTCTACTTTATTGTCAGCATAAAAAGACAGTACCATGCCTTTGGTGTGATGAAAGGTTTTGGTTTTTTCGTTGTACTTTACCGTTAAACCAACATCGCCAGATCCATAAAACGCTATAGCTATAACAGGCTCGTCAAAAAAGCAGGAGTCTACCAAGGTTTTATCGGTAGAAGCTTCTTCCAATAAAATAGTGCAATCGTTTATGTCTAAGATTTCACGATTCATGTTGAATTGTTAGCCTATTAACAAGATAAATATAGATAAAATCAAAATAATATAACTAGGCGTTAAATCCCGATTGACACTGTTTAATTTGAAATATTCACTATTTCCAATTCTGAAGTCTATCGAGATACAGGTAGCTTTCTACAAATTTTCTATGAGTAGAATCGGTCATTATCTCTACTAACTCAAGGGCAGAAATATAACTAGCCAAATTACCGTTAGAGGATAAAAACTTTCCGTCTTTTATATAAGTCACCAAACTGTCATTCTGAACTTTTAAATTAGGATAATCTTTTTGTAATTGTGTACCACCACCAATCCAAGTCACAATTTTATGTCCATCGGCAATTCCTGCTTTACCTATTAATTGTGCTCCTCCACAATTGCTGACAGTGTAATCTGTCTCTTGGTTCTTTTCTTTTATGAAGTTTACAATATTGTTGTTATGTACTTGCGAATACATATCATAAGCGCTTGGCACAAATAAAGCTGTTAATTTCGGACAGTTTTCAAAAGTATAATCAGGAAGGATTTTAATGCCTTCTTCGGTAGTAATTGGGTTTTGAGTTTCGGCAATTGTAATTACATTAAAAAGCTGTTCTCCATTTTCCGTAGGCTTAGCAAAAACATCTGAAGTGGCAATAATTTCACTTTGTAATACTCCATTGTACATCAAAAGCCCAATGGTTGGTAATTCAGATTTAAAAGGTTTTAGGTGTTTTGTGAGTGTATCTGAACTTTGTTGGTTCAGGTTTTCAATATTATTTTCTTTATTATCTGACTTATTAGAGTTGCAACTCGCTATGAATATTAAAAGTATAATGAGAAGACTATTTTTCATCCTTAAAATTTCTCTCAAATATCGTTAATTTCTATGTTGTTGGCAACCATCACTGTTTTACTTTGCGAACTACATTTTTTCTTTAATCGCTTTTCTCCAAAAATAAATTCCGAAGAGACAAGTAACAATAGCGAACATAATTCCGTTTTCACCAAGCCAATGCTCGGACCCTTTATTACTAATTGTTAATTCGGGTAATATTTTTTGAATATACACATTGCTAACAGCATGAAATATAACTGCTGGCCACAAGCTTTTGGATTTAAATGTGTAGTAGGCCATCATAAATGACATGGATATTATTACAACATAAAATGAGATTAATTCTAAGATTACATTCTCGCCATAATACACTATCACTGGCCAATGCCAAGTAGCCCAAATAATACCGCTAAAAATAGAAACACCAGTAAATGAAAGTACTTTTCTTAACTCGTATATAAAAAAACCTCGCCAACCAATTTCTTCTCCTAGCGTAGTTGCCGCTGATCTAATAACTTCGGTCGTTCCTACTAAAATAATAGCTATAATTAATGTAAATGTGGGACTCAATTTACCAATACCAAATAGACCCAGTTCTTTTCCCCAATTTGTAATTGTTTCCTCGTTTGCAAAATTTCCAAAACCAAAAATCCAGATTAATATGTAGGTTATAATACCGTACAAAGCAGGTGTAAAATAGGAAAGTCGTATATACTTCCAATTTCCCCAGTTCCAATTTAGGGATGAAATAGGTCGCTTCTTTAATTTTAAAGTAATTATTGTGGCTATAGCAGGACACCACATTAATGATCCTATGTATATTCTGGAAGGGTATAGGTTAACTATCGCATAATGAAATAAAGCACTAATAAC
>PAJL01000013.1 GCA_002706045.1 Flavobacteriaceae bacterium
AGAAGAACGCTTGTCACCATCTCTAAAGTTTCTGTTGTCACTTGTACTAAAGTTATCTCTTAAGTAAGTTTCTTCTTCATCAATTGGAACTTTTGCGATTTCACCTGGTAAATCTCTAGCGATGATTTTACCGTTGCTTAGGGTATCGTATACGATTTCATCAACAGTTACAATCTTTACAGAACCATCTTCGTTGATAGCATTTTTAGTATATACGTTACCTCTATAGTAGTTAAAGTCATTAAACTCATCATCTACGATAGGTCTGTAAACATCAGCTACCCATTCTGCAACGTTACCAGCCATATCATATAATCCAAAATCGTTTGGTTCATAAGATTTAACTTCAGCAGTAATATCAGCACCATCGTCAGACCATCCTGCGATTCCACCATAATCACCTTTACCTTGCTTAAAGTTTGCTAACTGATCTCCACGGTTAACACGTTTTCCAGATCTTGTGTATTGACCATCCCAAGGATATTTCTTACGACCTCTGTAAACGTTGTATTCTCTAAGTTCACTAAGACCAAGTGCAGCATATTCCCATTCAGCTTCAGTAGGAAGTCTGTATTTTACAGGAATTAAGCCTGTTTCTCTACTTGCGTATACGTTAATCGGGTTACCGTCTGCATCAGTTTGTTGTCTACGTTTACCACCTTCTAATACTTCTGTGTTTCCACCATAAGTTTCAGATGGCGCATTGATGTAGGTGTCAGTACTAAATGTACTTTCTGCACTTACATCAGTAAGGTGAGCATCTCTTTTGATGTACCCAGCTTCTTGTAATGATAATTCAGCTACACGGTCTGTTCTCCAGTTCGCATATTCTACAGCTTGTATCCAGCTTACACCAACTACAGGGTAATTAGCATAACCAGGATGACGAAGGTAGTTTTCTGTCATCATTTCATTATAACCTAAACGATTTCTCCAAACTAGAGTATCAGGCAGGGCACCTTGATAAATTAAAGAGTAGTTTGGGTCGTCTGGTGGATATACATTCTTTAAATAATATAAATAAAGAGTATAGTTTAAATTCGTTACCTCATTCTCATCCATGTAAAAAGACTGTACATGTTGTTGGTTAGGTGTGTTATTCCAATCGTGCATTGGATCATCTTGTACTTTACCCATTGTAAAAGTTCCACCTTCAATGAACGCTGTTCCTGGAGGAGTTTCTTGTTCTTTAAACTGGGTGTTGTACTGAAAACCACCTTTTTTGTCGTTAATTTTCCAGCCAGTAGCACTATCTACATTGCCAGAATTAGAAGAACGCTTACAGCTCACAATCGAGGCGCAAAGCGTTATTGCTAGTAAAAATTTTAGGTTTGAGACATTTTTCATATCCATACGTTTAAGTAAGCTCGTTAAATTTTAGATGCGCAATATAACAATTAAAGGTAAACTAACAACTTTTTTTTGGGTCAAAATTCAAAAAAACGTGCATTTCATCCTTTTTTTTGAACACGATAACGGATTTTTGATCAATTTATCGTTGTTTTTTGCTCTTTAAGAACGACTGTCTAAATAAATTATTGTTGTACTTTTGAAATTAAAATTGCAATCTTATAATAAGGTGTTTGTATAGACGTTATTTTACAGAGCATATTAAATGTCTCAAAATGTGCTAATTTCTATGCTCACTAATCTAAATTGAATGAAGAAAAATTTTCTTGTATTTATTTTATTGTTCACTCTAAATTGCTTTGCACAGCAAAAACAGTTTAGTATTAATTGGACAAACGATAAAGTGTTACAAACAGATTTTGGTAAACTTATAGTTCCTGCTTTTGATACCGAACATTTTAATTACAATGACGAAAGAGGATTAACTTATTATGNGCAATGGGAAAATAATGGAGGTTTTATAGATGAGAACTCAGTAACAGTATCTAATGTAGCGTTTCAAACTATGGCCCAAAGCGAATTAAAAGATTTAGANCCAAAACTTATTCCTAGTTCAATTACCTATAATATATATAATGTAAACGCTCGTGGTAATCGATCTTATTACTTTCAAATAAGCCCTATTATAAAAGAGAATGGTATTTATAAGAAAATAACGTCATTTTCTATACAATATAATACAAGGGCAAGTAGAAACGTTGTTACTTCAAATAGTGTAAATGCAATTACTAATTCTGTACTTAGTTCTGGTCAGTGGTATCGTTTTTATATAGAAAGATCAGGAGTGTTTAGACTATCAAAAAGTTTTTTAAATAGCCTAGGCATAAATACAAATGCAGTAGATCCAAGAAACATTAAGATTTACGGAAATGGAGGTAGAATGTTACCTTTATCTAATGCTGAAAATTACCCGNTTGATGTTGTTGAAAATGCNNTAAGATTTGTAGGTGAAGAAGATGGAAGTTTTGATAATGGAGATTATATCTTGTTTTATGGTGAAGGGCCAACGACCTACAGCCAAGAAAGTGATACAAATTTAAATTTGTATACAGACCGCACTTATTATTATGTCAATGTGGGGTCAGGTTATGGAAAAAGAATTGAAGCTATGCCAACAATTACAGCAGAAGCCGATATTCAAATAAATACATTTCAAGATTATCAGTTTTATGAAGTAGATGAATATAACCTAGCAAAACTTGGACGTAGGTGGTATGGTGATAATTTTAGTATTGAAAATGAAAGAGAATACAATTTTCAGTTCCCTAATTTAGTATCCACAGAGCCCGTTCATCTTTCAGTAGGTGTTGGTGCGGTTTCTGAGCAAGCTTCAAGTTTTAGTATTACCGTTAATGGTAGTGCGGTTTCAACTCAAGGTTTAAACCCTATAGTGGATGGATCAGTTATGGCATCTGGTTCTACTTACTCAGGTGACATAAATATAACATCAGATGATATTTCGGTAGTCCTTAATTATAATAATAATGGTAACCCCTCTGCGGATGGTTATTTGGATTACATAAATATTGAAGCTATAAGAAATCTTATATATGAAGGAAGCCAGCTTGTATTTAAGAATGATGAAGTGGTTACAACACCCGGAATCGCAGAGTATACTTTGTCTAATACTTCAAATGTGAGAGAAATTTGGGATATAACAGATCGTTTTAATGTCACAGGTTTATCTAATTCTAATAACGAAAGTACTATAGTTTTCAAAGCGCAATCTGGTGAAGAACGTACTTATATAGCATTTTCAAATTCAAATACTTTTGAACCTCAAAGAGATGCTCGCTCTTCAGTAGCAAATCAAAATTTAAAAGGAACGATATTTAATGATAATCAAGGTCAGTTTGAGGATATAGACTATATAATACTTGCACCAAATCAATTATTGTCACAAGCAGAGAGGTTAGCCCAAATCAATAGAAACCAATACAACTTAAATGTAAAGGTTGTGGATTTACAAACGGTTTACAACGAGTTTAGTACTGGAAGTCAAGATATCGCAGCTCTTAGAAACTTCATTAAATATGTGTATGACAATGCAAGTAATCCGAGTGAGCGATTAAAATATGTTTGCCTATTTGGTGAAGGCTCTTACGATTATAAAGATAGAATTAGAAACAACACCAATTTAGTTCCTTCATGGTATTCCTTACCTAGTTTTAGTTTGACGAACTCCTTTGTCTCTGATGACTTTTATGCCATGTTAGATGATAATGAAGGAGCTATGACAAATGCAGATAGAATGGATATTGCTGTTGGAAGAATTTTAGCAGAAGACATTCAGCGAGCAACGGAAATGGTAGATAAAATAGATGCTTATTACAAAGAGCAATCATATGGTAGTTGGAGGAATAATGTAGTCATGATTTCCGATGATATAGATGAAGCTTGGGAACGTGTATTACAAGAAACAACAGAGGAAATAGCAACTAATATCGAGGAGGAAAGACCTTTTTTTAATGTTGTAAGGATTCATACGGATGCTTTTCAGCAAGAATCATCTTCAGCTGGTGATAGATACCCAAAGGTTAATGAAGCTATTAAAGACGCTATAGAAGTAGGTGCGTTAATGGTTAACTATTTTGGGCATGGTGGAGAGGACGGATTAGCCAAAGAGCGTATTTTTGATAAGTTTGATGCACAAGAAGTCAACAATATTTGTAAATACAACTTATTCGTTACGGTAACTTGTGAGTATACAAAATTTGATGATCCTGGTAGAGATACTGCTGGTGAATTTACTTTTTGGAATACAAACGGTGGTGCTATAAGCTTAATAACAACTACAAGACAAATCTTTGTTAATGTTGGNGTTTCTTTTAATGAAGTGTTAGATGATTATCTTTTTGCTTTTGACTCTAATGAATATACTTCTATAGCAGAAGCTTTACGATTAACAAAAGCCAGCAACAGCATAGCAGGAAATACTCAAAAACGTTTAGTGTTTTTCATTGGAGATCCAGCAATGAAACTNGCAGTGCCACAACCAAATGTTAGNTTAACTAAAGTTAACGATGTTGATATTAGTCAGNCAACAGATATCTTAAAGGCNCTTAGTNANACTAANCTGTCAGGNGAGGTAACNGATGTTAATGGAAATTTACTATCTAATTATAATGGTACGCTAACAGCTACAGTNTTTGACAAANAAATAGAGCGTCAAACCTTAGNNAATGATGGNNTAACNGANANNAATGGNNNGATNNNANTNGATTTTGAAACTTTAGGNGAAATCATTTTTAAAGGCCAAGCTACAATTANAAATGGTCAATTTGATTTTGATTTTATAGTGCCNAGAGANATTGGTATTCCTGTTGGAAACGGAAAAGTNAGTTTTTATGCNCAAACTACAAGTCCTCTNGNNGATCAAACAGGNGCAANTTTTNATATNCAAATAGGTGGTATTAATGAAAATGCACCTGAAGATAATATTGGGCCTTTGATCAATNTNTATATGAATGACGAAAATTTTGTNTCAGGNGGTATTACAAATGAATCTCCAANCTTATTGGTAAAGNTACAAGATGATAACGGAATCAATACAGCCAGTGGTATTGGGCATGATATTACAGCNATAATAGATGGNGATGAAACTAANCCTATTGTTCTAAATAATTACTATCAAGCCAATATCGATGATTATACAAATGGTACGGTTAACTATCCTTTCAGAGATTTAGAGCCAGGATTACACACCTTAACTTTGAAGGCTTGGGATGTATACAATAATTCATCTACTGCAGAAATCCAATTTACGGTTTATGATAAAGATGAAGAATTGGTGATAACAAATGTTTTAAACTACCCTAATCCATTCGTAAACTATACTGAGTTTTGGTTCAACCATAACAGCCCTGATCCATTAGATGTATCAGTTCAAATTTTTACTGTATCAGGAAAGTTAGTTAGAACGTTAAATGGGCAAACAGGTTCTGAAGAGTGTTGTAATGGTGGTTCTTCCTCGCTTTCTAGAAATATTGTTTGGGATGGAAGGGATGATTTTGGTGATAAAATTGGAAAAGGTGTTTATGTTTATAAACTAAAAGTGAAATCTAACCGTTTAAATAAACAAGTTGAAAAAATCCAAAAACTTGTAATACTATAATAAAGATTTATATTTGCTAACGATTTAGTGCTACTTTTTTAGTGCTAAAAATCAAAAAATAAAATGAAAAAATACGGACTACCCATAATCGCTTTTTTAGCATTAAATTTAATCTACGCTCAGAATACAGTTCAGATAATTCCTAACTCAGATGATACTAGAGTAATCACTACTGGTGTACCATTTATGCTTATTGCACCAGATGCAAGATCAGCTTCAATGGGTGATATGGGTGTAGCTACTTCGGTTGACGGATATTCGCAACAATATAATCCAGCAAAATATGCTTTTTCCGAGGCTAAATCAGGGGTGAGTTTAAGTTACACCCCTTATTTAAGTAAATTGGTTAACGATATTTCAATTAGTTATGCAACATATTTTAATAGGCTAAACGAATATAGTGCTGTTTCAGCAAGTTTTAAATATTTCAGTTTAGGACAAATAGACTTAACAGATCAAACCAACCCTGGTCCAGGAGAGGAAATAGTATATACACCTGTAAAACCTAACGAATTTACATTTGATGTCGCTTATACCTTAAGGTTAGCGGATCAATTTGCTATGGCAGTAGGTGTTAGATATATGAGATCTAATCTTAGAATTGGTCAATTGCCTAATTCAAATGCGCAACCTGCAAGTTCTTTTGGTGCGGATATAGCTGGGTACTATCAAAGTGAAGAGGAAGCTTATAATGATTTTAATGGTAGATGGAGATTAGGGTTTGCTATACAAAACTTAGGCCCAAAGTTTAAGTATGATGATGGTGGAGCTGAAAATTTTCAACCAACTAATTTGAGATTAGGAGCAGGGTTTGATTTTATATTTGATGAATATAATAAATTAGGAGTTACTGCCGAAGTAACTAAGCTTTTAGTCCCAACTCCACCAATTTTAGGAGAAAGAATAGTTTTTACAGATGTTAATGAAGATGGAGTTTTTGATGAAGACGATGGCGATTTTCAGACAGATGAACAATTAGCAGCTTCTGAAAATAACGTAATAGTTGAAGGTCAGGATAATAATGTGAGTTTTCTTAATGGGGTTTTTCAATCTTTTGGAGATGCACCAGGAGGTTTTAGTGAAGAATTAAAAGAGTTTACTTACGCATTAGGTGCAGAATATACATATCAAGAAAGTTTTGCTTTTAGATTAGGCTATTTTAATGAAGCTGAAGATAAAGGTGCTAGAAAGTTTTTTGCTTTAGGAGCAGGTTTTAAGTACACTACTATAAATGTAGATTTATCATACCTGTTTTCTGCATCAAAAGTACAGAGTCCTCTAGAGAATACGCTGAGGTTTTCATTGACTTTTAATTTTGGAGATGGTGAGTATGACGAATATTAGAAAGCAATTATAAATTAAGATATAAAAGACTATTGTTTTGTAATAAAGCAATAGTTTTTTTGTCTAAAAGCGATACTGAAATATGAAGGAAATCAACATTTCTACGCAATTACAGGTTTATGATGATTGTAAAGAGCTTCCTGAAGACGTACAAAGTCTAATGAAAGCTGCTGTAAAAGCAAGGGAAAATGCTTATGCGCCATATTCAAAATTTTATGTTGGTGCAGCTTTATTATTAGATAATGGCGAAGTAGTAATAGGGAGTAATCAAGAAAACGCTTCTTATCCATCCGGACTTTGTGCAGAGCGTACTGCGGTATATTATGCAGGTGCAAAGTATCCCAATTCCAAAATAATAAAGATGGTAATTACGGCATCGTCCCAAAATCAAATAACTGATTCTCCAATCCCTCCATGTGGTGCTTGCAGACAAAGTATTTCTGAGTACGAAATAAAACAAAAACAACCGATTGAAATCTTCTTCATGGGAGTCAAAGGAAAGGTTGTAAAATCTAACTCACTTGCCAATTTATTGCCTTTAGGGTTCGATAGAAGTTTCCTATAACGATTTCGTAACAAATTTTACGATATACAGTTTTTTCGTTACTGTCTAATATGTTATTTTTGTTATTCGATTTTTAAAGAACTCATCAAAAAATGCAAAAAATAACAAAAGAGGTATACCTTAAGTGGTACGAGGATATGTTATTCTGGCGTAAGTTTGAAGACAAACTTGCCGCAGTTTATATTCAACAAAAGGTTAGAGGATTCCTTCACCTATATAATGGTCAAGAGGCTGTATTAGCAGGAGCATTGCATGCTATGGACCTTTCAAAAGACAAAATGATTACAGCGTACCGTAATCACGTTCAGCCAATCGGAATGGGTGTAGATCCAAAGCGAGTTATGGCAGAATTGTATGGAAAAGCAACAGGTACTTCTCAAGGTCTTGGTGGTTCTATGCACATTTTCTCTAAAGAACACCGTTTTTATGGAGGTCATGGTATCGTTGGTGGTCAGATTCCTTTAGGTGCAGGTATTGCATTTGGCGATAAATATCACGGAAGTGATGCCGTAACAATTTGTTGTTTTGGTGATGGTGCAGCAAGACAAGGTTCGCTTCACGAATCTTTCAACCTAGCAATGTTATGGAACTTACCTGTAGTTTTCGTTTGTGAAAATAATGGTTATGCCATGGGTACTTCTGTAGAACGTACAGCAAATCATACAGACATCTGGAAATTAGGTTTAGGTTACGAAATGCCTTCAGGTCCTGTAGATGGTATGAACCCTATTAAAGTAGCAGAAGCTTTTGATGAAGCTATTCAACGTGCAAGAACAGGTGGTGGGCCAACATTCTTAGAGGTTAAAACTTACCGATACAGAGGACATTCAATGTCTGATGCACAGCACTACAGAACAAAGGATGAGGTTGAAGAATACAAGAAGATAGATCCTATAACTCAGGTGAAAGATATTATTCTTGATAAAAAATATGCTACAGAAGCAGAGATAAAAGATATAGACAAACGCGTTAAAAAATTGGTTTCTGAATGTGAGAAATTTGCTGAAGAATCACCATTCCCAGAAAAGAGTGTGATGTACGATTCAGTTTATGAGCAAGAAGATTACCCATTTATACAACACAAATTATAAGCTATGGCAGAAGTAATAAATATGCCTCGTTTGAGTGACACCATGGAGGAAGGTACTGTTGCAACTTGGTTAAAGAAGGTTGGCGACAAAGTAGAAGAAGGTGATATTTTAGCAGAAATTGAAACTGATAAAGCAACAATGGAGTTTGAGTCTTTCCATGAAGGAACATTATTACATATAGGTGTTCAGGAAGGAGAAACTACTAAAGTAGACGAACTTTTAGCGATTATTGGTGATGAAGGTGAAGATATTTCAGGTTTGTTAGGTGGAGGTTCTTCATCAAAAGAAGAAACTAAGTCAGAAGAAAAGGCTGAAGATAAAAAAGAAGAAGAAACAACTGAGGATGATTCTACAGAAAGTAGCTCAGAAGAATTGCCTGATGGTGTAACTGTTGTGACTATGCCACGCTTAAGTGACACCATGGAGGAAGGAACCGTTGCAACTTGGTTAAAGAAAGTTGGTGATGAGGTAGAAGAAGGTGATATTCTTGCTGAGATTGAAACTGATAAAGCTACTATGGAGTTTGAGTCTTTTCAATCCGGAACGTTATTGCATATTGGTTTAGAAGAAGGTCAGTCAGCAAAAGTTGATGCTTTACTAGCTATTATTGGTCCAGAAGGAACAGATGTTTCTGGTGTGGCTAAGAATTTCACTGCAGGAGGTGGTTCAACAGCTAAAAAAGAAGAAAAGAAAGAAACAAAATCTGAGTCTAAAAAAGAAACACCTAAGGCAGAAACTAAAAAGACAGAAGAAAAGAATGAGAAAGTAAAATCTTCAAGTTCAGATTATGGAAGAATATTTGTATCTCCTTTAGCTAAAAAAATGGCAGAGGAAAAAGGTATTAAACTTTCTGATGTTAACGGTTCAGGTGAAAATAGACGTATAGTAAAAAGAGATATAGAGAATTATAAACCAAGTGCAAAAGCTGAGACGTCTTCAGCTGCGGCACCTGTTACTAACTTTGCTATTGCAGGGGAAGAAAGTACAGAAGAGGTTAAAAATTCTTCGATGAGAAAAGCTATTGCTAAATCTCTTGGTAACTCTAAGTTTAGTGCACCTCATTTCTACTTAAACATTGAAGTAGATATGGATAACGCTATGGCTTCTCGTAAGACTATAAATGAATTGCCAGATACAAAAGTATCTTTCAACGATATGGTGGTTAAGGCCTGTGCAATGGCATTGGTTAAGCATCCTCAAGTTAACACAACTTGGTCAGATGATGTAACTAAGTATCACAAACACATCCATGTTGGTGTAGCAGTGGCTGTAGATGAAGGTTTAGTTGTACCTGTAATAAAACACACTAATGCATTAAGCTTAACACAAATTGGTGGTGCAGTACGTGATTTAGCAGGTAAAGCAAGAAACAAAAAGATTAAGCCAGATGAAATGACAGGTAGTACATTTACGGTGTCTAACCTAGGAATGTTTGGTATTGAAAGTTTTACTTCAATCATTAACCAACCTAACTCAGCTATTTTATCTGTTGGTGCAATAGTTCAAAAGCCTGTGGTAAAGGATGGTCAGATAGTTGTTGGTAACACTATGATGCTAACGTTAGCTTGTGACCACAGAACAGTAGATGGTGCTGTAGGTGCTCAATTTTTACAAACATTGAAAAGCTATATTGAGAATCCTGTAACTATGCTTGCTTAATGCATATTGTTGCTAATCAAAATAGATTTCAATAATCATAAACTAATCCTGATTTGATAATTTACAAATCAGGATTTTTTATATTTAAACTTTAACCAAAGTCATATGAAAAAATTTTTATTCATTGTTGTTATAGCTCTATGCTATTCGTGCTCTTCTAATAAAATCACTGAAGCTTCCATAAAAAAAAGTATGGAATATTTAGCCTCTGATGAGCTACAAGGACGAGCTACAGGAAGTGAAGGCATTGAAAAAGCCGCTGTATATATTGAAAATTACTTCAAGAGCAATAATATTAAGCCTTATTTTGAAACCTATAGAGACACCTTTCAATTAGGTGAGATAACAGGATATAATATTATTGGTGTTATAGAGGGTAATGATCCTAAGTTAAAAGACGAATACGTTATTCTTGGTGGTCACTATGACCATATAGGAAAGGGAAAACTGTAGAAGGAGACAGTATTGCAAATGGTGCAAATGATGATGCTTCCGGTACGATTGCAGCGATGGAGTTCGGACGCTATTTTGCAAAGTCAAAATCAAATAAGCGTAGTATTTTAATCACGCTTTATTCGGCAGAAGAAATGGGACTTAAAGGTTCTGCTCATTTGGCAAAACGGTTAAAAGATGAAGAGTTGAATGCCTATACCATGATTAATTTTGAAATGATTGGTGTACCACGAGTAGAAAGTGAATCTATGGCTTACATGAGCGGTTATGATATGTCTAATTTTGCGCAGACACTTAATGCGTATGCTGGTGAAGAGGTTGTTGGTTTCTTTCCAAAAGCAAAAGAATTCAAACTATTTTATAGATCTGATAACTTTCCGTTTTATCAAGAATTAAACATACCGGCTCATGCGATTTCAACCTTTGATTTTACAAATTTTGATTATTACCATCATGTTGATGACGAGTCGGATAAAATGGATTATGTACATATGAAAAGTTTTATGGATAAAATGATTCCAGCTTTGGAAGGTATGGTTAACGCAGAAACAAAAGAAGTCGTTTTAAAGGAAAAGGATGAGTAAAAATATAATNNTAACAGGGACNAGTAGAGGAATAGGTTTTGAATTGGTGCATTTGTTAGCCAATCAANGNCATAATGTTTTAGCANTATCAAGAAATGNTAAACCAGTTTCNAANCTTCAATTTGATAANATTTCGTCTTTTGCTTTTGATTTATGTGAAAAAGGTGACTATGAAAAGGTAACTGAATTCATAAAGCAAGAATGGACGCAAGTTGATGTNTTGATTAACAATGCAGGCGCTTTACTCAACAAACCGTTTGCAGAAACCACTTTTGAAGATTTTGAATATGTCTATAAAACCAATGTTTTTGGTGTCTCAGAAATGACTAGGCTTGTTTTGCCTTTTATGAAAGCTGATGGACATGTGGTAACTATCAGTTCTATGGGAGGTATTCAAGGAAGTATGAAATTTCCAGGTTTAGCAGCATACAGTTCTAGTAAAGGCGCAGTAATTACTCTTACCGAATTACTGGCAGAAGAGTATAAAGAAACTGGCCCTCAATTTAACGTTCTAGCTCTTGGAGCTGTGCAAACAGAAATGTTAGAAGAAGCATTTCCTGGGTATGAAGCACCAACAACAGCTAAGGACATGGCAAAATATATTTCTGATTTTGCACTTACAGGAAATAAATATTATAACGGTAAGGTTTTGCAGGTGTCTAATTCTACACCTTAAAAATGATCTTCATAACGTCTCAATCTATTTTTTGTTGAAATGAGTTCAGACTGAAGTTGATCTATTTTATTCAGTAAGTTGAAAACAGTATCAATACCCTCAAAGTTGAGATTTAAGTCACGATGGAGGCGTATCATTTTTTCAACATCAGCAATATAATCTTGATGAATACAATATGTTTTTTCAACAGAAAGTATTTCTATAAGTCCGTTGTCATTTAGCCCATTAAAAAAAGACATCTCTATTTGATGATGAGCACATAAATCTGGTAGTGAAATATAATTTTTGTCTTTCATAACTATTTCAATTTTGCTAATTCTTCAAAGAGTTCTTTTTCTCTTTCGGTTAACTTTTTAGGAAGTTCTACTTTGTATGTTATATAAAGATCTCCAAATTCTCCATCCTTTTTATATATAGGAAAGCCTTTACCTTTGAGCTTAACTTTTGTGCCGTTTTGAGTTAGTGGTTTTACATTGAGTTTAGCTTTGCCATCAAATGTGTCAATAGTGACTTCACCACCTAAAATCGCGTCATAAAGACTAAGGTTTACAGTTTTGTAAAGACTAGAACCGTCACGTTTAAAATCTGTTGTATTTACAATATTAAACTCGATATAAAGGTCACCATTTGGACCTCTATTAATGCCTTCACCACCTTTTCTATTTATTTTTATGATTTGTCCATTACTAACGCCAGCAGGTATGGTTAATCTAATGTTTTTTCCATTTAAGGTAAGAATTCTTTTTTGTGAGGTATAAACATCTCTAAGGTCGAGCTGCAATTGTGCATTAAAGTCTTGGCCTCGGAATTTTACATTACCACCTCTACTTCTTCCAGAAAAACCGCCACCAAACATAGATTCAAAAAAGTCGGAATGATCACCATCTCCAAAGCCTTCAAAAGTTGAATAATCGGTATATTGTGTTTGTTGTTGGGATTGATGTTGCTGTTTTTGCGCTTCTTCATAAGCTTCGCCATGTTGCCAATGCTCTCCGTATTTATCATATTTTTTTCGGTTCTCGTCATTGCTAAGAACCTCATTAGCCTCATTGACTTGTTTAAATTTTAATTCAGCTTCCTTGTCGTTCGGATTTAAATCTGGATGATATTTTCTAGCTAATTTTCTGTAAGCTTTTTTAATTTCACCCTTGGATGCTTTTTTATCAATACCAAGTATTTTGTAATAATCAATAAAAGCCATAATAGTAAATTTTCTGTGTTTTCAGACCTATGAAATCTCTTACTAATTTACGCAATATTTAGCCTATTTTCAAGTGTGTTTTTTATAGTTGTATGAAAACTTTGTGTTTGCTTTAAGTTTTGTTTTTTTTCTTTTAATATTAAGGTTTTTTTAATAAAATAGCCTATTAAATTTTTATTTCACTTTAAATAAGTTAAAAAAATGAAAATAAATTGATTTTAATTTTAGTTAATAAAACGTTAAAACGAATTTTATATATTTAAAGTAAAATAGCATTTTTATGATTGAAAAATTACTCAAAACGAGATATGTATTGCTTCTCTTTTCTTTGTATGTAATAAATAATAATTACGTTTCTGCTCAGACTTTTGAACGTGTTGAAAATATCGTTGGTTTAGGGATTTTAGAGGAGAACAATGGTGTTGCTGTTGCAGATTATGACGGTGATAATGACTTAGATATTTTTGTTGTAGCAAAAGCTAAAGACAATACCGGAAGTCCAAAAACATTAAGCAGATTGTTTAGAAATAATAACGATGGATCTTTTACTGATGTAACTGAGTTTGCAGGTTTTCAGGATTTATTGACCCAAGAAGAAGGAGGGAATCCTTATTTAGGTTTAGATGGGCATAAAAACGGAGCTTTCTGGGGAGATTACAACAATGATGGTTTTCCTGATTTATTACTCACATATTCCCTAAAAGTACAATTGTGGAGAAATTTAGGCAATGGAACATTTGCAAATATTACTTCAATTTCAGATCTAGATACTGTTAACAGCTGTTTAAATACTGGTGCTACTTGGTTTGATTATGATAATGATGGTTTACTGGATATTTATATAAATGATTGGGCCGGATGTGGCAGTAACAGACTTTTTAAGAATAATGGTAATAATACATTTACCGATGTTACTGTTGCTACAGGAATTCAACAAGCCTCTAATTACGGTAGCTATACGGCATTACCTTTTGATTTTAATGAAGATGGTTATATGGACTTGTATGTTACTAATAATGCACAAGACCCAAACAGTCTGTATATTAATAATAATGGAACTTCATTTTCTGATGAGGCACAATCGTATGGTTTAGATACCGCAGGAGAGGATAAAGGCATTTCAATTTCGGATTATAATAATGATGGTTTTTTTGACTTTTTTGTCTCTGATGATAATAATAATTTTTTCTTAGAAAATAATGGAGACAATACCTTTGCGGATTCTGCGAACGACTTGGGTATAGGTAACTCGCAGTCATCCTGGGGAACGCTTTTTTCTGATTTTGATTTAGATGGAGATGAAGATTTATTAGTGTTGAATGGTAATTTCTACGGTTCGTCTTCGCAAACAAATTATTATTACAAAAACCTAACTATTGAAGGGCAGGATATTTTTGAAGATAACTCACTAACATCTATACTAGGTGAAACAGCAATTAGTGTTACCGCTGTAGATTTTGATTATGATAACGATGGAGATAAGGATGTAATAGTTACAAATAGTGACGGTTCTATATTCTTTTATGAAAACAAATTATTGAATTTTGATGATACTGTTACTTCCAAAAATTGGTTCAAAATTAAGTTAGAAGGAACCACTTCTAATAGAGATGCTATCGGAACTATAATCACTTTGACCACTTCAAACGGTACTTTAAAGCGCTATTATTCAGGTGTCGGTTTTTTAAGTCAAAACTTAAATGGAGTTCACTTTGGGTTAGATAACGTTTCACAAATATTGAGTTTAGAAATTAAATGGCCTTCAGGATTGATTGAGACTTTCAATAATTTAGATGTTAATGCTACAATAAAAGCAACTGAGGGTTCGGGTTACGAAATTTTGAATATAATTCCAAGTCAAAAAATATATGGCTGTACAGATCCAATTTCTTGTAATTATAATCCAGACGCAACATTAGATGATGGCTCATGTAGTTATATAGATTCTCAGACCATAGTAGGAAATGTATCATCATCTTTTCTCAGTACAGAAACTTACAGTTATGCTATAGGTACAGAATCTACAGCATCTTGGCAAGTTACTGGAGGTGAAATTATGAGTGGTCAAGATACAGGACAAATAACAGTAAAATGGGCCATAGAGGAAATAGGGCATATTTCAGTTACAGAATCTAATGACACTTGTTCTAGTTTGCCAGTTTCTATTGATGTAAGTTTAGGTGCAGATAATCTTCCAACAAATGTTTCTGTAGCAAGATTGTGGAATGAAGCTTTGCTAGAGTCTATACGAGGTGACTTTGCAAGACCTACTGTCCATGCTAGAAACTTATTTCATTCAAGTATAGCAATGTATGATATTTGGGCAATTTATGATGATGTAGCCAGTCCATATTTAATGGGGAATTCAGTTCATAGTTTTTCAAGCACATTGGCCGATTTTTTACCTTCAGAATCTGTAGTTACCTCACAAGAAAAAGCAATAAGTTATGCCATGTATCGTCTACTGTCTTATCGCTTTCAAAATGCACCACAAGCAGCATCATTGCAAGTTTTGTACGACTTGCTTATGGATGAATTAGGTTATGATATAAATGATACTTCTTTATTATACGAATCTGGCAATGCCGCAGCTTTAGGAAACTATGTAGCTCAAACTATAATCGATTATGGACTTCAGGATGGTTCTAGAGAATCAACTGGCTATGATAATGATTACTACACACCTATAAATGCTCCTCTTGCTTTAGATGTAAATGATAATACACCTATGACAGATCCAAATAGATGGCAGCCTTTGGCTTTTGAGGTTTTTATTGATCAGTCAGGAAATGTTATTGATGGAAATATACCTGGCTTTCTAAGTCCTGAATGGGGAAATGTCCTTCCTTTTGCTTTAACAGATGAAGATAAAGTAACCTATGAAAGAGATGGTGATTTTTACAATGTATATCATGATCCTTCTTCGCCACCACGGATAAGTCTAATCGATAATAATGATTCTAGTGATGCATATAAATGGGGGTTTTCTATGGTTTCTATTTGGCAATCGCATTTAGATCCTACTGATGGAGTAATGTGGGATATATCACCAAATTCTTTTGGTAATGTGGATATTAGTAATTTTCCAACAACGTATTTAGACTTTCCTAGTTTTTACAACTTTTTTGATGGAGGTGCTATGAGTAATGGGCATACAGTAAATCCCATAACCGGAAACCCGTATGAAGTGAACATGGTGCCAAGAGGCGATTACGGAAGGGTATTAGCTGAGTTTTGGGCGGATGGACCACATTCTGAAACTCCACCAGGACATTGGTTTACGATATTAAACTATGTCAATGATCATCCACAATTTGAAAGACGTTTTCAAGGTGAAGGAGATGAATTAGACCCACTTGAATGGGATGTAAAAGCCTATTTTATTCTTGGTGGTGGTATGCATGATTCGGCTATTTCAGCATGGAGCGTAAAAGGTTGGTACGATTACATTAGACCTATTTCTGCAATTAGGTCTATGGCTTTACGAGGACAAAGTACCGATAATACTTTGAGTAATTATCATGTAGGAGGTATTGAACTCATTGAAAATTATATTGAAGTCGTAGAAGCTGGAGATCCTTTAGCTGGGTTTGCAAACCAACACGTAGGCAAAATAAAATTATACACATGGAAAGGGCACGATTATATCGGAAATACCGAAACAGATATGGCTGGTGTAGGTTGGATTTTAGCTGAAAATTGGTTTCCTTACCAAAGGCCTACATTTGTTACACCCCCTTTTGCAGGCTATGTTTCAGGGCATTCAACATATTCAAGAGCTGCATCAGAATTGATGACAATGATGACAGGAAGCGAATATTTTCCTGGAGGTTTAGGTGAGTTTGTGGCTAGAAAAAATGAATTTTTAGTTTTTGAGGAAGGACCATCCGTAGATGTAGTTTTACAATGGGCAACTTATAAAGACGCTTCAGATCAAACGAGTTTAAGCCGTATTTGGGGTGGAATTCATCCACCAGCAGATGATATTCCAGGAAGATTTATTGGTCATGAAGTAGCTACAGAGGTATTTGATTTTGCTGTGCCTTATTTTGAAGGTTCGTTAAGTATAGAAGATTTTGAAGTTTCAAATCATAAAATTTATCCTAATCCAACTCAAGATAAGGAAGTGTATGTAACCAATACTAATATCTCAGATGTGATTAGTGTATTTGATTTAAGAGGGAGACAAATAAATGTTTCTACCAGTTTTGATAGTGTCAATAATACTACCAGAATTAAATTTAGCTCTTCTCAATCTGGAATTTATCTTTTGAGGGTAAATAGTTATTCAGAAATGATAGTGGTTAAGAACTAGATTTGAGGTTTTCTATTCTTTGGAAAATTGAATCTTATTAGAAATTAAAGTTTCATCATCTACTTTAATCTGTTTTTTAGTTATAATCGCATAGATGGTGTCTGTTGTTTTTGAGTTGTCAGATACCTTATTATAAGAAAGCTTTAGTTTTTGAGTACTATCATTAACAAAAACAGCCTTGCCTATAGGTTTTATATTTTTTATGATGAAAAAATCATCGGTTTTATATTTGTTGATGGAGTCGTTAGTGAAGTTTTTTAATTGTTCAGCGACTTCATTGTTAAACTCAGGATGCTCGCTTTGTAAGGCTAATAAGTCGTAGAAGTCTTGTAATTTTTGGTTGATAAGCTGATTATTAAACTCATATTCTGCATCAATAACATATTCTTCTAAAGCCTCGACTTCTTCTGAAGCTTCTACTTCTTCCGTTGCAAATACATCATAGCTTTCACTTTTTGCTTTTTTTGTTTCCATGGCACATGCAACAAAAAGCATACTTACTATAAATAATGTGATATGTCTTAGCTTTAAATTCATGTTTAATTAATTATAAATTTTAGCTTAACAATCTTTCCTTCTATTTCCTTTTTCTCTAAAATTTTCATCCCTTTTAAGCTTCGGGTTGGTATTGTTAATTTCTGAATAAATTCTTGTTTAGAGTAAATTT
>PAJL01000014.1 GCA_002706045.1 Flavobacteriaceae bacterium
TACTGTAGCATCACCACAATTATCGGTAGCAGTTAAGTTTTCAGCATCTAATAAATCTTCACACTCCACAGTAATATCTGCAGGTAGGCTTTCATTGAAAGTTGGTGCAGTAGTATCTTGAACTGAGATGGTCTGTACAAGAGCAGTAGTGTTTCCACAGTCATCAGATAAAGACCAAGCACGGTTAATGGTAAAGCTTCCAGCGCAAGCACCATCTACTATAGTGTCTGTAAATGTAGCCTCAAGGTTTGAAGAGCAGTTATCACTTTCATCGGTAACGTTACCTGTAATTACAAGGTCGTTGACATCCTGATCACATTCTAAGGTTAAGTTTGCAGGAACAGAGAAAGTAGGAGGCGTTGTATCTTCAGTGGTTATAGTCTGATCAGCAGAAGTTGTGTTTCCACAAGCATCAGTAGCCGTCCAAGTTCTGATGATAGTTTTGGTATTTCCACATGCAGCTGTTTCTACGTCCGAGTATGAGATACTTGGTGTAGCACAATCATCTGTAGCTGTAGCTTGACCTGTGTTGGCAGGAGAAGTATCTTCTGTACATTCTATAGTTACATCTGTAGGAACAGTAAGAACAGGTGCAACGGTGTCTACAACAGTTATTGTTTGTACACCTGTTGTTACATTACCACAATTATCTGAAACAGTCCAGGTTCTTTCAATAACTTGTGTATTTCCACATGAATTTGTAACGCTATCAGATTCTGAAATAGTTACACCACTACATGAATCTTCTCCTTTAGCTAAACCAGTATTATCGCTGGAAGTATCATCGCCACATTCTAGAGTAATATCTTCAGGTAAAGTTAAAATTGGAGGAGTGGTATCTTCGACAGTAATAACTTGATCNGCAGAAGTNGTATTTCCACATTCATCAGTAGCAGTCCANGTTCTAACTATAGTTTTTGTATTNCCACANGTACCAGGTGTTTCATTATCAATTTGTGTGATAGTAACAGTACTACAGTGATCATTACCTGTAGCTTGACCTGTATTATTACTTGATGAATCGTCTGTACATTCAATAGTAATATCAGAAGGAATATTGATAATAGGTGCAATTGTATCTTCTATAGTTATGGTTTGTACAGCACTAGCAGTATTATTACAGTTGTCAGTAATTGTAAATGTTCGAGTTACAATTATTGGACAATTATCAGTTGAAGTTATAACATCAATATAAGTTATATTTTCAATGCTAAAATCATCTGAGGCATTGTAATCTGAATTAGATTGAAATATAGATTGAACATCTGCTGATTCTACTGAACTATAGGTGAATAAAGCATTGCTTTCTGTGATATCCGTAGTGCTACAACCCTCTATTGTGATTGTAGATGGTACAGATATTTCTGGGTTTTCTGTATCGTCAGCAGAAATAGTTATATCTAAACTAAACGTACAGTTATTAGAGTCTGTAACAAGAACAGTGTAATTTGATGCCGATAAATTATCAAAAATCCCATCAGATTGAGATGTTATACCATTATCAATAGAATATGAATACGGAGAAACTCCACCAGATGCTTCAATTATGAAACTTCCTGTATCATATCCAGAACAATCTACATTAACTGTTTGTGTAACGGATGCAGAAAGATTTTCAGAAGGTTCACTAATTGTATTTTGAGCTGTAGTAATACAACCATTAGCATCAGTTATGGTAACAGAATAAGTACCAGCTGACAAGTTATTAATATCCTCACTTGTAGCTCCATTATTCCATAAATAAGTATAAGGTTGTGTTCCGCCAGAAACTGTTAAATCTATGGATCCTGTACTATCTCCTTTACATAATATATGAGATGGGTTAGTAGAAGCACTCAAAGTATCAGGTTCTGAAATAGTGATAGTTGTAGATTCTTCACATAAAGTAGTTTCATCCGTAACTGTTACAGTATAATCTCCAGCTGGTAAGCTTGAAACTGTAGGTGTTGTGTCAGTTAAAGAATCCCAAGTATAAGTAAATGGTCCAGTCCCATTAGAAACTATAGCAGTAGCAGTACCATTACTTTCTCCATTACAAACTACAGGTGTCGAAGTACCAGAAATAGATAAATCATGGCAAGTACCTGAGTCTACTGATGCAGATTTTGATAATGTACAACAGTTAGCATCCGTTACGGTTACAGTATATGAACCGACAGATAAGCCTAAAATACTAGGAGTTGTTTCACCTCCAGGACTCCATAAATATGAATAAGGAGGAGTTCCACCAGAAACTGTTGCCAAGATTATCCCATCATTGGTAAGAGGTCCTAATAAATCTGTTACAATAGTAGAGATACTTAAAGGACTATCTGGTTGCGTTATGGTAAATGATTTTTGAACAGAAGAACATACGGTTCCATCCATAGTAACCGAAACATCATAGTCTCCAGATGGTAAGTTGTTAAGCGTACTGCTNGTTACNCCAGAATCAACCTGACCTGTACTCCAAGTAAATGTATATGTAGCANTTGGATTGTATGCTGAGGCTGCGGATACTGTTGCAGANCCTGTNGCTTCNCCNTAACAAGANACATTNTCTGTGTTATCTATANTAACTTGAGTATCACAGGTNTCATTACATTCNATNACNATATTTTCTNTNATTTGACAGTTGTTTGCATCGGTNATAGTTACAGAGTGNTTTCCATTACTNAAATTAGTTACAGTAGCACTAGTTTGGCTATCAGCAGAATTACTCCATAAATAGGTGTATGGTGCAGTACCGCCAGAAACATTTATTGTTGCTTGTCCATTGTTACAACCTTGAGAGGTAGTAGCGTGTGTAATATTTATATTTGAACTTAGTGCACTAGATGGAGAAGAAATGTTTTGACCTATTGTAGCTGTACAACCATTAGCATCAGTTACAGTAACCGAATAATTTCCTTGTGCAATATTTGTTATATCTTGACTTGTAGCGCCATTATTCCAACTAAAAGCGTATGGAGGAGTTCCTCCTTCAACATAGGTGTAAATATTGGCATCAGATTCGCCATAACAAGAAACGTCATTATAATCTTCAATTGAAATTTGTAAAGTTTCGGCTTCAGTAATTTGAGCATCAATTGTAGTAGAACAAGCGTTTGAATCTAAAACTGTTATAGTATAATTGCCAGCAGCTAAATTTTCAAATAATCCGCCATTTTGATAACTTGTACCTCCATTGATAGAATATGAGTATGGAGAAGTTCCGCCAACACCTTCAACACTAATANTTCCAGAAGNATCGTCATTACANTCAATATTTTCTANACTAATNATATTTGCTGTTAATNCAGAACTAGGTTGTGATATTGAAANTTGACTAGTTGAAGTACAACCATTTGCGTCTGTAACGGTAACATCATAAGATCCTGGTGCTAAATTNTTTAAATCTTGAGAAGTAGCTCCTGTATTCCAATTGTAAGTGTAAGGAGCTGTGCCACCAGAAACNGTAAGNTCAATAGAACCATCAGATTCACNATAACAGCTTACGTTTNAAGTNGAAAGTGATGTTACTAACTCTTGAGAAGGTTGATTTATAGTATAACTATCAGATATAGTACAACCATTAGCATCGGTAACNNNTACNNTNTANGTACCNCCANAAACATTAGAAATATCTTCCGAAGTAGCAGTNTTATTCCATTCATAAGAGTAAGGTGGAGTACCGCCTGTTACNGTTATATCTATAGCTCCTGTGTTTTCAAGTTTACATAGAACATCAGTTACTGTAGCNGTTAAATTCATACCNGTAAGAACAATAGGATCTAANTTTATGTTTTCACATTGNGTNTAGCTACTTCTTACTCTAAGNNTATAAGTACCAGATGATCTGGAAAATATTGGTGAACTTTGAAATGGTCCATTGTTAAGACTATATTCAAACTCATCACCAACAGGATTAATAACTTCAATTAAAAAGTTACCACTTGTAGGGTCACAACCTATTTGTACTTCAGGTTCCGTAGGTTTATTAACATAGGTTAATGTAACAGTAGCCTCATCACAGACGGATGTATTTGGTGCAGGTAGGCAAACACTATAATCAAAAGTGACGTCACCTGTAAAACCATCATTTGGTACATAAGTATATGTGCCATCAGAGTTTAATTGAAACGACTGACCAGCCGGTGTAGGACCTGATACTAATTGATATGTTGAACCGGCAGGCACATTGTTACCTAAATCGATATCACCACTATATGTAGAATTTATACAATTTACATCATGGCTATCTATGGCATATTTTTGAAGTATAAAAAACTTACCATCTCCATGGTCTCTTGTAGCGGCAACAAACTCTATTTTAGTGATTTTTGAACCAATAGGCGCAATATCATTTAAATAAAATAGAGCTATACCTATAGTCTGTCCATTTTCATTACATCTTCCAGATTGCCAATAGTCAGAGTTATTATAAGGGCTTCCAAAATTACAACCAGTATAATTACCTGTGTTTCTTACAAATGTAGAGCCTAATACTTGTTCTGGGCCACCACCATTAGGTGTTCCCCAGATTTCTATATAAAAACAGTTATTTCCACCTCTTTCAGTAACTGCTAAAACACTTCCTTCATTAGCAGGGATAGAAGGGCTGTAAAAGATTGTTTGCTTTTGAGCATCCGTTGATTCTACTGCACCAAAATTGGAACAAATATTTCTACCATTAAAGTTAGAAGTGAAGTAGTGATTTAGATTTTTATCTTGAAAAGCACTTATGGCATCTGTATTCCAACTCGTAAAACTACTGTTTACGCCTAGATCACTTCCATTTAACATAATACCATTTCTAAAGTGACCATCAGGACCTAATGTGGTCAATTCATAACTCGTAGGAACAACAAATGTATTGTATTCCGTACCATTAATAGTAACGGACTGTATAGTTGCAGGATCACTAAGGCTTGATTGTGTATCTTCCCACTGAAACGTAACTCCAGATTGAATTGATGGTGCTTGTTGTGCTAATATTAAATTAGGAGTAATAATAGAAAACACTATTAAAACAATCCTAGATACATTTACTATTGAATCACAAAAGTATCTATTTTTCATACTTTACTTTTATAACATTATTTAATGTTGTATACCTAAGAATTAAGCAAACTAAATTCAGAATTAAATTCTGTGTATTAGATAGCTACTTAATCATAAGTACTGAAAATTTGTTTTGTAAAAATGTAGAGGGAAGCAATGTTAATGTAAATGCACAACAGAATGGATTAATATATTTTTGATTTGGGGTCATTTACATTAATTTTACATAACAAAAGAAATTATAACTTAAATCATACACAAATATTAGAGTTAAGGGGGCAAAATAATCGTTAAAACGGATATAAACAACATTTTGTCGATGAAATTTGTGCTTAATCGATAATTTATGAAATCAGTAATCTTAGTAAGACACGGAAAATCATCGTGGGAATTTAATGTTGTTGATAGAGATAGACCATTAAAGTCCAGAGGAATAAATGATGCTAATTTAGTCGCTCAAGAGTTCTTAAATAGGGTAAATTTACCAGAAAAAATTTTTTCAAGTCCAGCCAATAGAGCATTAAGTACTTGCAAAATTTTTGCTAAACATTTAAAAATATCTGAAGATTCTATTCATGTTGATGAAGAACTATATGATTTTTTAGGTGAGAATGTCACAAGATTTATCAAAAATCTATCCAATGATTATGATACTGTTATGATTTTTGGTCACAATCATGCTTTCACCTCAATTTCCAATATATTTGGCGATAAATATATTGATAACCTTCCCACAAGCGGTTTGGTAAAGTTAAATTTCAATATTGAAAACTGGAAAGATTTAAAACAAGGCACCACGGAATACATCATTATTCCTAAGGAAATAAGATAATGACAAAAGACAAAAATATTTATATCAATAGAGAGCTAAGCTGGTTACAGTTTAACGCAAGGGTACTTCAAGAAGCAGCAGATAAGGCAGTTCCTCTTATTGAACGGTTAAGATTTTTAGGTATATTCTCTAATAACTTAGATGAATTCTTCAAGGTAAGATATGCAACGGTTAAACGTATTTATGAAGCAGGAAAAGCAGGAAAAGCAGAACTAGGAGGTATTAGTGCAGGTGATCTATTAGAGGAAATAACCAAAATTGTAATAGACCAACAAAGCGAAAGTATTGAGATTCTAGAATCGATAGATGAAGAGCTAAAAGGAGAAAATATTCATGTGATTAATGAAACACATATAGCTAAGGATCAGCACGATTTTATACGTAATTATTTCTATCAAGAAATAAGTCCAGCTCTTGTTGTTATTGTGCTAAATGAAGATGTAGAATTACCACATTTAAAAGATACTACAGGCTATTTAAGTATAAAGATGTCTAACAAAAATGGTCCAGATCAATATGCACTTATTGAAATTTCAAAGGCTATGGATCGTTTTGTGGTTTTGCCAAAGAAAAATGGTGCTGATTACATCATCATGGTAGATGATATCATCAGGTATTGTTTAGATGAAATATTCAACATATTTGATTATGAAACGATAACATCTCACATGATAAAAATTACTAGAGATGGTGAATTAGAATTCGATAGTGATTTAAGTAAAAGTTTTATTGATAAACTTTCTGCAAGTGTAAAAGATAGACAGATAGGTGAGCCAATACGCTTTGTTTATGACAAAAGTATTGATGAAGACACATTAAATTTTCTTTTAGAAAAGATGGGGATTGACTCTAAAGATAGTATTATTCCTGGTGGTCGTTATCATAACCGTAGAGATTACATGGACTTTCCTAGTCTTGGAAGAACAGATTTGTTGTATGATAAAATAAAACCTTTACCTGTTCAAGGGTTAAGTTTAGAGGAAAGTATCTTTAAAACCATTGCAAAGAAGGATTATTTGGTTTATGCTCCATATCACACCTTTTCTTATGTAGTGAAATTCCTAAGAGAAGCAGCTCTAGATCCTAAAGTTAGATCTATAAAAATTACCATATACAGACTTGCCCAAATTTCTCATGTAGCCAGTTCTTTGATAAATGCAGCTAAAAACGGAAAACATGTTACGGTTTCCATAGAACTTAGAGCTCGTTTTGATGAGGAAGCCAATATTCATTACGCAGAACAAATGCAGGATGCAGGAGTTAATATGTTGTTTGGTGTTCCAGGTCTTAAAGTACATTGTAAAATGTGTGTTATTGAGCGCGAAGAGAATGAAAAATTAGTGCGTTACGGATTTATAAGCACTGGAAATTTTAATGAATCTACAGCTAAGTTTTATACAGATTTCACTTTATTGACTTCAAACCAAAAAATACTCAAGGATGTCAATAAAGTTTTCAACTTTTTTGAAGTCAATTATAAGATCAATAGATACAAGCATATTATAACATCGCCGCATTATACTAAATCAAAATTATTTAGTTTAATTGATCACGAAATTGATAATGCTAAAAGTGGAAAACCAGCTTATATAAAGCTAAAGATGAATAGCATCAGTAGTTATAAGATGGTTGATAAATTGTACGAAGCAAGTAGAGCAGGCGTAAAAATTCAGATGATTGTTAGAGGTTTGTGCTGTTTGGTTCCAGGTATTGAAGGTATGAGTGAAAATATTGAGATAATCAGTATTATAGATAAGTTCTTAGAACACACACGTCTTTATATTTTTGGAAATAACGATGATCCAAAAATTTATATATCTTCGGCAGATTGGATGACTAGAAACATAGATAATAGAGTAGAGGTAAGTTGTCCAATTTATGATGAAGACATCAAGAAAGAGCTTCAAGATTTATTTGAAATTTGTTGGAATGATAATGTTAAGGCTCGTATTGTAAATGAAACACAAGATAATCAATATCGTAGAAACGATAAGGAAAAAGTAAGAGCTCAATTTGATACTTACGACTATTATTTAAAAAAATTAGAAGGATAACATGCTGAAGATTGAAAAATACGCAGCTATAGATATTGGATCTAACGCTGTAAGACTACTAATTTCTAACATAATCATTCAAGATGATGTACCAGTCATTTTCAAAAAGAACTCATTGGTACGTGTGCCCATAAGGCTAGGTGCAGATGTGTTTATGAATGGCGAAATTTCAGAATACAATCAAAATAGAATGATTGATACCATGCAAGCCTTTAGTTTGCTTATAAAATCTCATGGTGTCGTTCGTTATAAAGCTTGTGCAACTTCCGCAATGCGAGAAGCTAAAAACAGTGAACCTCTGGCACAAAAAATTGTAGATACGACGGGAATTAATATCGATATTATTGATGGTGAAGAAGAAGCAGCTATTATTGCGGCAACTGATTTACATGAGTTTATAGATGAAAACAAAACCTATCTTTATGTTGATGTTGGTGGTGGTAGTACAGAGTTTTCCATCATTCATAATGGTGAAAAAATAAAATCCAGATCTTTTAAAATAGGTACGGTTAGACTGCTCAACGATATCGTAAAAAACGAGACTTGGCAAGAATTAGAAAAGTGGATTAACGAAAACACCAAGCAATACGAAAAAATAGACCTTATAGGTTCTGGTGGAAATATCAATAAGATTTTTAAAATTTCAGGAAAGGCAATCGGGAAACCTTTAACATACTTTTATTTAACCAGTTATTATAAGACTTTACAAAGTTATTCTTACGAAGAGCGTATAACAAAGTTGAATCTTAATCAAGATAGAGCGGATGTTATTATTCCTGCAACAAGAATATATTTGTCTGCGATGAAATGGAGTGGAGCTAAGGATATCTATGTACCAAAGATTGGTTTGTCAGATGGTATTATTAAAAGCATGTACTATGAAACGGTGTCTAGCGTAGAATTATAAGATTACAGTTATCCTTTCGTCTAGTATTTCTGTACAAAAATCCGATTATTGAATTCAATATTATAATTTAATTTATATTCGCTTACTCAAGTCTTAATAAATTTTAAATGAAAAAATTACTATTCGCCCTTGTCTTCGTAGCTTTTACTGTTTCTGGTTTTTCTCAAGACGTAAGATATGGTGTAAGAGGAGCTCTCAATATTTCCAATTTAGATTTTGATCCTGATGCTGATTTTGAAAACAAACATCGTAATGGTTTTGCTTTTGCTGGTTTTGTTGATTATGGGTTTACAGAAGACATCTCTTTATTAACGGAAATACAGTGGTCTGCTGAAGGTGGTAAGGATGAATCGCTACGAGCAGATTATATTAAAATGCCTATACTTTTAAGATTTATGCTATCTGATCGATTTACTGTTGGAGTAGGTCCTCAACCAGCTTTAAAAACCTGGGAGGATAAAGATGGTTTTGCAACATTTACTTTTTCTGGTGTTGCAGGATTAGAGTATATGATTACAGATGAGCTTTTTATTGATACAAGATTAACTTTAGGTTTAAGTAATATCTTAGATGAAGATTTAACAGAAGCAAAAGCAACAAACCATGTTATTCAATTTGGTTTCGGAATTAAGCTATAATATTTTCAAAAACACATAAAAGAAAAAACCTCGAATTAATATCGAGGCTTTTTTCTTTTTATCCATGTATGGTTTCTTTTGTACCTAAGTCTCTCATAATTTCAGCTTCATATTCTAAAAGATTCTGCCATTTTTCATCAACCTCTTTTCGTTCACCATATTTTCTAGCAAAATTTAAAAACATAGTGTAGTGGTTAGCTTCACTAATCATTAGTTTTCGGTAAAACTTAGCTAATTTTTTATCTTCTAGTTCTTCTGAAAGTAATCTAAAACGTTCACAACTTCTAGCTTCAATAAGTGCTGCGTATAATAATCTATGTACTAATTGTGTGGTTCTACTACCTCCTTTTGGAAAGAATTTTAATAACGCAATTACATAGTCGTCTTTACGATCACGACCAAGTGTCCAACCTCTTTCAAGTATCAAATCATGAACCATTTTAAAGTGGCTCATTTCCTCTTCAACTAAATCAATCATTTCCTGTACAAGTTCCGTGTATTCAGGAAAGCCAACAATTAACGAAATAGCTGTACTTGCTGCTTTTTGCTCACAGAAAGCATGGTCAGTTAGTATATCCTCAACATTTTTCTCAACAATATTTACCCATCTNGGGTCTGTTGGTAATTTTAATCCTAGCATAATTATTTTTTAGCAGTTTGAATAAAATTTGATCGTCCCTTACTATTAATTGTCATTCTATGGTAAGACCTACGTTCAGTTTCTGGTATGGTATAAATGAAATCTATTGCCACATTGTTAGTCAGGCTAGGGTCATCATCTACCTGAACCGATTTTAATACAGCCAACTCATGAAAGTTATGTAGTTCAGAACCTTGCTCAAAATTAGATCTAAATCCAAAGGCTTTATTAGCCTTCTTTTTATCAAAGCTTTTATTGTAAATGATTTTTCCGTCTTTTTCAACTAAAATATCGAACTTGAAGTTTCTATAATGAGTTTGATAGTTAATAGTGTCTTTTATTTTGGTAAAAAGAACACTGTTAGACATATCAGAATAGCTCTTTATTTTTACATGAAATCCGTTACTTAAAAGTGTATCAACTTCACGCTCAATATAGGTTTCAGGAATATAAATATCCTTTTGGAAATTTACTGTTTTTTTGAATTCTTCAACGCTATCCGCTAAAGACTGATTAGAAGTTCTTCTGCCTTCACAACTTGTAAAGCCAATAACCACAATTAATAATAATCCAAGAAGTGCTCTCATATTAAATTTCGTTTATCAAAGATATTTTAAAAATTTAATATAGAAAGTTCTGAAGTATTATTCTCTGTTTTTAGAAATAACAGATAACTATAAGGCTCTTTTATTTAAGTTTTCATCAGGAAAATCTCTTGGTAAATCATTTGGCTGATCAAAAGATTTAGTATCGCTAAGCGCTTCCATAAATTTAATAATATCTGATATTTCCTGCTCAGTTAAGTTTAATGGATCACTAGATAGAGTTTGATGTTCTAAGTCTAGTCCATTTCCGGATCCACCACCTTTGTTATAAAAGTCCATGACCTCTTCTAACGTGTCAAAAACTCCATTATGCATGTATGGTGCTGTTAAAGCGATATTTCTCACAGTTGAGGTTTTAAATGCTCCTTCATAAAAAGAAGCGACTTCTTGCGTAAGACCATTGCTGTATCTGCCTTTGTCTTCATCAAAAGCCCAAGGTTCTTGTTTGTGATTAGGTACGCCTAAAACTTCGGCCTCGCTATCAATATAAAGTGGAGGTAAGTTTCCTGAAAATAATGGAGCAAAATGACATGTTGCACAAGCTGCTTTGCCTGTAAAGAGATTAAAACCTCTTTCTACAGCTTTTGGTAATTGATCTATTTTATTTTGAAAATATTGATCTACAGGACTGTCAAACGTATTAAGTTGCATTACGTAAGCTGCTAGAGCATAGTCAATGTCATTAAATCTTATTTGATTACTGTTTGGAAATGCTTTTCTGAACAAGTCAACGTACGTTGGACTATTTTTAATTTTTTCTAAAATCTCTTTGTATGAAGAGTTGAATTCTTTTTCACTTAGTACCACATGTTCAAACTGATCCTCTAAGCGTTGCGCTCTTAAATCGTGAAAGTATTTTGTGGCATAAACAGAATAATTTAAAGTCATGGCATTACGCTCAAGGTGACCGCCATTACTAGAAGAACTCAGTGTTTTTCCGTCAGTAAATGCTTTTTTAGAATCATGACAAGTTGCGCAAGACATGGTGTTTTTTTGAGATAGAATAGGATCGTAAAAGAGTAAACGGCCTAATTCTGATTTTTCATCGTAAGTATCGTCTTTACTTAAACTAACATAATAGAAGTTATTCAGAAAATCTTTCTCAAATAAATTTTCTGAAGTATAATTAACGGCTTGTGGATATCTTGAAACTTCATCAATGGTTTCATAATTTAAAGCCAAGTGAATGTCTTTAATATTTTTATATAAAGGATTTATAACTTCTTTAATAAAAACCAAACGATTGAAATTTTCAAAGTCAGATCCTTTAATAATCTTTAAACCTTTTGAAATAATATTTGAGTTTTTCTTTAATAACTCAATTTGATTCACATTGTTTAATTCTGGCTTATATAAGCTAGTGTATTTTTTTATAGTTTGTAAAACTTTGTCAGCATCTTCAATGCCTTGCAGTGTTCCAGGGGTATCAAAACCTGTGATACCTAATGAAGCCAAACGAATTATGGATTGTCTGCTAGCTTCAAAAAATTGTCTATCGTTAAATTTTCTAATTTTAAGATAGGTGTTAATTTTTTTGATGTTTTTTTCAAAAAGTTCAACCTCTTTTAAAAAGGCTTCTTTTTCATCTTTATTAGAAAAATCCGAACCAGCAATCATCTCATCAATAACTTGCAACCCGTGTGGTTCAAGTACTGTAAGATCAGAAACTTTTTGTTCTAATTTGGGTAATGGAGCTCCATTGACAATTTTATCATAAGCTTCCTTGTCTGAATATTCAATAATATACTCTACACTTTTAAAAGCATCTCGTAAAGCTCTATAAGACTTATCTACATTTTGTTTGGACTGATTTTGGTTTATAAAACCATCAACACTTTCTCTAAAATTGGTCGACTCTTCAACTAAAAAATCTAAATCTTCCTTAAATTCAGCGTTGATTTCACCTATTACATTTGGTCTATAACCTTTGTAATTATTAAGGTCGTTAAAATTAGAATCTGACCATTGGCTAAAAAGAGAAAAAACAAATCCAAGCAACAAGCCAACTAAAACAATGTGAGTATTTATCTTCATAATATTATAAAATGAAATAAGCCGGATGATTTACTCATCCGGCTAAAATTTTCTAAAAAGCTTACTTAATGATTACTTTTTTAGTAATCCCTTCGCTAGTTTTTAATAAATATGTTCCTGTTTGGATACCAGAAATATCTATTGATTTTGTGTTACGATATACACCAATACGCTTTCCTGTAATATCATATAAAGCACAATCAGTAGTTTCGCTTAAGTATAAGATACGCTCTGTTGGATTAGGATAAATTCCAAATTTGTTTGAATCAAAATTAAACTCTCTACTAGATAATGTTGCTAATGCTGTAGGATCATCAAACCCAGTGATAGCAAAAGTTAATGAGTTATTGTATGGGAATGGGTTAGCACCATCAGGATGCTGAGAGTTTACCAAAACAGATTTACCATCAGCTGTAGCACAAGCACCAGTAATTTCAGCACCTCTAGGAGTTTGGGTTAAACGAATTAAATCGTCAACCGTAGGGTTAGCAACGTCCATGTCTAAAATGTACATTTCGCACATACGATCGTTAGGATATTCTGATGGAGTTCTACCAAAAGACGTTCCATTTAAATCTTCATTGATTAACATATATGTTTTTGGTGTACCATCAACATCCACATAAAGCATGTTTAAACCATCAGGATTAGATAAATGCTTTGTTGGATAGTTAGCAACATCAGGACTTGTTGTAAAATAAGGACCACCTTCAACAAAAATATTAACATCTCCAGTAGCAGGATCGTATTCTAAAACACGTCCGTAATAATCCCAATATGAAGCATCGTCAGGACCAGTTGCTCCTTGATCTATAGCTCTTTGCATATGATGAGGAGCATAAACTCCACCTGCAGTAGCGTCATCAGACCAGCTAGAAGCAGGATTGTCTCTGCCAGTTTCAGTCATATATATTTTACCATTGTTTTTGTTTATAGTAACCCATTCTAAACGGTTGAACATTGTAGCACCAGCAGCAATAGCTAAATCTGTAAAGTTCAACATGTTTGAGAAGTTAGAGTTGTCTATTTCAACCCAAGGATCACCAGCATTATCATGCTTATAAACATAAGTTGTTCCAGAAGTAAAATCACCAGGAGTATCNGCAACGAATTTTGTNAATAAACCAGGAGTTGCATCTGCACCCATATAAACNGTTTGGTTATCATTAGCAATTGTACCACCTTCAAANGGTTGACGTCCCCAATTGTATTGTTTGCGTATTGCTTTAGAAGCTCTTGGGTCTATTTCTACCATCCAGTTGAAGTTTTGGTATTTTGGAATCGTTTGGAAGTTAGCCATTTCAAACTCTGTGTATTTAATAGTGTAGTCACTAATGTCTCTTACACCATTACCACTATCGTAAACGTCATTATTACTATTTCTAAACCATTCTTCAGCAGACCAAACACGACCATCAATGTTAGAGTTAATACCTCCACAGTTCATCCCTGTTTCACCAATAGCAGAAAAATCTACATTAAAGAAGTCACCTTCACGACCATCACTTAAAGTTTGTGGAATAATATATAATTCATCAGTAGAAGGGTTTCTACCTAATAAGAAGGTAGTCATTCCACCACCATCACCGATTTTGTCATCAGCAATAATCATTTCGTGATTTACAGAAGCCCAACCAATAGCATTAGGATCATCTACACAGTCTTCAGCTGTTAAAGGAGTAAAACCGATAAAATCGTGCCATTGCTTAGCAGGTACTTCTTCATTAAGACCTGTTTGTACCATATCTTCTCCACCAATAAATAATACTTGGAGTTGAAAAGGAGATGGAGGAACTACTACTGTTGTAGCATCCCAATCTGTGTCAACCATAGTGGTTGGAAATTGACTCTGTGCTATTGATACTAAACCAAATCCGCACATCATCAGAGAAAGTAACTTACGTTTCATTTTAAATAGTTTTTGTGATTAAATAAATTGGTTAATAATTAATGACTTAAAATTACTGGCGCTTTGTAAAGTCATTTTAAAAGCTATTTAAAATAATTGCAAACGAAACATTAAGGATGTGTTTTAAACATTATGAGAATGACCTATTATTAATTAGATAATTTACCTTTTAGTAACAAAGATTTTTTAAATTATTTAGTGTTGAAATTCTATAAACCCAATAAATACAAGTGATGTGAATTGAATTTAATGCTATGCCATTTTTTTTAACATTTATAAACAAGTGAAAGTTTCCTCTTATTTAGACATGTTATAAACAAGCGATTATCTCAAATTATTCTTAAGAATAATAAACGGAATACCATCTTTTATCCATTGTTCAACATAGCCAAGTTTTGGAATTACTTCAAATGCTAAGGAGCCTAAAATTAAATCTGTATCACCATCTTTATCGTAGTCAGCGGCATCCATAACTACCCAACGGCCTTTATTTACTTCAGGAAAAGTGAAGTTTTGAAATGTGTTATTTCCTGTGTTTTCATAATAAACAAAACTTTCTTCAGGTGTATTTACCCAATCAGGAAAAAAAGAAATCGCAGCTATATCCTTGTCGCCATCTCCATCAAAGTCATTGACTATGGCATTGTACGCTCCATTATGTTGAATGAATAACTCTTGTTTGAATTTGTTATTTCCATCATTCAAATAAATATATATACCATGCCACGGCTTCATTATAGGTTTATAATCTGCATTATCTCCAGCTGTGTAAATGATATCCAATAAGCCATCATCATTATAATCTATAAGATCCATAAAACATCCTCCCATAGATGGCGAAAATTGAAGTACTCGGTCTCTTTTAAAATTGGCCTTACCATCGTTGTAATAAATATCAATGCCTTCATCAGCTTGAGCAAATAGAGCTACTATATCTAAAAAGCCATCGTTGTTCATATCTCTCATATATGATTTTATAGCGCCAGGCTTTGCTAGTAGGGTTTTCTTAGTGTAAGAACTATCGTTTTGAATGAAAACAGACAACGCACCTGTCCATTTTCCAAATTCTGAAACTACAATATCCATTATTCCATCACCATTTAAATCTCCATAATCACTATGCACAGGTCTTTGTAAACCTTTTATAGGAACAGTTGATTTTACTCCAGATTTTTTTGGCAAGGTGGCAATTAACCCTTTTGGGGCATCGGTAGGAGAAAAACTACCCATTAAGGTAAGCCAGAAGGCATCATCTGTATCATAAAGGCTTACAGCACCTTCTTGTACATTTCCAGAGGTTAATAATTTTAGGTTACTAGAAAAAATGGAAAAACTTTTAGTAAAAGCATCACCTAAATAAATTTGACCGTTTTCTGAAAATTCTGCCATAGTAGAACTTGGTACATTTACTTTTTGATCTGGAATTATTGTGGTAAACTGCTTGAGTTCTTTTGTAATTATCTTTTTTGGTGGTAACGCTAATTCCTTTGGAGCATTATTTAAATAATAATCTTGAATCTTCTTCCAAGATAAACTATCTAAGGTTTGTTCGTTTGGAAATAATCCACTGGCTTTTACCAACTCACCACCTTCATTATTTTCAAAAAGAGCCTTTCTTTCATCTGCATTTTTATAAATGCCATACATGTAGCCCATTCTTGGAAGCATATAATCTTTCCATATATCTACAGTTAGCATTTCAGGCTCTGGGTATTGATGACAGGCTATACAATATATTTTTGAAAGCTGTTCACCACTTAAACCATCTTGTTTAGCGGTTTCTATTATTTCGTTGGAAGGTATAGAGTAAGTGTCATTACTATTATTTTTACAAGAAACGAGTAGTGTAGATAAAACAAGGATGAAGTAAACTTTATTCATTTGGTATTCAAAATAGAGATTAGTATAGTCATACTAATTTCAACAAAAAGGGTATGCTTTATAATACCTTATTGTTACTATTTTATTAAGCTTAAGTAGGAATAAAATAAAAGTACCTAAATGTCTAACCCAAACGTTTTTTTGAGTAGTTCAATGTTTGGGTTTTTCTCCTTTAGTTTTTCGTACTTCTCTCTTGGAGTAAAAGCGTATTTTTTGGCGATTTCTTCATTAACTTTTATATCTAATTCTAGATCGTAGTTAAGAAGTGTTTTCTTTAAATAAGCCATTAGTGGAAATTGAGCACGCTCTAACTCAATTTTATTTGTATTGTTGGAGTAGGTAAGATGAATCGTAGTTCCTTTTAGCTTAGGTGTATCCATTTGTAATATGGAAGCCATAATCTTTTCACCTTTCTTATCCATTTTAGCTGTGTAGGCTTTCCAAGCTTTTAGCAATGCTTCTTGGGTAACTGGTTCTTTTGGTAGATCGTCTTCATCAATAACAACATCCATCTGTCGTATTTGATGCTCTTTCTTTTCCCTTATACTTTTTAAAGAAAGACCAGAA